>JBFJPL010000164.1:0-6843 GCA_041617155.1 Kiloniellales bacterium
CTCTGGGGTACCGTCCTGGCAGAGAACACGGCCATGCTCGGGCTGGCGCGGAAACTCGGCTTCAAGGTCGAGCATCTGCCGGACGAACCCGGCGCGGTCAAGGTCAGCAAATCACTCGAGCAGGCGAGCCGGAGCATGGAATACGCCGGCTAACTGCGGTCTTCGGGTGTCGACCCACCCTTGCCAACGATCAACAATTGCGCGGCGCGGCCAGACTCAATATGACACTTTCAAACCAATCGGGGCACTGCGGTAACCGGACCCGTAGTCGATGTTGGTGTTAGGGGAGCCCAGGCCGGTGACGAACCAACCTCTGGTCAAGAAAACCCTCGACAAGGATCTGAACAAGATCGTTCGGATCGAAGAGGTCACCCACGCCACCGGCCGCCGGCTGGCCGCTCTGGGGCTGGGTGGGCTGTTCCTGCTATTGGTGCTGGTCTTCAGCCTGCTGCAGGTCGGCCAGTTCGAACAGGGCACCTTCATCGTCGCGGCCGCAGTGATCGGCGGCTACATGGCGCTCAACATCGGCGCCAACGATGTTGCGAACAACATGGGCCCGGCGGTCGGCGCGCGGGCACTGACCATGGCGGGCGCCCTGGTGATCGCCGCGATCTTCGAGGCCGCGGGGGCGCTGATCGCGGGCGGCGATGTGGTCTCGACGATCATGAAGGGCATCATCGATCCCGGTCTCATGGCCGACGGCACGACCTTTGTCTGGGCCATGATGGCGGCACTCCTGGCGGCGGCGCTTTGGATCAACCTGGCGACCTATATCGGCGCGCCGGTGTCGACCACCCACTCGATCGTCGGCGGCGTCATGGGCGGCGGCATCGTCGCCGCCGGTTTCAGCGTGGTCTCCTGGCCGACCATGGCCAAGATCGCCGCGAGCTGGGTGATCTCGCCGGTGCTAGGCGGCGTGATCGCGGCGGTGTTCCTGGCCTTCATCAAGATCATGATCATCTATCAGGAGGACAAGATCGCCGCGGCCAAACGGTGGGTGCCGTTTCTGGTCGCGCTCATGGCCGGCGTGTTCGCGGCCTATCTGATTATGAAGGGCCTGAAGCGGCTGTGGCAACCGGACATCCTGGTCATCGCCGCGATCGGCTGCGCGGTCTTTGCGGCCGCCTTAGCCGTGCTCAAGCCGTTGATCGCGCGCCAGGCCAGGGGCATGGAGAACCGCAATAAGTCGCTCCGCGCCCTCTTCACGATCCCCTTGATTTGCTCGGCGGCATTGCTGTCCTTTGCCCACGGATCGAACGACGTGGCCAACGCCGTCGGGCCCTTGGCGGCGATCGTCAGTACGCTGTCGACCGGCAGCGTCGAGGACAAGGTCGGCATCCCGCTCTGGATCATGCTGATCGGGGCGACCGGAATCGCCGCCGGCCTGTTCCTCTTCGGCCCGAAGCTGATCCGCACCGTCGGCCAGGAGATCACCAAGATGAACCCCATGCGGGCCTACTGCGTCGCGCTGTCGGCGGCGATTACGGTGATCGTCGCCTCGGCCTTGGGCCTGCCGGTCAGCTCGACCCACATCGCCGTGGGCGCGGTCTTCGGAGTCGGCTTCTTCCGCGAGTACTACACCAGCCGGCGTCCGCGCCCGGGGTCGAAGTGGAAAAGCGAAAGTGAGCGAGCCGCTAAGGCGGCGGCAGGCGGCAACAACATCGCCCGGCGCAAGCTGGTGCGCCGTGTGCACCTGCTGACCATCGTATCGGCCTGGGTGATCACCGTTCCGGCCACGGCCGTGATCGCGGCCCTGCTGTTCTTGGTCTTGCGCGCTTTTCTGTCGGCTTAAGCACCGGGCCGTTCCAGGACGTAGCCGGCCGATCGTACCATGCGGATCAGATTGTTTTCCTGACCGCTGTTGATCGCCCTGCGCGGGCATCGGATGTGCACGTCGACGGTATGAATCTCGACATAGACGTTGCGGCCCCAGACCGCTTCGAGCAGGGTCGGGTTCCGCGGGGCGGCTACCGGATCGCGGCCGGCGAGGTTGGCGCCGATTTGGGCCTCCGCAGCCGGGTTGGCGCGCGCGATATGACGCTCGCCGTCCAGCAAGATCAGCGGGTCCGGGAAGCTGGTGAGGATCGACTCGTTCCCGGCCACGACCGCTTCCGGCTGCCGCCGGCCGGCCTGTTGGCACAGAAGCGACCGGGGCCCGGATTTGCCGAGATCGGGACACAGGAGTCGCGCGGCTGCCCGCGCCTTCGCCGCCGCCGGACCTCCCTGCTTGCCGCCGATCGTTGTAGCGAAACGCGGCAGAACATCGAGCTGCTCGAAATGACGCCACAGAACAAGGCCGACACCGGCCAGGACCACCAGTGCGCCGCCTAAGGCATGACGCCTGTCCAAGACGCCGATTACCGCCGGAACGGCGAGTCTAGCCAAACCGGGCGCCGCCAAGGTCATAATCGCGGTCAGGCGGTTGGTTTTGGGTTCTTGCTACCGTTCATGCCGCGCTGTCGACCAGTAAAGCGAACTTGAGAGGGCGTCTTATGCCAAATCTCGATGAGTACGACCGATGGCCCACACAATCCACAACATGATGGTTGCCCAGCATGAGGTAAGTCATTGATATAAGGCATATATCATCATCTTGAGGAGCGTTCGAAGAACGCGTCTCGAAGGATAGGCCATGAGTCACGGATTTCGAGACTTGGTCTCAAACCAGCGTTTCGTTATCGATGGCGTCGTGGGCGGCCAACGCTGCTGCGGTCACGAGATCGCCCACCGTGGCGCCCAGGGGCACAATCTGCGCCGATTTGCTCAATCCGATCAAGAGCGGTCCGATCACCGTGCCACCGCCGATCATCTGCATCAACTTGGCGGAGATGTTGGCCGAGTGCAGCGCCGGCATGATCAATATGTTGGCCGGTCCCGACAGGCGGCAGAAGGGGTAGAGCTGGTGCATCAGCTCGCCGTCGAGGGCGACGTTGGCCTGCATCTCGCCGTCGTATTCGAAATCGACCTCGCGCTCGTCGAGCACCTTGACCGCTTCGCGTACCCGACGCGCCTTCTCGCGCGGCGGATTGCCGAAATTGGAGAAGCTGAGCAACGCTACCCGTGGCTCGTGGCCCATGGCCCGCGCTTGCGCGGCGCTTTGTATCGCGATGTCGGCCATCTGCTCCGGCGTCGGCAGCTCGTGCACCGAGGTGTCGGCCAGGAACACGGTGCGGCCCCGCGCCACGACGATCGACAGGCCGAAGGCGCGGTGCCCGGCCTTGGGGTCGATCGCGCGGGTGATGTCCTCGAAGGCCACGCCGAAACCGCGGGTCAGGCCGGTGACCATGCCGTCGGCTTCGCCGCAGGCCACCATGCAGGCGGCGAAGACATTGCGGTTCTGGTTGACCATGCGCTGGCAGTCCCGCGGCAGTTTGCCTTTGCGCTGCAGCCGCTGATAGATGTAGTCGCGGTAGCGGCTGTTGTTTTCGGAGAGGCGCGCATTGTGGATCTCAACAAAGTCGCCCTTGATGCCGATCGTTTTCATGGTTTCGCGGATGATCTCCTCGCGGCCGACCAGCAGCGGCGTGCCGTAGCCGGCCTGCTGATAGGCCAGCGCCGCCCGGATCGAGGCTTCTTCCTCGCCCTCGGCGAAGACCACCCGTTTCGGGTGGTGGCGCACCTTCTCGAAGATGCCCTGCAGATTGGCGGCGGTCGGGTCGAGGCGTGCCGAAAGCTCCTGTTCGTAGGCCTCGATGTCTTCGAACGGCCGTGAGGCGACGCCGCTCCTGATCGCCGCTTCGGCGACCGCTTTCGGTATGGCCACGATCAGACGCGGGTCGAAGGGCGCCGGAATGATGTAGCCGGGGCCATAGCGCAGTCGCCGGCCGGCATAGGCCCGGGCCACCTCGTCGGGCACGTCCTCGCGGGCGAGCGCCGCCAGGGCTTCGGCGGCGGCGATCTTCATCTCCATGTTGATGGTCGAGGCGCGCACGTCGAGCGCGCCGCGAAAGATGTAGGGGAAGCCGAGGACGTTGTTGATCTGGTTCGGATAGTCCGAACGGCCCGTGGCCATGATCGCGTCCGGCAGCACCTCGGCGACCTCCTCGGGCGTGATTTCCGGGTCCGGGTTGGCCATGGCGAAGATGATCGGCTTTTCCGCCATCGCCTGGATCATGGCCTGGTCGACCGCGCCCTTGGCCGACAGGCCGAAGAAGACGTCGGCGCCCTCGAGCGCGTCGGCCAGATTGCGCGCCTTGGTCTTGACCGCGTGGCCCGATTTCCACTGGTTCATGCCGTCCTTGCGGCCCTGGTAGATCACGCCGCGGGTATCGCACAGCACCACATGGTCGTGCGGCACACCCATCGCCTTGATCAGCTCGGCGCATGCGATCCCGGCCGAACCGGCGCCGTTGATCACCATGCGGATCGACCCGAGTTCCCGGCCGGTCAGATGTACGGCGTTGATCAGCCCGGCGGCGGCGATGATCGCGGTACCGTGCTGGTCGTCGTGGAACACCGGGATGTCGAGCAGCTCCTTCAGGCGCTGTTCGATGATGAAGCACTCCGGCGCCTTGATGTCCTCCAGGTTGATGCCGCCGAAGGTCTTGCCCAGGAAGCGCACGCAGTTGACAAACTCGTCGACGTCTCGGGTATCGACCTCCAGATCGATGCCATCGACGTCGGCGAAGCGCTTGAAAAGCACCGCCTTGCCTTCCATCACCGGCTTGGCGCCCAGCGCCCCGAGATCGCCCAGGCCGAGCACAGCGGTGCCGTTGGAGATGATCGCCACAACGTTGCCCTTGGCGGTGTAGTCGTAAGCCTTCGCGGGGTCCTTGGCGATCGCCAGACAAGGCGCGGCGACGCCCGGGGAATAGGCGAGCGTCAGGTCCCGCTGCGTGGTCAGCGGCTTGGTTGCCTGGATCTCCAACTTGCCGGGCCGGCCCTGGGCGTGCATGCGCAGGGCGTCCTCGAACATGGCGCGCTCTTTGTCGTCATCCATCTCTAGTTCACCCCCCCCGTGACGCTTGCTCCGGCGATTTATCATTCTGGACGGCGGGTGCCCCGGGTCGGCGCCTGCGATCGTTCGTCTGCGTGGAATGTTACTGGTGGGCACCGGAGCCGTCAAAGGCCGGACCCGTCAGGCTGCGGGGAGTTGATGGCGGTGGACGTCGGCCGCGCCGTGCCGGGTCAGGATCTCGCTGGCGTCGGCCTCGCGCTCCGCGCTTGCGACCGTGACCCAAAGCAGCACGGCGCCGCGTTCCAGGGCGCGGGCGAAGTCCTCGGTGTGCGGCGTCGCCTTGATGTCCTCCAGCAGCTCGCGCAGCGCCACTCCGGTAATGCCCGCCGCCATGACCGCCGCCACTGCCATGCCGATCTGGCCCGTGGCGATCGCGATCAGCCCGGCCGTGGTCAGGGGGCCAACGTACTTGACCTCGCCGACCAGCCCGGCCAGGCTCTGTTTCCAGGCCTCGCTCGGCGGCTCGCTGGCCGAAAGCGCTTCGTGGGTGTCGAGCACCGATAGGTCGCTGGGCTGGAAGCCGGCGTCCCTGAGCGCGGCCACGGCCGCCTTGAAGGTATCGCCGTCGGCAAAGCGGCCGACCACTTCCGTCACGCCCGACTCCCGGCTGCCGTTCTCGCTCACAAATCCGCTCCTTTGGTAGCGCACCGCGAAGGTATCTCGCCTGGTCGCCGTTAGCTTGCCTAGCGCTGCGGCGCTTGCCAAGGACTATCCCCGGACCGGCACGGCTGTGCTATGGTCGCCGGCCTTTCTGCGTCCCCCGAGAAGCCAGTGCCCAGCAGCCAGCCCGTGCCCGAATCGAGTCCCGAAGATACCGCCCTGTCGGCCGACCGGCCGTCGCCACGCGCCGGTGCCAGCCCCATGATGATCCAGTACCTGAAGATCAAGCGGGATCACCCGGACGGCCTGCTGTTCTACCGCATGGGCGATTTCTACGAGCTGTTCTTCGAGGACGCGGTCAAGGCGGCCAAGGCGCTCGACATCACCTTGACCCGCCGCGGCCGGCACAACGGGCGGGACATCCCCATGTGCGGCGTGCCGGTGCACGCGGCCGACGGCTATCTTTCGAAACTGATCCGCGGCGGCTTCAAGGTCGCGATCTGCGAACAGATGGAGGATCCGGCCGCCGCCAAGAAACGCGGCGGCAAGTCGGTCGTGCGCCGCGCGGTGGTGCGTGTGGTCACGCCGGGCACGATCACCGAGGACGAGCTGCTCGACGTCCGGGCGCACAACTACCTGGCGGCGCTGGCCGAGGCCGGCGGCGAACTGGGGCTGGCCTGGCTCGACGTTTCGACCGGCGACTTTCTGGCCCAGCCGGTGGCGGCCGGGGTGTTGGGCGCCGCCCTGTCGCGCCTGCAGCCGGGTGAATTGCTGCTGGCCGACCGACTGCTCCAGCAGCCCGACCTCTTCGAGCTGCTGGGCGAATGGAAGAGCGCGCTCTCGCCGCTGCCCTCGGCCCGCTTCGACAGCACCAACGCGCGCCGCCGGCTTGAGCAGATTTTCCAGGTCAAGGCGCTCGACGCCTTCGGTGAGTTCAGCCGCGCCGAGCTGGCCGCGGCCGGCGCGCTGGTCGACTATGTTGAGCTGACCCAGAAGGGCCGCCTGCCGCGCCTGGCGCCGCCGCGGCGTCTGGCCGGCGGCGTGGTGATGGAGATCGACGCCGCGACCCGCCGCAACCTCGAGCTGACCCAGGCCCTGGCCGGCGGCCGGCGGGGCAGCCTGCTCGGCACCATCGACCGCACCGTGACCGGCGCCGGCGGGCGCCTACTGGGCGCCCGCCTGGGGGCACCGTTGACCGATACAGAGGCGATCGCCGGGCGTCTCGACATGGTGCGATTCCTGCTCGACGACGAGGCCTTGCGCGACGACCTGCGGTGCGGCCTCAG
>JBFJPL010000165.1:0-6725 GCA_041617155.1 Kiloniellales bacterium
CGAGCTCATAGCCGTTCTTGGCGTGAATGCCGTTGGTCGAGTACTTGCCGGTGAAGGAAATGGCCGAGCCGAGGACGATGGTGTCGCCCTCGACCTTGGCCGAGGCCGGCATCGCGGCGGCCGCGGAGAGCAGGGCCGCGCCGGTCGCGGCGCCGATCAGAATCCTGGTGTACTTCATGGGATTTGTTCCTCCTGTCCATTCGTTTTATTGGTCTACGGCCTTGTCTGGAACAGCCGCTTTTTTGCGCGCCCGATCATATCGAGATCGGCCGCTGGCGCAAGTCTGCAGGCCTCGCCGCGGCCGCGCGGCCCGGGCGGGTCCGATCGGATCGCCGTTAACCAAGCCCGTGGCCTATTTCGTGATGATCTCGGGCCCCATCAGCATGGTCGGCAGGTAGGTCGACAGCCACGGTATGTAGGTCACCATGATCAGGAAGATAAAGAGGATGCCGAGCCAGGGCAGGGCGGCCTTGACCACGCGCAGCATCGGCATGCCGGCGACCCCCGAGGTCACGAACAGGTTGAGGCCGACCGGCGGCGTGATCATGCCGATCTCCATGTTCACCACCATGATGATGCCGAGATGGATCGGGTCGATGCCAAGCGAGATGGCGATCGGGAACACCAGGGGCGCGACGATGACGATGAGGCCCGAGGGCTCCATGAACTGACCGCCGATCAACAGGATCAGGTTGACGATCACCAGGAACATGACCGGCCCGAATCCGGCCGCCAGCATCGCCCCGGCGATGGTCTGGGGGATCTGCTCCTCGGTCAGCACGTGCTTCAGGATCAGCGCATTGGCGATGATGAACAGCAGCATGATCGTGGTCTTGCCGGCCTCGAGCAGCGAATGCTTGGTATCCGGATGGAAAAACACCGTGATCAGGCTTTGCGGCCGCGACAGGAAGGCGTGGCGGTGATCGCCCTCGCCCTTGAGCGGTCCCATGTCCTTGTAGACGAAATTGGCGATGAAGAAGGCGTATACCGCGGCGACCGCCGCCGCCTCCGTCGGCGTGAAGATGCCGCCGTAGATGCCGCCCAGGATGATGATGATGAGGAACAGGCCCCAGCCCGCGTCACGGGCCGCGACCAGAATCTCGCGCATGCCGGCCCAGTCCTGCGCCGGCAGGCCGCGAACCTTCGCCGCGATGTAGATGCCGATCATCAACATCAGGCCGGCGACCAGGCCGGGGATGACGCCGGCCAGGAACATCCTGCCGACCGAGACGTCCACGGCCGAGGCGTAGACCACCATCACGATCGAGGGCGGAATCAGGATGCCGAGCGTACCGGCGTTGCAGATCACGCCGGCCGCGAAGTCCTTGGTGTAGCCGACCTGGACCATGCCGGCGATGACGATGCTCCCGATCGCGACCACGGTGGCGGGTGACGAGCCCGAGAGCGCCGCGAACAGCATGCAGGCAAAGACCCCCGCGATCGCCAGGCCGCCCTGGAAATGGCCGACGCAGGCAATCGCGAAGCGGATGATCCGCCGGGCGACGCCGCCGGTCGACATGAAGGTCGAGGCCAGGATGAAGAACGGGATGGCCAGAAGCGTGAAGTGTCCGGCGAAGGCGTTGAACAGCGTCTGCGCGATCGAACCGAGCGAGCTGTCGGAATAGACCAACAGGAAGATGATCGAGCTGAGGCCCAGGGAGACGGCGATCGGCACGCCGATCAGCAGCAGGCCGATAACCATCACGAAGAGGAATAGGACGCCCATGGCTCAGCCTTCCCGGTCCGCCTTCGCCGCCGCTTCCTCGACCAGCTCCTCGACCTCGTGGCTGGCGATGATCGTGTCGGCTTCGCCGGTGATCACCTTCCACGCGACCTGAAGAAAGCGCAGCGTGAGCAGCAGAAGGCCGATCGGCAGGGCGGCGTAGGGGATGAAACGGGGCAGCTTCTCGTAGGCCTCGCCCTGGTTCATCGAGGCTTCGATGAAGCGCAGGAAGCCTAGCATGGGAATGTCGTTGACCTCGTACCAGGCCTGGTCCTTGAGCGTGCCGTCGAGCATCGGCAGGGCGGCGAACGGCGCCCAGTAGTTCCATGAGCCGATCAGCAGGAGCACGCTGAAGACCAGACAGGCGGCGACGGAGAGCAGCGCCAGGACGCGGCGGGCCCCGGGCGAAACGCTGTTCAGCACGACGTCGACGCCGAGATGCGCGCGGGTCTTCACGCAGTAGGACGCGCCGATCAGGACCAGCCAGGCGAACAGGAACACTGTCGTCTCCAGTGCCCAGAGAATGTTGGCGTTGAAGACGTAGCGCGCGATGACGTTGGCGAAGGTGACCACCGTCATGAGGCCGAGAATGACCGCGATCAGCGTCTCCTCGATCTCATTGATGACCCGGCCGAACTTGGTTTTTGGCTCGGCGTGCATGGCGACCCCCCGGCCCCTTAGGACTTGTCAGAGAAAGGTCCGACCCGGTTACCCGGGTCGGACCCATGCTGCTTTTAGGCCGTCAGTTGGTTGCGTTGGCGGACTGCGCGGCGGCGATCAGATCGGCGCCGATATCGCCTTCGAACTTGGCCCAGACCGGCTTCATCGCGTCGACCCACTTCTTGCGCTGCTCGCCGGTCAGCTGGCGAACCTTGCCGCCGGCGGCGATGATGGCTTGCTTGGCCTCCTCGTTGACCCGGGTCGACTCGGCGTTGCGGGTGGCGGTGACCTCGTCCAGGATGGTCTTGAACTGGTCGCGGACATCACCCGGCAGCTTGTCCCACCATTCGGTCGAGGTGACGACGAGATAGTCGATGATGCCGTGGTTCGACTCGGTGATGCCGTCCTGAACCTCGAAGAACTTCTGGCCGTAGATGTTGGACCAGGTGTTCTCCTGGCCGTCCACCACGCCGGTCTGCAGCGAGCCGTAGACCTCGGAGAAGGCCATCTTCTGCGGATTTGCCTTCAGCGCCTCCATCTGGGCGACCAGCACGTCGGACGGCTGGACACGGAACTTGAGGCCGGCGGCATCGGCCGGTTCGAGCAACGGCTTGCGCGCCGAGATCTGCTTCATGCCGTTGTGCCAAAAGGCCAGGCCCTGGAGGCCGCGGCGCTTCATCGCATCCTTCAGATTCTGGCCGTCCGTCGAGTTCTGAAAACGCTCGACCGCGTTGATGTCGTCGAAAACGAACGGCAGGTCGAACAGCCGGAACTTCTTGGTGAACTTCTCGAACTTAGACAGGGACGGCGCGGCCAGCTGGACGTCGCCCGCCAACATGGCTTCAAGCACCTGGTCGTCGTTGTAGAGCTGAGAGCTCGGAAAAACCTCCAGGCAGGCCTTGCCGTTCATCTCTTCGTTGACGCGCTTCTCCAGCAGCGACGCGGCAATGCCCTTGGGATGCTTGTCGGTGTTGGTGACGTGGCTGAACTTGATGACGATCTCGCCCGGGTCGCAGGCGGCAAACGCCGGCCCGGCCAATACAACGCCAAATGCCGCGAGCGCGGCCGTGAGCATACGCATGTCTGATTTCCTCCCTGTTTTGTTCGCCTCCGGCCACTTAGTCCTGTACCGAAGCGAAAAGTGGCGTATTTCGCCTCATCATAGACTGCCTGCTGGACCAAGCAAGCGCGAGCATGGCCCGATTCGGCCACCTGCTCCTTGAGGCAAATCAATTTTCATGGCGTTCCGCGGCGCGGGCCGGCCCGGGGCCGGGATGGCGCCCGGTGCCGGTTCGGCTAAAGTGCTGGGTCCGAGGCAATCTGCGGGATAAATCGGCCGGGAAAATGGGCGCGGACAGCGAAATCATTGTCATAGGCGGCGGCATCGCCGGTGTTTCCGCCGCCTGCGAGCTGGCCTTGGCAGGTGCCGGCGTGCTGCTGCTCGAGACCGAGGATCAGTTCGCCTATCACAGCACTGGGCGCTCCGCCGCCTTGCTGTTCCAGAACTACGGGCCGCCCAACGTGCGCCGGCTGACGACCGCCGGGCGGCCGTTCTTCGTGTCGCCCCCTGAGGGTTTCACCGACCATCCCCTGGTCGCCCCGCGGGGGGTTCTGATGGTCGCGCCGGTCGGCCAGGAGGCGGCCATGGCGGATACCCTGGCCGCGGGCGACGGAATGGCGCCCATTTCGCTCGACCAGGCGCTCGCCAAGGTGCCATTGCTCAGGCGCGACAAGCTGGTCTCGGCGGCCTACGAGGCCGACGCCCAGGACCTCGACGTGCATGGCCTGCACAGCGGCTACCTAAAACGTTTCAGGACGGCGGGCGGCCGGGCCGTGACCCGGGCCGAGGTGCTGGCATTGCGCCGCACGCCCGGCGGCTGGGCGGTCGAATCCAAGGCCGGGCGCTTCACCGCCCCGGTGGTGGTCAACGCCGCCGGTGCCTGGGCCGATTTGGTGGCCGGCCTGGCGGGCCTTGGGCCGCTTGGCATCCAACCCAAGCGGCGCACGGCGATCATCGTCGATGGCCCGGGCGACGGCCACGGTTCGGCGGCTTGGCCATTGATCGTCGATGCGGCGCACACCTGGTACTGCAAACCCGAGCCGGGCGGCAAGCTGCTGCTCTCGCCGGCCGACGAAACCCCGGTCCCGCCCTCTGACGTGCAGCCGGAGGAGTTGGACATCGCGCTTGCGGTCGACCGCTTTCAGGCTGCGGTCAGGCTTTCCGTGCGCCGGGTCGAGCACAGCTGGGCCGGCCTGCGCAGCTTCGCACCGGACGGCGATCTGGTGATCGGCTGGGACCCCCGCGCGGAGGGCTTCTTCTGGCTCGCTGGCCAGGGCGGCTACGGCATCCAGACCGCGCCCGCCGCCGGCCGGCTTGCTGCCGGTCTGATCCGGCAAGGCAAGGCGCCCGAGTCGATCCTGGCCACCGGGTTGGACCCGGCCGAGCTGGCGCCGCTTCGCCTGATCGACTCGTGAAGCCGACCCGATCGTCCGGCAACGCTGTTCGGGCCCGGTACGGGCCCCGGAACCATCGGTGGCTGCGCTCA
The DNA here is from genome assembly GCA_041617155.1 of Kiloniellales bacterium. Taxonomy (GTDB): domain Bacteria; phylum Pseudomonadota; class Alphaproteobacteria; order Kiloniellales; family JAKSDN01; genus CAMYKD01. Next base: position 4,930 of record JBFJPL010000165.1, read on the forward strand.
GGCGGTCGAGGCGACCTGCCGCCGGCTTTCCGGAAGCGAAGCACCGGCGGTTGCCGCGACCGGCAAGGTAAAGAAGAAGCTTGTGCCGCCGCCCGGGTTTGACTTCGCCCACAAGTCGCCGCCGTGGCAATCGATGATCGCCCGGCTTATCGACAGGCCCAATCCCATGCCGTCTTTTTTTGTGCTGACCAGAGGTTGGAAAAGCCGCGCCTTGACGCCCTGCGGGAAACCGCTCCCGGTATCGCTTACGGCAACTTCGACCAGGCGGTATCCGCTGGATGATGTCGCGATCGTCAGAGTCCGCCGCTCCGAATTCGACATCGCTTGGGTTGCGTTTCTGATGAGATTGAACAGCACTTGCTGAATCTGGATTTTATCGATCTCGACCGGTGACAAGCTCTCCTCCAAGTCGAACACGACGTCGATACCCTGCGCCCTTGTCCCGATCAGGGCCAGCGGGCAGACCTCCTCGATGGCGCCGTTCACGTCCTCTGCCGAAGTTTTCAGTTCCCGATTTTCAAGCAACCGCCTGAGGCTACGAATAATTTCCCCGGCGCGATCGGCTTGTTCGAGGACCTTCTCCGCCAGATCGTAGGCTCTGACCGGCACCTGCCGATCGGCCCGCATGGCCAGCTGACTGGCCTGGGCGTAGTTCATGATGGCCATGAGCGGTTGGTTGAGCTCGTGCGCCAGTGCCGCGGACATTTGCCCCATGGCGCTGAGCCGCGATGCGTGGAGTAGTTGTGACTGCAGCTCTCGGAGCCGCTCGTCCTTTTCCCGCATGGCCTCTCCGGCGCGCTTGATTTCCGTAATGTCCTGCAGCGTTCCATGCTCCCGGACCACGGTTCCCGTCGCGTCGATTATGGGTTTGGCAAATTCCCGGATGTGTCGCACTTCGCCACTCGGCGTGACCACCCGGTACTCCAAATCGAAACCGCGACCAGCGCGCAAATCTCTGAGCGCGGCTTTGAGCTTTTCGCGATCCTCCGGATGCGTGAACGCAAAGTCGCCCTCCGGTTTCGAGCAGCGGGCCACGTAGTCATCGACCGTGGTTCCGTGAATCCGTGCCTGTTCTTCGGAGCAGTAAATGCACCTGTCCGCGATGGTGTCCCAGACCCAGTAACCCACACCCGAAAGGTGGATCGCCTGTTGCAGGCGTTCCTGGCTCTCGCGGAGCGCCGCCTCGGCTCGTTTACGGTTCGTGATGTCACGGGAAATGCCGCAGGCGACCTCGATGTCGCCGAAATTCAGATAGTACGACGATACCTCGACCGGTATCGTTCGCCCGTCCTTTGCTTGGTGGCATGCTTCGAAGGTATAGGAGCCGCGCGTCGAAATTCTCTCCCAGCTTCGGAAGAAATCCTCGGTCGTCACGGCCTGGCCGAAATCGAAGACGGTCAGGCGCAGAAGTTCGTCCCGGGAATAGCCGAGGCTCGCGCAGAAGGTATCGTTCGTGTAGACGACCCGGCCGCTCCGATCGAGCCAGAAAACAGCGTCCCCCGCATGGTCGATCGAGAACTGTGCCAGCCGAAGCTTTCGCTCCGTTTGCTTGCGTTCCTCGATTTCACCGCGCAGCCGGAGGTTGGCGCTTGCCAGATCCGCGGTGCGCGCCTCGACCTTCCGTTCCAGAGCGCCGTGCGACGCTTCGAGCGCCATCTGGGCGCGGCGCCGTTCCGCGATGGCGGCGGCCAGCAACATCGCCAGGACCGCGGCAATGCACAGATAGCTATACAGCGCCACGAGCTTCGCTTCGGGCTTTTCATAAAAGCCAAGCTGCGCCGAACCCGCAACGATGA
>JBFJPL010000166.1:0-6667 GCA_041617155.1 Kiloniellales bacterium
ACACCCTCACCACCGACGAAGATCAGCTGGTCGCCCTCCTTCAGGTCGGCCAAGACACGGTTATAGAGTCGGTCACCCAGCAAGTTGCGACCGACCCGGGCCGGCGTCGCCAATCCGGCATAGAGGCCGAAGAACGTCGCCGCGTCATCGGGGCGCGGGGCGGCGTCGGGATAGAGTTGGCCGCCCTGTTCAGCCACTGCCTGCTGGGCACGGGCCACGGTAACGGTGAGCGGTGCCAGCGAGCCTTCGGCTAGCAGTACGGACCAGCCAACGGGCTCGAAGCTCTCGAAATCGACGGCGGCGGATGCCTGACCGAGCAGGCCCCGGCTGCGCGCAACGGCGCGCGCCGCGCGTAAGATGGAATCGTTGAACACGACGGAGGAAATAGACGCCCCGGCGACCGCGTCGACCGCATTGCGACCCTGCCTGCCGTGGCGGGTAACACGCACCGGATCGCGAACGTCGAGTCCGCGGTACTGCGCGACAAAGGCCGCGAGGTCCTGGTCGCTGACGCCGATCACCAGAATTGGCTCGCTGTGCTCCAGGATCGCCGCGCCGGTGATGCGCCCTGCCAAGTCGACGCCGGCCATTATATCGAGCGGCTTGCCCGAGTAACCGGCCGAGGCAACCACCTGCGCGGTCGAGAAGACATAGCCGACAACCGCCCCATCCCGGTAGGCGGTAGCCGCCGGTGGCCTACCCTCGACCGGCCCGAAGGCAGTTGCGCCTGGAAACACCTCGGCCATGTCGTCGGCCACATTCGCCGCTGCCATCGCGGGCAAGAACGCGAGCGCTAGCCAAAGAAACAATACCGGCAATGCCCTTGCGGCCGCGCCGCATCGAGGCCTTGGTGTCATTCCAATCTCTTTCCGTAGCCCGCGCCTTCGCGCAACCGCTCGAATTCTCGCCCGGATGACGCGCCCGCTTCCTTGACCAAGCTCAATTCTGTGCGACCTCGTACGAACCTGAATCCAGCCGGGACTTGACCATCGTCAAGGAACCAAAGCCCGCAGACGGCTTATGTTGTGCGATCCTTTTTTAGTGAGGGCGCATCATGAGACAGGGACTGCTCCGCACGATCGTCGGGCTTGCCGCCGCGACCACGCTTTTTCTTTCAACTGCCGTCCTGCAGGCGGCGGAGAAGCCGAAACCCGAAGACCTCAAGAAACACCAGACCTCACCGGGCGGGCAATATGAACCCAGCCTGGACGTGCTGCCGGGAGAGGAAACGGAAATGCCCGGGCAGAAGCCCGGCACTCCGGCGATGACCCAGGCGGAATTCACCAAGGCCAAGCAAATTTACTTCGAACGCTGCGCCGGCTGCCACGGCGTCCTGCGCAAGGGCGCCACCGGCAAGCCGCTGACCACCGACATCACAAAGGAACTCGGCTACGAGTACCTGCAAGCCTTCATCAACTACGGCTCGCCGGCCGGCATGCCCAACTGGGGCACTTCGGGCGACATGACCGAGCTGGATGTCGACCTCATGACCCGCTACCTGCTCAACGATCCGCCACAGCCGCCGGAGTACGGCCTGCCGGAGATCAAGGCGAGCTGGAAGGTCCTGGTGCCGGTCGACAAGCGGCCGAAGAAGCAGATGAACAAGCTGGACCTGGACAATCTGTTTTCGGTCACGCTGCGCGATAGCGGCGAGGTTGCTTTGATCGACGGCCATTCGAAGAAGATCGCCACGATCCTGAAGACCGGCTATGCGGTGCATATCTCGCGCCTCTCGGCTTCAGGACGCTATCTCTTCACCATCGGCCGCGACGCCAAGATCAACCTAGTCGACCTCTGGATGAACCCGCCGCAGACGGTGGCCGAGATCAAGGTCGGCATGGAGGCCCGTTCCGTCGAAACCTCGAAGATGAAGGGTTACGAGGACAGGTACGCCGTCGCCGGCGCCTACTGGCCGCCGCAATACGTCATCATGGACGGTGCCACGCTGGAGCCGATCAAGGTCGTCTCGACCCGCGGCATGACCTACGACACCCAGGAATTCCATCCCGAGCCGCGTGTCGCCTCGATCGTTGCCTCGCACTACAATCCGGAATTCATCGTCACGGTAAAGGAAACCGGCCACATCCTGATGGTCAACTACGAGGACATCAAGAACCTCAAGGTGACCGCCATCGAGGCCGAACGCTTCCTGCACGACGGCGGGTTCGATTCGACCGGACGCTACTTCCTGGTCGCGGCCAACGCGCGCAACAAGGTGGCCGTGGTCGACACCAAGGAGGACAAGTTGGTCGCCCTGGTCGAGACCGGCATCAAGCCTCACCCGGGCCGCGGTGCCAACTTCGTGCACCCGAAGTTCGGTCCGGTCTGGGCGACCTCCCACCTGGGCGACGAGACCATCGCGCTGATCGGCACGGACCCGGCGAAGCACAAGAAATACGCCTGGAAAGTGGTACAGAGCCTGGAGGGTCAGGGCGGCGGCTCGCTGTTCATCAAGACCCACCCGAAGTCGAAGAACCTCTACGTCGATACGCCGTTAAACCCGGAGGCGGAGCTCGCCTCCTCGGTCGCGGTCTTCGACATCGGCAATCTGGACAAGGCCTATGAGGTACTGCCGATCGGTGAATGGTCGGGCATCACCGAAGGCGTCCGCCGGGTGGTCCAGGGCGAATACAACAAGGCCGGCGACGAGGTCTGGTTCTCGGTCTGGAACAGCAAGGATCAGGAATCGGCAATCGTCATCGTGGACGACAAGACGCGAAAGCTGAAGCATGTCATCCGCGACAAGCGCCTGATCACACCGACCGGCAAGTTCAACGTCTTCAACACGCGAAACGACGTTTACTAGGGCCGACGGGGCGAGGTCCGTGGCCTCGCCCCTTTCGCCCCGCCGGTGCGTGCCACCCATTCCCAAAGGCAGGAAGCTCACACGGATGTCCGGAACGGTTCAGCCTCTCGTTCATCTGGTCGGCGCCGGCCCTGGCGATCCCGATCTCCTTACGGTCAAGGCGCTTCGCTTGATCCAGCAGGCCGAGGCCGTCGTCTATGACCGCCTGATCTCGCCCGAGATACTTGCGCTGATCCCGCCGGGAACGATGCGCATCTACGTCGGCAAGGCGAACGCTCACCACACTCTGTCGCAGGACGAAACCAACGCCCTCCTGGTCCGCTTGGCGCGCACGGGTCACCGGGTCGTGCGGCTCAAGGGCGGCGATCCCTACATCTTCGGGCGCGGCAGCGAGGAGGCCGAACACCTCGCCCGTCACGGTGTGGCTTTCGAGGTCGTGCCCGGCGTTACCGCGGCCTCGGGCTGCACCGCCGGTTTTGGTATACCGCTCACCCATCGGGGCCTGGCCATGGGTGTGCGCTTCGTCACCGGCCATTGCCGCGACGATCGGGATCTGGATCTCAATTGGGCCAGTCTGGCCGACCCCGACACCACGCTGGTCATCTACATGGGCCTGGCCAACCTGCAGCAGATCTCACGCGAACTGATCGCCGCGGGCCTGTCGGCGGACACGCCGGCCGCGGCCATCGCCAGCGGCACCACGCCGCACCAGACGATCTGCGTCGCCACCCTGGCCGACCTGCCGGATCAGGCCGGGAGCGCCCGGCTCGGCGCGCCGGTCCTGATCGTCATCGGCCGGGTCGTCTCGCTCGCCGATGTCCTGGCTGCCGCACCCTGGCCGCTAGAGGACACCATCCCGGAAGTGCGGGAAGCCAGCCATGGCTAAGTCGCTCCCGATCGTCGGCGCCTTTCTCGTGCTGATCGCCGGCCCTGCGGCCATGGCCGAACCGACAGCCGAGCGGCAAGGCGAGTTGCTCTACAGGTTGCGGCAGGACTGCGGCTCCTGCCACGGCATGACCCTGAAGGGCGGCCTCGGTCCATCGCTTCTGCCCGCGGCGCTCGCGGACAGCCCAGCGGAAGCACTGGTCGAGGTCATCCTCGACGGCCGGCCGGGCACGCCGATGGCGCCCTGGGGCTTCGAAATCGACCGTGACGAGGCGGGCTGGTTGGTCCGGCGTCTGAAAGAGGGGCTTTGAAATGGTCGAAACGAGGTTTCCGAAACGCCCGACCAAGCATTTGTCCCTGCTGGCTCTGTTTCTCGCATTCGGCCTGGCCGGCTGTCAGGCCGCGTCTCGTGGCACCGGCGATTTGGGACTGGTGGTCGAGCGCGCGGCAGGCCGCGTGCAGATCTTCGAGACAACGGGGCGTTCCGCACTACACCAAGTCGCGGCCTTGGGTGACCTGTCGCACGCCTCGACGGTCTTTTCCCGCGACGGCCGCTATGCCTATGTCTTCGGCCGCGACGGCGGCCTCAGCAAGATCGACCTCCTGGCCGGGCGGCTGGTCAAGCGGGTGGTGCAGGCCGGCAACTCGATCGGCGGCGCGATCTCGCAGGACGGCAAGTTGATCGCCGTTTCCAACTACGAACCGGGCGGCGTGCGCATCTTCGACGCTGAGACGCTTGCACCGGTCGCCGACATCCCGGCAATCTACGGCGCCAACAAAGCGCGCTCCAAGGTCGTCGGCTTGGTAGACGCGCCGGGCCAGAGGTTCGTCTTCAGCCTCTACGACGCCGGCGAAATCTGGATCGCGGACCTGTCGAGTCCCGGCGAACCCGGAATACAGAAGTACCAAGATATCGGCCGGCAACCATACGACGGTCTGATCACGCCCGACGGCCGCTATTATCTGGCCGGCCTGTTCGGCGAAGACGGCATTGCCCTGCTCGACCTTTGGCGTCCCGAGGGCGGGGTGCAGCGAATCCTCGACGGCTACGGCCGCGGCGAAGAACCGCTGCCGGTCTACAAGATGCCGCACCTGGAAGGCTGGGCCAGCGCCGGCAACCTACTTTTCCTGCCCGCGGTCGGGCGCCACGAGGTGCTGGTGGTGGAACGCGAATCCTGGCGCGAAGTGGGCCGAGTCGCGGTGCGGGGTCAGCCGGTATTCGTCGTTGCTCGTCCGGACGGCCGCCAGGTCTGGGTCAACTTCGCCCACCCAAACAACGACGTTGTCCAGGTGGTCGACGTGGCAAGCCGGCGCATCTTGCGCACGCTCAGGCCCGGCAAGGCCGTTCTGCACATGGAGTTCACGCCGCGCGGCGAGCAGGTCTGGCTGTCGGTCCGTGACGAGGATCGGGTCGAAGTCTACGACACCGGGAGCTTCGTGCGCATCGCCGACCTGCCGGCCGATAAACCGAGCGGCATTTTCCTGACCGCCCGTGCCAACCGCATCGGGCTTTAGGAGCCGGTCATGACGACGCTCAACCAGACTGCGGATCACGGTCTTTCGCACGACGCGGCGAGCCTTAGCGCCTTCGACAAGCGCCTGCTCAACGAGTATCAGCGTGACTTTCCGCTCTCGCCGCGACCCTACGCCGAGATCGCCCGCCAACTCGGCGCCCAAGAGGCCGAGGTCATCACGGCGCTGCGGCGGCTCAAGCGCGCCGGCTTGATCTCGCGCGTCGGCGCCGTGGTGACGCCGCACAAGGCGGGGTGGAGTACGCTCGCCGCCATGGCGGTGCCGGCCGAACGGCTGGAAGAGGTCGCGGATCTGGTCAGCAGCTATCTGGAGGTCAACCACAACTACGAGCGCGAGCATAGCCTGAACCTCTGGTTCGTGGTCGCGTCCGCGGACAAGGCAGGGGTCCGGGCGGTGCTGAAATCCATGGAGCAAGAAACCGGCCTCCAAGTCCTCGACCTGCCGTTGGTCGAGGCCTACCGCCTCGATCTGGGGTTCCCCCTGTCGTGGGACTGAACGAACCCGACCGGACGGTGATCGCGGCGCTTCAGGACGGCCTAGCCCTGGAGCCGCGACCCTTTGGCGCCATCGCCATGGCCGCCGGGTTGACCGAAGGTGAAGTCGTGGAGCGCCTGGACCGAATGATCGAAGCGGGTGCGATCCGCCGTTTCGGCGTCATCGTCCGGCATCACGAGTTGGGCTACCGGGCCAATGCCATGGTGGTCTGGGATGTGCCGGACGAAGTGGTCGCTTTGATCGGCCGGCGGCTGGCCCGACTGCCCTACATCACGCTTTGCTATCAGCGGCCGCGCCGTCCGCCGATCTGGCCATACAACCTGTTTTGCATGATCCACGGACGCGACCGGGAGGCCGTGGAGCGGCAGGTCGACGAAGCCACTTGTGCCGCCGGTCTGGACGGGCTGCCACGCGACATCCTGTTCAGCAAGCGCCGCTTCAAGCAGCGCGGCGCACGTTACCGCGTAGCCCGTGCCGAAAGCGGGGCCAAGCCGGAGGTCCCGGCCTGATGGATGCGCTCGACCGCCGGATCGTCAACGAACTGCAGGGCGGCTTCCCGGTCGCGGCGCGGCCCTATGCCGCAGCGGCGGCAGGGCTGGGCCTCGACGAAGCCGAACTGATCGGCCGGCTGGAACGGCTGCTCGCGGACGGCGTGCTTTCCCGCTTTGGACCGCTGTACGACGCCGAAAGGATGGGTGGTGGCCTGACACTGGCCGCGATGGCGGTGCCCGTGGCGCGTTTCGACGAGGTCGCCGACACGGTCAACGCCTTTCCGGAGGTGGCGCACAACTACGAGCGCGGCCACCGACTCAACATGTGGTTCGTGGTCGCGACAGAGGACCCCGCCCGGGTCCAGTGCGTGCTCGAGGAGATCGAAACGGCGACCGGCCTTCAGGTGCTGAACATGCCCAAGCTGGAAGAGTTTTTCCTGGAATTGAGGCTGACGGC
>JBFJPL010000167.1:0-6313 GCA_041617155.1 Kiloniellales bacterium
CGCCGCGGGGCGCGATCCGGAAGACACCCGGCTCGCGGCCGTGATGACGGCAAAGCCCGACACGGTCGCGCCCGATACCACGGCCTTGGACGCGCTGCGCCTGATGCACGACGGCGGCTACCGTCATCTGCCAGTGGTCGAGGGAGAGCGGGTCTTGGGCGTGGTCTCGCGGCGCGACTTCCTGGGCGCCGAGAAGGCGCGCCTGGAGGATGAGATCGCCGTGTGGGAGCAGATCGGCTGACCCACCGCGCGCCGGCCTCGAGAAGAACCGACTCCCGCGGAAGCTCACGATCGCCGAGATTTGGTAAGAGAGTCACCCCCGGACTATCCGCCTTCCCCACCTCCCCTTGGCAGCTTGTTAAGGACCAGCGTTTATCACTGGCGCTCCGGCGTTGGCGGGGAGTCTTGGCCATGGCGAAATTCGAACATCTGGTTTGTGTCGACGAGGCCGCGCGGGAGGTCTTGATCTATCGGGTCGATGCCAAGGGCGAACGCAGCCTCTATACCAAGGGCCCCCTGCCGGAGACGGCGGGCTGGTCGCCCGACCTGGAGTCCTTCGCCCGCCAACTGGGCGAGAACCTCCTGATCGACTCGCCGGCCGCGCGGCGGCTGCTCGGTCTTTGAGGGGTGCAAGGGGTGCGCGAATTCCCGCGACAGTATACCACTTTCGCGACGCGCTTCTTGGCGAAAAAAGGGGTCAGGTCCTGAACCAACTAGCGTTATGGAAGCGCCACCCCGCGGGTTCCGTCCGAGCGGCCATACGAAGTCGGTGGGACGGCCCATCGACCCCGGTTGCGCGATAAATCTGTTAGGTCAGCACCCGACCCCTACAGACCCCTTCAGATCCGCATCGGTTTGGCCAACTCGGATCGTCGAGAATTCGCTGGCGTATGGCAGCAGGCCAACTCGTCCGCAAATCTCACACTGGCCATGGTCTACGCGGCTTATGCGGCGCGCAGCATGGGCTCCAAGGGGGGCATCGCCTTGCCTATTATGGCGGCCACTTCGTTATGCGACTCGATGAACGTCACGCCGCCAACGAACCCGTCGCGCCATGCCGACCTTGCGTGTAATGTTCCCACGCCCGAAAAGGCTAGGGTGAGCGTGCCGTTCGGCAACTCACACGCCGTTCGGAGCTTCGCGCCGGACTTCGATATATCCAGGATGTTGAACTCGTGAGGGCTGTTTCGATCTTCGATACGCCCCGTTATCAGGGTCATGACGCGAACATCTTGGCGCCGTTCCGCTTTCGGAAGATCAGCGTGAGTTACCGTATCGTCTTGCTGCTGGCTCGGCGGACCAGCGGCCGGCGTTCTCGCTTTGCCGCGCCGCTCGGCCGAATTGCATTCGACGCACTTATTGTCGGTCCCTGCGCCGTAACCTTCGCTCAGCAGTTCGCCGCAACTGGCGCAATCCTCAAAGGCAGGCATCTGCGATTAATCCCTTGATCAAGTCCACACCGAGATCCAATCCCAGGAAACACCTCGTTTCGCAAATCGAGTCTTTCTTGAGCATTTTACCTTTATTCATACTCATTCATTAAGATTCCTTTAACCGTCCAGCGTAAATCCTTCGCACTTATCCGGTTTTGAGTTTCAGGAACAGAATCGGGGTCACCCATTAGCCGCTCCGTTGCAAGGGCAAAGTTGTTTCGTCCGGCGGTTGCCGGGCCGAGGTCCCCCTGGTCGCCGGCGGCATCGTCCCGCCCGAGGACGCCGCGACCCTGAAGGCCGCCGACGTGGCGGCGGTCTACACGCCGAAGGACTACGGCCTGACGGCGATCCTGGCGGACATCGTGGAGATCGTCGATTGGCGGACTCGGGAGGCGGCTTGAGGGGGTGTGGATTTGAGGTTGAATGGTAGACCATCAGGCTCATGACCCGAAGGTCGCAGGTTCAAATTCTGCCCCCGCAACCCTATCCATCCTGATCCGACCCCATCCGACGACGTCCCGCTTGGTCAGGTCCAGCCGGCCTCGCGCGATTTCACGACCGCGGCGAGCACGTCGTTGAAGGGTGTCGGCAGGCCGAGTTCCCGGCCGAGCACCGGGACCATGCCGTTGATCGCGTCGATCTCGGAGGGCCGGCGGGCGCGGTGGTCCAGCAGCATCGAGGGGCGGGCGTCGGGCATCCTGGCGCCGAAGGCCGTGACATAGGCCACGGGGTCGTCGAAGCAGAAGGCGATCCCCTTGGCGCGGCCGAGCGCATGGGCTTCCAGCGCGCCGCCCAGGGCGATCTTCCACAAGACCGGGTCGGCCATGAGCTCGCCGATGGTGCGGTCGAAGACCGTGCAGGGCGCGCTGAAGGCGACGTTGCAGACGAACTTCTCCCAGATCAGCTGATGGATGTCGGCAAAGGCCTTCACCTTGAAGCCGGCGCCCCGCCAGACCGCGGCGAGCGCCTCCAGGCGCTCGCTCAGGCCGCCATGCAGCTCGCCGATGCGGATCAGGTTCATGGCGTTGTGGTGCGCGTGCCCCGGCCCCTTCATGGAGGCGCCGAAACCCTCGGCCACGCCCAGCAGCACGTTGTCGACCGGCATGTGCTCGGCGATCCGCTCGCCGGCGCCCAGGCCGTTCTGGATGGTCAGGACCAGCGAGCCCGGCGCCATCAGCGGGGTGATCGCCCGGGCGGCCGCGGCCACGCCCGAGGCCTTGGTGGCGATGATGTAGAGGTCGCAGTGCCGCGCCTCCGCCGGATCGGCGGTGGCGTGGATCGATGTCACCACCCGGTCGCCGCTCGCCCCTTCGAGCCGCAGGCCCCGGGCGGCGATGGCATCCAGGTGCTCCCGCCACAGGTCGATGGCCCAGACCTCGTGGCCGGCCTCGGCCAGCAGGCCGGCATAGATCGAGCCCATCGCCCCAACGCCGAATATCGCGATCTTCATGGCGGGGTCATGGCCTCCCTGGGCAGGCGGATATCGTAAAGAACGGGGTCACATAAAGAACGGGGTCAGGTCTTGAACTATCACATTTCAAGATCTTTTGCCCCGGGCATTGAGGTGCCGCACGGCTGATTTAGCGGGCTCCGATCGGCGAATTGGCATGGTTCAAGACCTGACCCCGGTCTCTGCGATAGTTCAGGACCTGACCCCGGTCTCCGCGGTCCCGGTCATTCGGCCCGCTTCCGGCAAACGTCGATCTCATACTGTGCGGAACCGTAGGACCGCCGACGGCCAACTGCTACCATGACGGCCATGGCCGATCCTGCCCGACCACGATCGCCGTTCGCGGCGAACAGCGACCTTTTCGACGACACCCCGATCCGATCGGTTCCGCCGGACGAGCTTGTGCGGATCCTCAAGGCGCACGAGCTCTATGTCGAAACGGATCGGCGCTCGGGCAAGCGGGCCAATTTGAAATCGACCGATCTTTCCGGAAGAAGCTTTGCGGGTATGAAGCTACGGCGAGTCCAGATGAGCCGGGCAGTTTTGCTGGGCGCCGACTTTGCGGCCGCCGATCTGCGCCGGGCGAACCTGATCGGGGCGAAGCTGCGGGGCGGCTGCCTCGCCTCCGCCGATCTGACCCAAGGGCGGCTGAGCGGGATCGACCTTGTCGATGCCAATTGCGAGGGCGCCCGCCTCGCCGAGGCCGACCTCGAGTTCGGCATCCTGGCGAAGGCGATACTCCGGGGCACCGACCTGCGGGACGCCGATATGAGTGGCGTGATACTCGATGGAGCGGACCTCAGCGCAGCGAACCTGCGCCGGGCGAACCTGCGCGGCGCGTCGTTCCGGGATGCCCGTCTTCACGGGGCGGATCTGCGGGATGCCCGATTGGGTGGCGCGGCCTTGACCCGGACCTCTTTCAAGGGGGCCGATCTCCGGGGCGCCTATCTCCGTGTGGCGACGTTCCATCTTACCGACCTGTCGGGCGCGGATCTCCGAGGCGCGGTGGGTCTAACCCGTGAGCAGATCGACGAGTCACTGTGCGACGCCGATACGCGCCTGCCTCATGATCTCGTCACGGAGACGGAAGATGGCGGATAGCGGCCAGGTCGAGCTCCTGAAGCGGGGCGCCCAAGCGTGGAACGCCTGGCGCGCGGAACAACCGGAAGCACGCGTCGATCTTTCGGGCGGCGCTCTTCGCGGGCTGGTCCTGACGGGAGCCGATCTTTCCGGGGCGGACCTTGAGCGCGCCGACCTTCGCGGCGCCGTGCTCAAGGACGTCAATCTCACGGGCGCCCGGCTTGCAGGCGCCAACCTTTTCAAGGCGGTTCTCGAAGATGCCGATCTGACCGACACCGATCTGATCGGCGCACAGTTCATTCACTGCGCGCAGCTGCAAACGGCGCACAACTGGCGCTCGGCCTACCGGGACCAGGATCTGGCCTGCGGGGCGAGCATTCCCTTGCGTTAGTAGCGGTTCCCGATGGAGCTCAGTGCGTGTCGGCGTCCTCGAAGAGGCTGCCCGGCGGCTCGGTCTCGAATCTTCCGAGATTCGGACGATAGATGTACCTGGTGTTGCAATAGAGGCAGCGGATGGAATCCGCACCGCGCATGTTGAGGTAGATGTGCGGGTGGTCGTGCGGTGGACTGGCGCCAATGCATTTGAACTCCCTGACGCCGATTCCAATTTCCTCGAGGCCAAGGTCGTTCTTGAACTTAGCGTAATCGTTGGTCATGGACGGCTATATGACCTTGACCGCCGCCCCGTGCCAGGGTCGTGCGCCTAAAGGGATCCTCAAAGCACGAGTTCGAGAAGATAAAGGTGTCTGATGCCAGCGAGCGCATGAATTGCGACATCGCCCGGTGGTCCTCATGCTTCGTCCTTCGGCGGACCCAGGACAGGGAGGCTCAGCATGAGGTTGTTGCGACTGAGCCAAGGGCTTTGTCGAGCACACCCCTCACCCTGAGCTGGTCGAAGGGCGAGGCCGGGGTCATATCATGCGCTCGCAGGTATGACGCCTTTTCCCGACTTCAAGGCGGCGGCCTGAGACCCGCGCCGAGCCGTTGTGCCGCTGTGCGTCTGCGTCTCCTTAGTGAAAGGTTCTCTTGTAAGCCGCCTTCACAGGGCCCTCGCGGGGGTCCCCGTGAAGGCGGCGTTAACCTCCGGCGCTTAACCTGGCACGGCAGCAGGGCACCTTTCACCGCGAACGGAGGCCCGGGATCATGTACCGATGCCCGTCATGCCACAAAAACGGAATTTCGCGCCGGGCGAAGTTCCTCTACACGGTCTGGAGCCTGCCGACCTGCCGGTATTGCGGCGAGCAGGCGGTGCTGTCCTTCCGCGCGGCCTTGGGCCTGTTGCTGACGCTCTTTGTCGCCATGTCGGTGATCGTGCCCGTCGTGTTCATCCTGATCGGGCTGCTCTCGGCGCCCTACATCGGCGCGCAAGCCAGCGTCTTCGCCGGGCTGGCGGTCACCTTCGTCATGTCCTGCGCCGCCGTGTTCGCGACCTGGCATCTCATGCCCCTGCGGGCGAAGCGCAAGCGCGCGGGCTAAACGCGCAAGGCCGCTTGCGCCGCGGCAAGCCGCCCGCCGGGTCGCGCCCAGCCGGGTGTCGGCCGCGTCGAAGGCCTCGACCGGTGCTACGGCACCGCTTTTCGGCCTTCTCCTAGCCGAGCAGGCCGCCCGAACGCGACGCAGGCCATGGCCAGCAGGAGATTTGCGGGCTAACCGGGTTTGGCGCCGGTGTCCGGCAGCCTCGCCGCCAGCGCGTTGTAGAGCCAGGCGAGGATCGCGCCGGCGATCAGCCCGTCGGCGAAGCCCCAGACCAGGCCGATCAGGCTGCCCAGCGGCGAGATCGCATAGCCGATGTAGAGCCGCCCGAGGAAGGTGGCCTCGCCGGTGGCGCCGCCGATCGCGATCACCCACCAGGTGCCGAGCAGGATGCCGACGCCCCACCAGATGCCGAAGGCCAGCGCGAAGGCCCGGACGTTGAGTTTCATGGTCTTTCCTCCAATGACTTCCCGCCAATGGCATGGCGATCGTGATTCGGAAGTTCGAGGGCACTATACTCCTCCGACCGCTTTGCCGTTATGGCTTGGCGCGCCGTGGCGGGCGAGGGCGCCCCTGGAAACCGCGTCCAGGCTCACCATCTGTTGCGGGGGAGTCGGCACCGGGGCGGGCCGAACCGTTCGATCCAAGCGCCGCCGGCCTGGCCCGACCTCGATCCGGCGCGCCCGCTCGGGGCTTTGACGTGTGACTACGAGGTAAGAGAGAGTGGACGGTCCCCACGATCGGCACCATCGGCGGCTGAGGTGGCAGGAGCGACGCGCCTTCATGGAGGCCCATCCGTCGGGCAAGCGCTGGCGCGGGCAGTTGCGCAGCCAGCTCTACGGCGCGGCCTGGCGGGTGCATCACATGTTGCGCCCGA
>JBFJPL010000168.1:0-6290 GCA_041617155.1 Kiloniellales bacterium
ACCATGGCGGGCGGCCCCGCGAGATAGGCCTTGAAGCCCGAAAGGTTATGCAGGTCCTCGGCCACGGCGTCGCCGACCAGGCCTTGCCGGTACCGGCTATCACCCTGGGAATCGGACAGCACCGGTACGAAGCGCAGGTTTCTATGGCGCTGCGTCAGGGCCTGAAAATGTTCCAGCAGGTAAAGGTCGCGTTCCCGGCGCACGCCGAGGTAGAGATGGATGTCCTGGCGCGCGCCCTGGACCAGCGCGGTCTCGACGATGGATTTCATCGGCGCCAAGCCGGAGCTGCCGGCCACGGCGAGGATCGGGCCCGGGTGTTCCGGGCGCAGCCAAGCATCGCCGTAGGGGCCGTCGACCATGACCGTGTCGCCCAAGCCCAGATCGCGCGCGATATAGTCGCTCGCCCCGTCATCGCCGGCGCGGCGGATGTGGAATTCGAGCCAGCTCTCGTCCGGTCGGCTGGCGATCGAGTATTCGCGCGGCTCCAGGCCGCCCACTGAAACTCGCGCGTATTGTCCGGCGGAAAACCGCAGCGCTTGGCCACCGGCCGGCTCGAGGTGGAGAACCCAAAGATCGTGGGTCACGGCCTCGAGCCTGGCAACCCGGTAGGTGTAGTGACCGGCTGGCGTGCCTTCGGCTTGTCCCTGCAACGACGACCTCCTGATGGTCCCCGCGTTGTGGACGAGCTTGCCTCCGGCAGCAAGTCAAACTTGATCCGCGGGCGCGATATCGATGTGGCATGGCAAAGACGTTAACGAATTGTAAACCACAAAAGGCCCAGAATTCCGCCGGAAATCGGCTCTGCCCTTTTTTTGCCCCTTTGAAAGGCGCCAAGGGCCGACGTAGCTTTCAAACGGATCAGAGCGCGATTCGAGTTTGCTCAGCTGGTGGCGCGTGCCGTGTAAATTTGTGGATCTTCATAGCCGACGCCGGTGGTTGCCCGCGGCGCCGATATGCTATGATTCCGAAATTCCGATTCGCAGTCATTTGAAGGCTGGTGCAACCTGTCTATTGTTTGATACCAGTAGCGGTTCGTTGAGGACGAGTCGCAAAGCTGCAAGTTTGATGGGGGCGGTACTTGGTGGAGCCATGGGACGGGTCGCGACGTGACGGGCTTTGCAGTTTCCAAGCGGTATCGTCAGCTGCTCTCCTCAAGGCAATTCTCCTTGCGAGAACCGGACGAAAGGATGACCGTGGCGACCCCTAGTAACGTACAGAAGGTAAGTGATCCCGATGCCTTCAAGCTACGCGGCGGCTCCTTCACCCTGCTGGTCCTGCAACTGATCGATCTCAAGGATCCGAATTTCTTTCACTGGCTGCTCGACAAGATCAGCCAAGCGCCGAATTTCTATCGCCATGCACCGGTGGTGCTCGATCTGGAAGGTTTGGCCGATTTGGGCCCCTTCAACTTCGCCGAACTGGCCCGGCGCCTGCGTCAGCATCAACTGGTGCCGGTCGGCGTGCAGAATGGCACCGAGGAGCAGAATCAGGGCGCCATCAACGCGGGCTTGAGCGTCTTTCCCATGTGGCGCGCCGCCAAGCCGATCGAGGCGCCGCCGACCCCCGAAGAACCGCCGGAGAAGGCCGCGCAGGAACCGGCCCCGACACCGGCCGAGCCGGGCCACGCCGAAGCCAGCGGCTCCAAGGTCGTGCTCGAGCCGATTCGCTCCGGGCGTCAGGTCTATGCGCAGCATGGCGACCTCGTGGTGCTGGCCACCGTCAGTGCCGGGGCCGAGCTGCTCGCCGACGGCCATATCCACGTCTACGGAACCCTGCGGGGCCGCGCGCTGGCCGGGGTCGAGGGCGACACTTCCGCGCGCATCTTCTGCCGCAGCCTGCAGGCCGAACTCGTCTCGATCGCCGGCCACTGGCTGGTGCGCGAAGACATGGACGATCATCTGATCGGCCGAAGCGTCCAGATCTACCTCAACGGTGATCTGCTGGTCATCGAACCGACCAACTGAACCGTCGAGGGACTCGTACCAACCACCTGGTAACATTCGGAGAAATTAGTGTCCAAGGTTATCGTAATGACATCCGGCAAAGGTGGGGTCGGCAAGACCACCACCAGCGCCTCCTTCGCCGCCGGCCTGGCCCTGCAGGGTCACAAGACCGTGGTCATCGACTTTGACGTGGGTTTGCGCAACCTCGACCTACTGATGGGTTGCGAGCGGCGCGTCGTGTTCGATTTCATCAACGTCATCAACGGCGATGCCAGGCTGAAACAGGCCCTGATCAAGGACAAGCGGGTCGACAACCTGTGGATTCTCCCGACCTCGCAGACCCGCGACAAGGACGCGCTCAAGAAGCCCGGTGTCGAAAAGGTGCTGGACACGCTCCGCCAGGAGTTCGACTACATCATCTGCGACAGCCCGGCGGGCATCGAGAAGGGTGCCCTGATGGCGCTCTATTTCGCCGACGAGGCGGTCATCGTGACCAATCCCGAGATCTCCTCGGTGCGCGACAGCGACCGCATCCTCGGCGTTCTGGCGAGCCGCTCGCGCCGCGCCGAACTGGACATGGAGCCGGTCAAGGAGCACCTGCTGCTCACGCGCTACGATCCCAAGCGGGTCGAGCGCGGTGAGATGCTGACCGTCGAAGACGTCCTGGAGATCCTGGCGATCCCGCTGCTCGGGGTGATTCCGGAGAACGAGTCGGTGCTACGCGCCTCCAACCTCGGGGCACCGGTGATCCTCGATACCGAGTCGTCCGCCGGCCAGGCCTACTACGATGCGGTCAGCCGCTTCCTCGGCGAGACCCTGGAGCACCGCTTCATCACACCCGAGCGAAAGGGGCTGTTCCAACGGCTGCTGCGGAGGACGGCATGAGCTTGCTAGACCTGTTCCGAAAGAATCCGCCCTCCGCACCGGCCGCGCGCGAACGCCTGCAGATCCTGATGGCCCACGAGCGGGCCGGGCTCAAGGGCCCCGGCTATCTGCCCAAGCTGCACAAGGACCTGCTCCGCGTATGCAAGAAGTACATGCAGATCGATGACAGCAAGGTCTCGGTCCGGGTCGAGGAGTTGGGTTCGATCTCCATGCTGGAGGTCAACATCGAGCTGCCGGGCGATGGTCAGACGGCCTACCGCTAGCGGCTCGCCGCAAGGCGCAGAGGCGATCAACCGGCCGCCGCACCATCCGCAATCGATAGCGCCTGCAGCCTGATCGCCCGGCCCGGCCGGGCGCCGGTGCCGGCGCCATCCCGCCAAACCACTCTGCCATTGACCACAACGAGATCGATGCCGCGCGCCGGGTTCTTCGGCTGCTCGAAGGTGGCGGTGTCGGCCACGGTTTGCGGATCGAACAGCACGAGGTCGGCCATGGCGCCGGGCTTCAGCACGCCGCGCTCCGCCAGGCCGAAGCGACCGGCCGACAGGCCGGTCATCTTGTACACTGCCTGTTCCAGCGAAAAGAGGCCTTCGTCGCGCACATAGTGGCCGAGCACGCGCGGGAAGGTGCCCCAGAGCCGCGGGTGCGGGAACTCGTCGTGCGGCAGGCCGTCGGAGCCGATCATGGTGCCGGAATAGGCCAGGATGCGCCGCACGTCCGCCTCGTCCATCATGAAAAAGATCCCGCCGGCCGGTTTCAGGGCGTCGGCCGCGGCCATCATGTCGACGCCCATCTCGGCGGCGATCTCGGCCAGATCCCGCCCGGCCGCCTCGGGCCGTGCCTTGGACCAGCTGACCAGCACCTTGCTGGCGCCCATCAGCCCGACCGAATCCAGGGTCGTGGAGCCGGCGATGTAGGGATAGGCGTCCAGGCCGACCCGCTGCTCCTGCCGCGCCGTCTCGATCAGCGCCAGGGTCTCGACCGAGCGGCCGTGGTTGGCCTGGCCGGCGCACTTGTGATGCGAGATCACGACCGGGACGCCCGCCTCGCGTCCGATCGTGAAGGTCTCTTCCAGGGACTCGGTGACATGGTCGCCTTCGTCGCGCATGTGGGTCGAGTGGATGCCGCCCGCCGCCCGGACCGCCTTGGCCAGCTCGATCACCTCGCCGGTCGGCGCCGCGGCCGCCGGGGCGTAGAACAGCCCGGTCGAGAGACCGATGGCGCCGGCTTCGAGCGCCTGCTCCAAGCGGCCGCGCATGGCCTTGATCTCGCCGCCGGTCGCCGGGCGATCCAGGCTGTCCATCGCCTCGACCCGCAGGGAGGCATGGCCGACCTGGCACAGCGCGTTGACCGCCGCCGGCGCCCCATCGAGCGCGGCCAGGTAGTCGCCGAAGTCCGCGTAGTAGCCCTCGCCCGCCTCGCAGACCAGGTCGAGCGGCGGCGGCGGCCGCCTCGTGGTCTTGAGCGGCGCCAAGCTGACCCCGCAGTTGCCGGCGACCACCGTGGTGACGCCCTGGCTCACCTTGCAGGTCATCAGCGGATCGACCAGCAAGGCCCGGTCGTCGTGGGTGTGGACGTCAATGAAGCCCGGCGCCACGGCCTTGCCGCCGGCCTCGATCTCGACCGCGCCCTTGATCCGGCCGAGATCGCCCAGCGCCACGATCCTGTCGTCTCTAACCGCGATGTCGCCCCGCACCGACGGACCGCCGGTGCCGTCGATCAGGCGGGCGTTGCGGATGATCAGATCCGCCCTATCGATCCCTGTCATCAACCATCTCTCCAATCAAACCAAGGTAGCACGTTCACCACAGAGGCGCAGAGGGCACAGAGCAACGACTTTGTCACCACGTAGACACCGAGAGCACGAAGGAGTCATTTGGTCCGCGCCGTGCGCAAACAGGTATCTTGGTGTCCTTTGTGTTTTTGTGGTCAACAAGTTGCTGCTCTGTAGCCTCTGCGGTGAAATCTTCTGTTTGGTGGTCTGGACACCACTGGCTTTCCTGCTACAGGCTCTGCCACAGTTCCACCATCCGCCGCCGTTCGCCCGCATCCGGCAGCCGGCCGCGGGCGGCGCCCAGGTTGTCGACCATGTGTCTCGGCTTGCTGGTGCCGGGAATGACGCAGGTGACCGCCGGGTGAGCCAGGATGTACTTGAGGAAGAACTGGCCCCAGCTGGCGCAGCCGAAATCCGCCGCCCATTCGGGCAGCGCCTCGCCTCGGACCGCCCGGAACAGCGAGCCTTTCTCATAAGGCCGGTTGATCAGGGTGGCCACGCCCCGCTCGGCGGCCAGCGGCAAAAGGCGCTGTTCGGCCTGGCGCACCGAGAGCGAGTAGGCGAACTGCACGAAGTCGATCGGCTCGCGCTCGATGATGCGCGCCAGATCGTCAAGCGCCCCGGTGGTGTAGTGCGTGATGCCGAGGTAGCGGATCCGGCCCTGCTCCTTCCAGGCGCGCAGGGTCTTCAGGTGGGTCCGCCAGTCGACCAGGTTGTGGATCTGCATGAGGTCGAGGCGCTCGGTCCGGAAGCGACTGAGCGAGCGCTCCATCTGGGCGATGCCCTGCTCGCGGCCGCGGGTCCAGACCTTGGTGGCCAGGAAGGCCCGGTCGCGGGCGCCCATCTCCGCCAGCAGGTCGCCGACCACGGCTTCCGAGCGGCCGTACATGGGCGAGGAGTCGATCACGCTGCCACCGGCCTCGAACAGCAGCTCCAGGACCTCCCGGCGGAGCGCCCGCTCCTCGGCATCGCCGCCGATATCGAAGGTCTGCCAGGTACCCAGACCGATCGCCCGCAGGGCCTCGCCGCTCTTCGGGACCGGCCGCGTCAGCACCGGCTGTGCGGCCGCCGCCCCCCGCGCGCCGCCGCAGGCCAGGGCAAGGCCGCCGGCCAGCAGCTTGAGGAATTCCGCGCGCGATAGCCGGTCGTGCGCGATGCAAGCAAGGGTGTCATGAAGGTCCATGTTCCGTCTCCTCTCGATCGGCCCGGTCGTTTCCGCTACTCGGCCGCCTCGACCGCCAGGCGCTCCTGTCGCCGCCCGAGACGCACGCTGAGCGCAAGCCAGAGCGCCGCGACCGGCACGGTCACGAGCGCGATGGCCGACAGGCCGAGCCCAAGGCCGGTGAGCCCGGTGAAGGCCCAGCCGCTCAGCGCATCGCCGCCACGATAGACCACGGTATCGATGAAGTTCTTCGCCTTATATTTCTGCTCGCGCCCGACGACCGTGAACAGCACCTCGCGAGCCGGTCGCGAGATCGCGAAGTTGGCCGCCCGCCGGGTCGCCTGGAAGGTGACGAGGGCGACCAGGCCGGGCGCCACGGCGAGCGCCGCGAAGCCGAGCAGCGTGAGCAGGGGCAGGAACCCGAGGGTCGGTCCGACGCCCAGCCAGGGCATGATCCGGCCGGTCACGAAGCACTGGATCAGCAGTGTCAGCAGCCCGACCGAAAGATCGATCACGGCGAAGATGC
>JBFJPL010000169.1:0-6270 GCA_041617155.1 Kiloniellales bacterium
CGCGCCTCCGCTCCTAACCCTCGCGTCTGTCCGGCCGATGCAGTCCATGACCAATACTCGGACAGGCTCCTAGCCTGATGTCAGCATTACTTCGGGCCGACGATGTCGGCAATGCTGCAAGTAAGAGAGAAACGGCGGTAAGAGCTGGCGACTGCGAATGACCGCGGTTTGATCCGAAAGTCGATCTCGAGCGTTACCGCATTTAGCACCCAGAATCGGAAACGCCTGGATACTCGGATTCAAACCGAGTTACTGCCCGATTTCAGCGGCGAAGCCGGGTTCGCC
Organism: Kiloniellales bacterium; assembly: GCA_041617155.1. Classification (GTDB taxonomy): domain Bacteria; phylum Pseudomonadota; class Alphaproteobacteria; order Kiloniellales; family JAKSDN01; genus CAMYKD01. The sequence continues at coordinate 286 of JBFJPL010000169.1, forward strand.
GCCGCCGCTCAGAGGTCCTTGCAGAGCCTCAGGGAGTCGTAGATCGCCGCGTGGATATTGCGGCTGGCCTGGGCGTCGCCGACCCGGAACAACATGAAGCCGCCTTCCGGGTTGCTCTCGATGGCTTGCGGCCGGCCGTCGATCAGCGCGCGCAGGTCGGTCTCGCCCAGGTTCCTGGATTTCGGTTTGAGCGCGAAGTAGAGCTCGTCGGCGGGCAAGGTGCCGTGCTCGATCACCACCTGGTCGACCGCGCGTTCCTCTTCTTCCAGGCTGTACTCGTTCTTCAGCACGGCGATCAGTTGATTGCCGTCCCGGCTGACCTCGAGCAGGCGGCTGTCGGTGGTCAGGATCACACCGGCCTTGTAGAGCTCGCGCAGGTGGGTCGAGAAATTGGTCATGCCCATCTCCTCGGCGACCATGCGATCGGCGGTGACGATCTCGACCAAGGAACCCTTCTTGGCCATGAACTCGGCGCAGGAGACACCCTGGTGGTCGCTCTGTTCGTCGTACAGCAGGACGTTCTGTCCCGGTTCCACCTTGCCGGAGAGTATGTCCCAGGAGGACACGGCGAGATCGGATCCCTTGGCGACCGCCTTGTTGGGGCGGCCGCCGGTCGCGATGATGACCACGTCGGGCCGCTCGCCCTCGACCGCCGCGGCGTCGGCCGCCGTACCGAGGCGCAGCTCGACGCCCAGCTTGCGCGCCTGGCCGTCGAGCCAGCGGGTGATGCCGCTGATCGGCTGGCGCCAGGTCGCCTTGGCCGCCAGGTTGAGCTGCCCGCCGGTCTGATCGGCCTGCTCGAACAGGACCACCTCGTGGCCGCGCGCCGCCGAGACCCGGGCCGCCTCCAGGCCGGCCACGCCGCCGCCGACCACGACGATCCTCTTCTTCGGGCCGTCGCTGCGCGGCACCTCGTGCGGCAGGGTCTTCTCCCGCCCGGTCGCCGGGTTCTGGATGCAGAGCGCGTCGCCGCCGAAATAGATCCGGTCGATGCAGTAGCCGGCGTTGACGCATTGGCGGATGTCGTCCGGACGCCCTTCGGTCAGCTTCTTGACGATGTGCGGGTCGGCCATGTGGGCCCGGGTCATGGCGATCATGTCGGCGTGCCCATCCGCGACCGCCTGGGCGGCGACTTCCACCGAGGCGATCTTGCCGGCGTGGAACACCGGCAGGCCGGTGAGCTGTTTGACCGCGCTGGCCGCGTAGAGATGGGGGGCGTCCGGGTAGGCCATGGTCGGGATAAGGTTGGTCAGCTCCATGTGGTTGAACACCTCGCTGGCGTTCACATTGAAGTAGTCGATCAGGCCCGTGGCCTCGAGCTTGCGGACGCACTCGAGGCCCTCCTCGAGCTGCAGGCCGCCGTCGGCGAACTCGTCCAGGGTCATGCGGATGCCGACCACGTAGTCGTCGCCGACCGCCTTGCGCACCTGCTCCAGCACCTCGATGCCGAAGCGCAGGCGGTTGTCCAGGCTACCGCCGTAGCCGTCGCTGCGCCGGTTCACGCGCGGCGAGATGAACTGAAAGATCAGGTGGTTGGCGAACAGGATCTCGCAGCCGTCCAGGCCGCCTTCCTTGCAGCGCCTGGCCGCGCTGCCGTAGGCCAGCTGGACCCGGCGGATGTCGTGGTCCTCCATCGCCTTTGGGAAGGCGCGGTGCGACGGCTCGCGCACCGGCGAAGCGGAGATCGGCACGATCCAGTTCTCGGTGTCCCAGCGGGTGCGCCGGCCCATGTGGGTGAGCTGACAGATCAACGCCGCGCCGTGTTTGTGCACCCGTTCCGAAAACTGCTGGAAGTAGGGAATGATCTCGTCGTCGTAGACCGCGAGCTGGCTCCACGGCGTCGCCGGGGAATCGATTTCGACCGAGGAAGAACCGCCGAACGAGGTGAGGCCGATGCCGCCCTTGGCCTTCTCCACATGGTAAAGCTGATAGCGGTCTTTCGGCATGCCGTCCTCGCCGTAGGACGGCGCGTGGCTGGTGCTCATGACCCGGTTGCGGATCGTCAGGTTCTTGATCTGAAGCGGCTTCAGAAGCGCGTCGTACTGGCCCATGCGGCATTGTCCTCCCCGCTGATGTCGCCACTCTAGAACAAGTAAAACGCCGAAGGCACCACCCCTTGTCCATTCCCTCGCCGCCAACGATTGTTTTCAGTTTGCGACAACCGGTGCGACGGTCGCCGACAAACGGCCTGATTGCGGCTGGGCTCAAGGCGACGGCGGTTCTTTCCTGTTGGATAGCCCCTCTTCGACCAGGAAGGCATAGATTTGTTCCGCCGCCTGTTCCGGCGTGAGGCCAGCCAGGACTTGGCCGCCGCCGGCGACCGAGGTCATCGCGGCGAGCCGCTCGGCCGCGGTCTTGCCCGCGGCGGCCTTGAGGCGCTTGGGCCGCACCTTCGCCGCTTGCCAGTCCCAGGCCCGACGGGCCTCGTCGATGACCACGGCGGCCTCCAGGACCTCTACGCGGCCGCGCCGGGCCGGGCCAAAGGCGCTCTGGCGCGGGACAGGGGCGGCGGAACCGACCGCGGCGACGAAGGGCAGGGCGACTTCCAGCGCCCGCCTGTGTCCCCGGGGCAGGGACTGCAAGACCCTTGCACGGTCGCCGGCCAGCGCTATGTCCGCGACATCCCCGACCACCGGACAGCCCAGAGCCTCGGCCAGCAGATAGGGCAGCAGGCCGGAATCCTCACCGCCTTCGGCCGCCAGGCCGGTCAACACGATGCCGGCCTCCCGCCGGGCCAGATAGTCGACCAAAGCGGGGAGAGGGTCCGCATCGCCGGGCAGATCGAGGACTTCGATCCGCGGCAGGCCCATGCCCAGGTACTCGCGCAGGGCCGGCGCTTCCGGGTCGCCGGCGTGCAGCACGCGCAACGCCGGCCCGGCCAGCCTCAAGCCGAGCTCGACGGCCCGGGCGTCGAGCGGCGCTCGGCGCGGTCGTCCGGAGAGCGGATGCCGGCCGACCGAGACCAGGGCGGCGACCCTAGGCATTGCGCCGCCGCTTCCGGGCAAGCCGTGTGAGCGCCGGCACCACGGCCTGAACGTCGCCGACCACGGCAAGGTCCGCACGCTTCACCATGTCGCATTGGGGGTCGGTGTTGATCGCGACCACCCGGTCGCACTTGGCGATGCCCTGCAGGTGCTGCGGCGCGCCCGAGATGCCGAGCGCCAGATAGCAGCGTGCGGTCACCAAGGTTCCGCTGATGCCGACCTGACGGTCGCGCGTCAAGAAGCCGTTGTCGACCGCCACGCGGCTGCCGCCGACCGAGGCGCCCAGGGCGGCCGCCAGGCCGTGAAATGCCTGCCAGTCGCTGACGCCGTTGCCGGCCGAGATGATGAATTCAGCCTCGGCCAGAGGCACGGTCTCGGGGTCGGCCCGGACGACACCGCGATCGACGATCCGCACGTCGGCCACGAAGTCGACCGCGTCCATGGCCCGAGCCTCGTGGCGGATGCCTTGTTGAGGCTCGGCCGCTTCCTCGGCCAGCAGAAGCACGCGCGGCGGCTCCAGCGAGAGGTCGCGGCTGCTGCCGTGGGCGCGGCGGGTTATCCGGTTGCCGTCAATCCGCCACACGCCCGTCGCGGCACGTTCGCCCAGCCGGGCGGCGACACGCCGGCCCAGGTCTCCACCGGGCGCGGGCCGGTCGGGGAACAGCAAATGTTTGGCGCTCTGCTGCTCGGCCAGCGCGACCACCGCGGCGGTGCGCGTCTCGGGCGCGTAACCCTCGGTCGCTTCGGTGACGAAGCGGACCACGCGGTCGATCCCGGCCACGCCCAGATCGTCCCTGGGTTCCTCGAAGATCGCCGCGAGTACCGCGCCGCCGCCGGCATCCGCCAAGCCGCGGGCGGCGCCCAACAGATCGCGGTCGTGGTTCGACAACCGGCCGTTCTCCAGGTCCGGCAGGGCCAGGATCAGATAGGCGGGATCGGCGATGATCGTCACCGGCGGGTCGCCCGACTCCCTCTCCGGGGCCGGTGTGCCGCCGCGGCGGACCGCCGGCGCCGCCGGAGTCGCTTCGGCCAACGGTGCCTTGCGCGCCGCGCGTTCCGCCCGGGGGTCGCGGCGCTGCCGGCGCGGTTCCTCGGCCGGCGTTTCGATCGGTGGCCGCGGTCCGGCGCGCCGCGCCGCCCGCTCGGCCCGGGGGTTGCGCCGGGGACGTTTGGGCCGGTCGGTCACGGGGATTCCTCCAGCGCCTCGGCCAGCAGTTCGGCCAGGTCCTTGACCTCGGCGCGCGGCTGGACCACGCCCTCCAGCATGGTCATGCAGTTGGGACAGGCGACCGCGACCACGTCCGCAGCGGTCTCGCGCACGTCCGCCATGCGCATGTCCGGAATGCGCCGCTCGCCCGGGATATCGGTGACCGGCGCGCCGCCGCCGCCGCCACAGCAGCGCGAACGCGGGCCGGAGCGCGTCATTTCCGTTAGCTCCGCGCCCAAGGCCCGCAGCAGTGCACGCGGCGCGTCGAACTCGCCGTTGTAGCGGCCCAGATAGCAGGGGTCGTGGTAGGTCAGGCGAGCTCCTTTGGCCGGCCGCAGCTTGAGCTTACCGGCTTTGAACAGTTCGGCCAGAAAAGTCGTGTGGTGCAGGACCTCGTAGCGGCCGCCCAGTGCCGGGTATTCGTTCTTGAGAATGTGGAGGGCATGCGGGTCGGCGGTGACGATGCGCGCGAAGCGGACCCTCGCGAGTGACTCGATGTTGCGCCGGGCCAGGTCCTGGAAAGTCGCCTCGTCGCCCAGGCGACGCGCCAGGTCGCCGCAGTCGAGCTCCGCTTCGCCCAGGACGGCGAAATCCACCTCGGCCGCGCGCAGCAGGCGGACCAATGATCGCAGGCTGCGCCGATTGCGCAGGTCGAAGGCCGCGTCGCCGACCCACAGCAGCACATCGACCTTGGCGGTGTCGCTCACGAGCGGCAACTTCAAGTCCGCCGTCCAGTCCAAGCGGCTCGCCGGGTCTGCTCCTTGCGGGTTGTCTGTGGCCCGCAGCTCCTCCAAGACCTGGGCGCCCTTGCCGGGTGTCGCGCCCTTCTCCAGGGTGAGAAAACGGCGCAGGTCGATGATCGCATCGACGTGCTCGATCATCATGGGACATTCGACGACGCAGGCCCGGCAGGTAGTGCAGGCCCAAAGCGTCGCCGGATCGATCAACTCCGGTACGATGGGCTTGTCCGATGCGCCCGTGGCTTGGCCGATCGGACGCTGGGGGTGGGGGCTGCCGGCATAGCCGGCATCGCTCTCGGCGTCGGAGAATCCCACCACCAGGTCCTGGACCAGTTTCTTGGGATTGAGCGGCTGACCGGCGGCGAAGGCCGGGCAGGCGACCTCGCAGCGGCCGCATTGCACGCAGGCATCGAATCCGAGCAAGCGGTTCCAGGGAAAATCTCCGGGCTTCTCGACGCCCAGCTTCTCGCTTTCCAAATCGAGTGGCCGCAGATCGCTCGAGATCGCGCCGCCACCGAAGCGCTCGGGTCGGGGGTGGTAGGCTAGGTGCAGGGCGCCAGTGAAGGCGTGCTTCATCGGCCGGCCCCAGGGCCCGGCCGCGATTTCGCCCAGTGCAGTGAAGATCGCGGCGCCGAGCACGATCTGCCAAGCCCAGTGCAGCGGTTCGGCGGATATCAGACCGGCTACCGGCAGCGTCAGGATCGCGAAGCCGATCACGAAGAGAATGAGGCGCATCGGAAACCGGTCCCAGGCGCCCTTCGAGAGCCGCGCCGGTGTCTTGTCGATGCGTCGCTTCAGGGCCAGGAGGGCGCCGACCAGCATCACGGCCAGAGCGCCCAACAACAACCAGGCCAGGACCGGGGAGTCCAGACCGAAGAGATGTATCGGCAGGATCAACAAACTAGCCGCGACCAATCCACCGGCGGTCGCGACGTGCATGCGGGCGACCTTGCGGTCGCGTGCCACCACCTCGTGCAGATCGACCAGATAGCGCTTCGGCAAGGCCAGCAGACCGGCGACAAGGTAGACCCGTGCCGCCCGGCCACGGCGCCAC
>JBFJPL010000170.1:0-6257 GCA_041617155.1 Kiloniellales bacterium
GCTCGGCGTCTCCTATGCGCCGGTGGTTTCGGGCAGCGGCGACGGCGCCAACTTCCCGGTCCAGGCCGACAAGGACACCGAGTTCAACAACGGCTTCTCGGTCGGTGCCAACTACGTCGAGACCCTGGGCCCCGTCGATCTGGCGGTGTCGGGCGGTTTCCGCTACGCCAACGCGCCGGACGACGCGGGTGTGGCCGGCAACCTCGACGGCAAGGACAACGACCTGAGGCAGTACAGTGTCGGCGTCAACGTCGGCGCGGCGGGCTTTACGGTCGGCGGCTCCTTCGCCAGGGAGGTGAGCGGCCGGGCGACCGACGGCTGGTCGTTCGACGCCGGCGTGTCCTACGGCACCGGCCCCTGGGCGGTCGGCCTCGTCTACTTCCAGTCCGAAGTGACCGGCCGGCGGGAAACCGCGCCCGGCAGCGGCACCTTTACCGCGATCAGTGGCAAGGAAGACGAACTCATGGCCCTCGAGCTCGGCGTTTCCTATGCGGTCGGTCCGGGCATCACCGCCAGCTTCAACCTGCTCTATGCCGACCTGGAGGGCGCCAACGACGAGGACGCCGACGGCACCCTGGGCATAATTGGCCTCAAGTATAGTTTCTGAAGCCGCCGCGCGGGGCCACCGACTCCCGGCTCACCCGGCCTTGGCGTAGCCTATGGCCTTGAGCGACTGGGTGATCTCGTCGAGGATCGCCGGGTCGTCGATGGTCGCCGGCGGCTTGTAGGCCTCGCCGTCGGCGATCGCCCGCATGGTGCCGCGCAGGATCTTGCCCGACCGCGTCTTGGGCAGGCGCTTGACCACCGTGGCGGTCTTGAAGGCGGCGACCGGCCCGATGCGGTCGCGCACCATCTGCACCACTTCCTTGACGATCTCCTGGTCCGGCCGGCCGACGCCGGCCTTGAGCACCAGGAACCCGACCGGAAGCTGGCCCTTCAGGTGGTCGGCCACGCCGATCACCGCGCACTCAGCGACATCCGGGTGGGCGGCCAGCACCTCCTCCATGCCGCCGGTCGAAAGCCGGTGGCCGGCCACGTTGATGATGTCGTCGGTGCGGGCCATGACGTAGACGTAGCCCTTGTCGTCGATGTACCCGGCATCGCCGGTCTCGTAGTAGCCGGGGAAGGTCGACAGGTAGGATGTCTTGAAGCGCGCCTCGGCGTTCCACAGGGTCGGCGCACAGCCCGGCGGCATGGGCAGCTTGCCGACGATGGCGCCGATCGTCCCGGGCGCGACCTGCTTGCCGTCCATGTCGAGCACGCGCAGGTCCCAGCCCGGCACCGCGCGGGTCGGCGACCCGGCGACGACCGGCAGCTTTTCGATGCCCAGGCAGTTGGCGGCGATCGACCAGCCGGTCTCGGTCTGCCACCAGTGGTCGATCACCGGCACCTTGAGCTTTTGCTCGGCCCAGTGCAGCGTGTCCGGGTCGCAGCGCTCGCCGGCCAGGAACAGCGCGCGGAAACCGTCCAGGTCGTACTTCGCGATGTGCGTGCCTTCCGGATCCTGCTGGCGGATCGCGCGGAATGCGGTGGGCGCCGTGAACAGGGTCGAGATCTTGTGCTGCGAGATCACCCGCCAGAAGGCGCCCGGGTCCGGCGTGCCGACCGGCTTGCCCTCGTAGAGCACCGTGGTGCAACCGTGCAGCAGCGGCGCATAGACGATGTAGGAGTGGCCGACCACCCAGCCGACGTCCGAGGCGGCCCAATAGATCTCGCCCGGATCGACGTCGTAGATGTTCTTCATGGTCCACTTGAGGGCGACCGCGTGGCCGCCGTTGTCGCGCACGATGCCCTTGGGCTGGCCGGTGGTGCCGGAGGTATAGAGGATGTAAAGCGGATCGGTCGCCAGGACCGGCACGCAGTCGGAAGGCCGGCTTTGCGCGACCGCGTCGTGCCAATCGATGTCGCGCCCATCCTTGAGCTCGGCCTGTGCCATGGGACGCTGCAGGACGATGCAGGCCGACGGCTTGTGGCGCGCCATCTCGATCGCCGCGTCGAGCAGCGGTTTGTAGGCGACCACCCGGCCCGGCTCGATGCCACAGGAGGCGGAGACCATCGCTTTCGGCTGGGCGTCGTCGATCCGGGTCGCCAGCTCGTTGGCCGCGAAGCCGCCGAACACCACGGAATGGACCGCACCGATGCGCGCGCAGGCCAGCATGGCAATCGCCGCCTCGGGAATCATCGGCATGTAGACGATCACCCGGTCGCCCTTGGACACGCCCTGGGCGGCCAGCGCCCCGGCGAAGGCCGCGACCCGGTCGGTCAGCTCGCGGTAGCTGTAGCTCTTGATCGTTTCGGTGACCGGCGAGTCGTAGATCAGCGCCGGCTGGTCGCCCCGCCCGGCCTCGACATGGCGGTCGAGGGCGTTGTAGCAGGTGTTGAGCTTGCCGCCGGCAAACCAGCGATAGAAGGGCGCGTTGGAATCGTCGAGCACCTTCTCCCACTTGTCGACCCAGTCGATGTCCTCGGCCGCCTCGCCCCAGAAGCCTTCCGGATCGGCCAGCGAACGCCGGTGAAGATCGTCGAACCGCCCCATATCACCCCCTTTTCGCGCCGGCCTTCGATGACCGGCCTGTATCGCAGAGCATGCGGCAAATCGCCCGACAGCGCAATTCCGCCAAGCGGCCCGCGGTAGAAAGACATAGGCCATGGCACCCCGGGCCTGCCTTGACGCAGATCAAACACGGTGGCCGTGTCCTGCCCCGACGCAATGTCGTATAATCTTGCCCAACCGACGGCGGGGACGAATAATTCAGCCGGCGTACTCGGCGGGGAGGCAAATCAGACATGACGGGGCGGCAAGATCCCTTCGAAACCGGGCTGGACCGGAACCGGGCAAACAGCGTGCCGCTCTCGCCTTTGAGTTTCCTGCCGCGCGCCGCCATGGTCTACCCCGGCCACACGGCGGTCCTCCACGGCGACCAGCGCCACACCTGGGCCGAGTCCTACGCGCGCTGCCGCCGCTTCGCCTCGGCGCTCATGCGGCGCGGCATCGGCGCCGGCGATACCGTCGCGGTCATGGCGCCCAACACGCCGCCGCTGTTCGAGGCGCACCACGGCGTGCCCATGGCCGGCGCGGTGCTGAACGCGCTCAACACGCGCCTGGACGCCGCCGCCATCGCCTTCATCCTGGAGCACGGCGAGGCCAAGGTTCTGATCACCGACACGGAGTACGCGCCGATCATCAAGGGCGCGCTCGACCGGCTCACGAGAAAGCTCCTGGTGGTCGACATCGACGATGCACAAGGCCCGGGCGGCGAGCGTTTGGGCGAGATCGACTATGAGGCCTTCCTCGACGGCGGCGACCCTGAACACCGCTGGTCCCTGCCGGACGACGAGTGGCGCGCGATCTCGCTCAACTACACCTCGGGCACCACCGGCAACCCGAAGGGCGTGGTCTACCATCACCGCGGCGCCTATTTGAACGCGCTCGGCAACGTCATGACCTGGGGCATGGCCCCGCAGCCGGTCTACCTCTGGACCCTCCCCATGTTCCACTGCAACGGCTGGTGTTTTCCCTGGACCGTCACCGCGCTGGCCGGCACCCACGTCTGCTTGCGCAGGGTCGAGGCCGGAGCGATCTACCGGGCCTTCGCCGAGGCGGGCGTCACCCATCTTTGCGGCGCGCCGATCGTCATGCAAATGCTGCTGAACGCGAGCGCCGAAGAGCGGCGCGACTTCCCGCAGCAGGTCCACATGATGACCGCCGCCGCGCCGCCGCCGGCCTCGGTGCTCGCCGCCATGGCGGCACAAGGTATCCAGGTGACCCACGTCTACGGCCTGACCGAAAGCTACGGCCCGGCGGTGGTCTGCGCCTGGCAGCGGGAGTGGGACGACCTGCCGATCGAGCAGCAGGCCGAGCGCAAATCGCGCCAGGGCGTGCCCTATCCGGTACTGGAGGACCTGATGGTCGCCGACGCCGAGACCCTGGAGCCGGTGCCGCGCGACGGCAAGACCCTGGGCGAGGTCTTCATGCGCGGCAACATCGTCATGAAGGGCTACCTGAAAAACCTCAAGGCCAGCGCCGAGGCCTTCGACGGCGGCTGGTTCCACTCCGGCGACCTGGCGGTCTGGCACCCGGACGGCTACATCCAGATAAAGGACCGCTCCAAGGATGTGATCATTTCGGGCGGCGAGAACATCTCCTCGATCGAGGTCGAGGATACGCTCTACAAGCACCCGGCGGTGGCCGCCTGCGCCGTGGTCGCCAAGCCGGACCACAAGTGGGGCGAGACCCCGTGCGCCTTCATCGAGCTGAAGCCGGGGACCAAGGCCACGGCGGCGGAGATCATCGCCTTCTGCCGCGACAACCTGGCTCACTTCAAGTGCCCGCGCCACGTGGTCTTCGCCGAGATCCCCAAGACCTCGACCGGCAAGATCCAGAAGTTCGCGCTTCGGGACCGCGCCGCCGAGGTGTGAGGCGACCAAGCAGAAAGCTGTAAGCAACTACCCCACCACGCTGTCCGCGTCTGGTCTGAACGGCAGGACAGCGTGCCCTCTCCCCCTTGGGAGAGGGACAGGGTGAGGGCGGGTTGTTTTCCTGGATCTCGGCGAAGGTCACGTCCGCCGAACCCAGCGCCTGCCGGCACGCGGCAAAACCACGCGCCCTCACCCTCCCGCTTCGCGGGGCCCTCCCTCTCCCGAGGGGAGAGGGCTACAAATCTAGCCGGCGAGGCATAACCCAGCGGTCACGCCGCGCGCCTTGCGCGAATCGCCAACTTCCGCTTGTCTAGAATAGGCACTTGGTGAGTGACGGAGGGGCGTGCCCTTGGAAGCGGTCATCCAGAGTTTTCTCGCCGGCTTTCCGGTGCTGATCGCGCATTTCGCGGTGACCGTCGCGATGCTGGGCGCGGGGGTCGTCATCTACGTCCTGATCACGCCGCACGACGAGCTGAAGCTGGTGCGCAGCGGCAACATGGCGGCGGCGGTGTCGCTGTCGGGCGCGATCATCGGCATCGCCCTGCCGCTCGCCTTCTGCATGGCGGCCAGTGTCAGCGTGTTCGACATCCTGGTATGGGGCTCGCTGACCGTGGCCCTGCAGCTGGCCGCCTACAAGGTCACCGACCTGCTGCTGCGCGACCTGCCGAAGCGGATCGAGGCGGGCGAGCTGGGCCCGGCCTATCTCCTGGTGGCGATCAAGCTGGCGGTGGCCGCGATCAACGCGGCGGCCGTCGCCGGGTAGTTCCGGGGCGATGTCGCGCGCAACCCTGGTCCTCTACCTGATCTTCCTGGCGGCCGCGGCCTTCTATTTCCAGGCCTTCGAAGCCGACGGCCCGCGGCGGCCCGACCCGCTCGGCTTTCAAGCCGAACCGGCGCCGGTGGCGCCGCCAGCGCCGGAGTTGGCGCGCCCCAGGCCGTTGCCCGGGCCGTCGCCGGCGGACCCGACCTTGGCGGTCGCCGAGGGCGGGGCCTGCGAGCCGGCCTGTTCGGGCACCGCCTTCGCGATCGACCGGCACGGCTACTGGCTGACCGCCAAGCACGTGGTCGAGGGCTGCAACCACATCGCCCTGCTGACCGGACCCCGGAGCGCGGTGCCGGTCGAGCGGGTCACGCGCCATCCCCATGCCGACGTCGGCGTGCTGTGGACCGACCTGAACGCGCCGCCGCTCAAGCTCCGCGCGGGGCCGCTGGAGCAGGGCCAGAGCGGTTTCAGCATCGGCTACCCCGGCGGCGATCCCGGCGACGTTCACGGGCGCTTGCTCGGGCGGGTCAAGGTTCGGCGGCACGGCGGCACGGACCGCGCCGAGCCTGCGGTCGTGTGGGCCGAAGTCAGCCGCCGGCCGCTGAACGACAAGCCGCTCGGCGGGCTGAGCGGCGGCGCGGTACTGGACCAGGACAGCCGGGTGGTCGGCGTCCTGATCGCCTCCTCGGCGCGGCGCGGCCGGGTGACCTCGGCGGCCCCGGTGTCGCTGACACAGACGATCAAGCAGGCCGGGCTGGATCCGGCGCTGCTGACCGCCGACCAGCGCCGCGCGCCGGCGATCGACGGCCGGTCCTACGGCGACTACGGCGACCAACTGCGCGCCCGGCTGACCGTCGCCAAAATCTACTGCCTCTCCGAAAACCCCTGGCGCTAAAGGCACCCGGTCAGTTGGTCACGAAGCCGGGCGGCAGCTTCTGCCAGCGATAGGCGCGCCGCGCCAGCCGGCGGGCGTACTGGAAGAGTTGGCGCATGTAGTCGGTATCGAATTCCTCTCGGCGGACCGCGGTGAAGTCCGCCGGTATCACGGCCAGGTTGTAGTCAAGGCCGTCGCGCC
>JBFJPL010000171.1:0-6193 GCA_041617155.1 Kiloniellales bacterium
GGCGGCACTGGCCGATGCCATCGTTTGGACCCTGGACAATCCGCCAGAGCGCGACGGGCTGCGCGCCCGTGGCGCGGTTTTTTCCGACGAGCTATTGATCGATCGACATTTGGCGGTGTTGCTTGGCCGAAAACGAGATGCCTAGGCGATCCAAGATATTCGGCATTGGCCTTTCCAAGACCGGCACCACGACGCTGACCCAAGCGTTGGAAATTCTTGGCTACAGGGCCGTTCACTTTCCGCGCAGTGACAGGGAGATCGAGTTTTGTGACGCCGCCACGGATGCGCCCGTTGCCGCGATATTCGAGCAACTGGATACCCGGTTTCCGGGCAGCAAATTCATTTACACCGTGCGAGACCGGGAACAGTGGCTGCGGTCCTGCGAAAAATTCTATTCGATCCGGCGAAGACAGCCCGATGATATTGCCTTGGACCTGCGCCGGAAGTTCTACGGCCAGGCTGAATTCGATCGCCAGCGGTTCGCCGCGGGCTATGAGCGTCATCACGAGCGCGTAACAAGCTATTTCATGGATCGGCCCGGCGATCTTCTGACACTCGATATCTGCGGCCAGGATGCCGGCTGGCCCGCGCTTTGCGCGTTTCTGAAGAAGCCGGTTCCCGACACGCCATTTCCCATGGCCAACAAGGGCGTGATGATCGACGAGATTGTCTTGCGGCTGCTGCACGTCGTCGGGGATGTCGATCGCGCGGCAGCCATCGCCAGCGTCACGCGGCCATACGCCGAACGCCTCTACAAGAGCGCAGAATTCGCCCGACACGATCCGGAGCGACCACTCAGTTTCGACGCCAGTGCGAAGACCGACAAGGTCATCGCGCGCTGCTGTAGCTGCCTCGGCGGTGCCGCATCCGTCGCCACGCAGTTGAAGCTGCCGAAACACGTGGTGCGAAAGGCCAGGTCCAGGCATCGCCGGCGCAAGCTGATCAAGCATATGAGTCGGAAAATGCCTTTGTCGGTCTATTGGTTCATGAAGAGATCCGGCGCCAAATTGATTCGCTGAGGTTTGTTGGACGCGAAAAGATTTTGTTGCATCATCTGGCGTTACCGCGTGTTCTAGACTTGTGGTATCGAGCCGCTCGAAGCGGAGGCGATCGACCGTGGTCCTGTATTCTTGCGTTGTCGACAACAATCTCAAATTCAAGAATCAGGCGCTCATCTTCATTCATACGCTGGTCGGCCTGGCGAAGGTAAAACCGGAACGGATCGTCCTTCACATCATCGAAGGCATGCCGGAAGCGGAGATCGGAGTCTTTCGGCAATTCGGCGTCCAGGTGGCCGTCGCCGGGCCGTTCGACTCCCGGCACCCGCACTCCAACAAACTGGTGCAGCTGGAAAATCCGCTTCTGCATCTGGCCGACCATGTCGTGCTATGCGACTGCGACATCGCTTTTGCCGGCGATGTTTCCGAATGGATAGCCGGCGACAGGCTGCGCGCCAAGCCGGTCGACCGGGCAAACCCGCCGATCGAGCTGTGGCGCGACATTCTGTCCGCCGCCGGCTTTGGCGCCGACTTTCCGACCGTGAAGACGACCCATGAAGACGCCGAGACCTACGCCAACAACTTCAATGGCGGCCTTTACATCATTCCACAGAGGGTCTTTCAGCAACTGCGCGAGGCTTGGCCCAAATGGAACCGCTGGCTGCTGGACCGGCAGGAATTGCTCGGCCGCCACGCCCGTAACACGGACCAGGTGTCGCTCGGCCTGGCGCTGGCGGCATTGGGTCAGATCGGCGACCCCCTGCCGGTCGGACTCAACTTTCCGGCCCAGCTGCCGATGCCCGAAGACGCTAGGCTCGACGGGCCGCCGCCGGTCGTGCACTACCACAAGAGACGTGACGAAAGAGGCCATCTCGGCGTCACGAACGTGCCGCTCGTCGACCAGTCGATCGCCAGGATCAATCGCGTGATCGACGCGAACAGGCAGCGTGGGTTCGACAGATTTCCCTATCCCGTGACCCGGCCCAAGGCGCGGTTCAAGAATCGGGTCCGGCAATGGTTCAACATATGAACCCGGCGAGCCCAGGGTTGCGCGGGCCGCGGGCCGCGCCAGGCGAAGCTCTCCGGCCATGAGCCGGGTTACGGATCCGAAGACCCCGGAGCCCCTCGGAAGCGGTCGAAATGGCCGGAATCGACGTACTTCCACTTCTGCTCGAGGAAGCCCATCTTGGTCCAGGTCGCCAGGAAACACAGTTCGACGTAGGGGAAATAGGTATGGAAGTCAGGCACTTCCGGACGGATGAGGTGATCGAAGAACACCTCTCGGAACGGCTCCAGCCAGCGCACGCAAGCCTTGGCCACGCCGGTTCCGATCAACTGACCATCCAATAGGCTCTCAACATCCACGGCACAAGCGCGGCCGCTTTCCCGGGCGATCACGAAGTTCTTCAGCACCGGGTCGGTGTAGTCGAACCCGATCCACACCTCCGGCGGCATCGAGCGTGCGGCAAAGGCCTCCAGGTCCCGGTAGGCGTCGTCGGTGAGCACGCCCATCTGGTTTAGAAAGCGCAGATCCCGCTGCAGGCGGTCCGGGAAGGGGGTCTCCGCCACGGCCACGCGCCTCGGCCGGCGCGCGTAGATCGCGGCATAGAGGTCGGCCACCTTGGCGACGATGTCAGCGTCTACCTCGCGGATGGCCGAGCCGGCCACGTACTCGACCCAGATTTCATGCTCATAGCGGGTGATCATCGGCGGGAAATGCTCGCTCGAACCGAAGTGTTCCAGGTTTCGTTCGATCTCGGCGGCGAGGTGGGAGTCCCGAAGCACCAGCCGCTTGAAACGGCGGCCGTTCATGGTCACGAAAAGCAGCTTCTGGGACTTTTGCAGGCGGGTTCCCGCCAATCGCGACAGATAGTACCGGAGTCGCTTCTTGAAGGGATAGTGTGACTTCTGCCGCGCTTGAAACTCGAAGGGCATTAATTTGGCACAAACATGCAACGAGACATTTCGGGTTGTCGGCTAGTGGTCTAAATCAGACATATGGTACCCCTCGGATCGCCTTTGCCGTTTCCTCGGAAGGCCGTCCCAGGGGTACCATATGTCTGATTTAGACCACTAGCTATCGTATCCAATTGTCGTATGTAGTTCTTGGCTTCGGACAGGAGATCGCCTAGAAGGAGCCACGTTCCCGCGGCTTGGAAGTGTCTCGGATCTGTAGAATTCCGCCGTGACCACTCTACGGCGGAGATTCAGCGGAGGCTTAACAGGGATAGTGCCGATTGACAACCGCTATGGGTGAGAAGCCCGGGTCGACGCTCACCACGACGCCCGCGACCCGATGCAAGTCCGGCGGAGTCAATCAAGCATCGCGGATAAGCTAAGCGGAAGGTATACTGTAATACCCGCAACCATGTTCATAACGCCCAGCGATACGACGATGGAGCCTGCCGCCCAAAGCCGTGTGGCAAGCGAGCCGGCGCTGCGCCTGGCGCTGTTCGTTCGGTCGTTCGGCGGCGGCGGCGGCGCCGAGCGGGTCATGCTGAACCTGGCGCGCGCGCTCAGCGGGCGCGGCCACCACGTCGATCTGGTGATGGCGCGGGTGGCCGGCCGCTTTCTCGACGAGATTCCCGAGACCGTCAATCTGGTCGATCTCGGCGTGCGCTCGGCGCTGCAATTGCTGCCTGCTTTACCCAGCGCGCCCGGGCCGGTTCTGCACTTGGTTCCCGCGTTGCTCGGACCGGATGCACCCTGGGTCCTCGGCGCGGTGCCGGCGCTGGCGCGCTATCTGCGCCGGAGCCGGCCGGACGCGATGCTGGCGGCGCTGAACTACCCCAATATCGCGGCGCTGCTCGCACGCCAGATCTCCGGTGTCGGGACGCCTACGGTGATCAGCGTGCACAACCACCTGACCACCTCGCTGGCGCACGCGGTCAAGCCGCGCGTGAAGGCCATTCCCCGGCTGCTGCGCCGCTTCTTTCCCCAGGCCGACGGCGTGGTCACGGTGTCGAGCGGTCTGGCCGACGACCTCGCCCAGGTGGCTGGCCTGCCGCGCCGGTCGATTACGACGATCTATAATCCCGTGGTCACGCCGGAGATCGCCGACCGCGCGCGCGAGGCCGCGCCGCATCCCTGGCTCAGGAAAGGCGCGCCGCCGGTCATCGTCGGTGCCGGCAAGCTGAAGCCCCAAAAGGACTTTCCGACCCTGGTGCGGGCCTTCGCCCGGGTCCGGCAAGGGCGCCCGGCCCGCCTGATCATACTGGGCGACGGCAACGGACGCGCGAAGCTCTTGAGCCTGGCGCGCGAGCTGGGTGTCGCCGAAGATCTCGAGCTGCCCGGCTTCGTCGCCAACCCCTATGCCTACATGGCGCGCGCCTCGGCCTTCGTGCTGTCGTCCGCCTGGGAGGGCTTCGGCAACGTCCTGGTCGAGGCGATGGCCTGCGGCTGCCCGGTGGCCAGCACCGACTGTCCGAGCGGCCCGGCCGAGATCCTCGACCACGGCGCCTTTGGCCCGCTGGTCCCGGTCGGCGACGACGCCGCGCTGGCCAAGGCGATCAGCTCGATCATCGACCGGCCGCCGGAGGCCGCGCGCCTGCGCGCCCGGTCCGCCGAGTTCACCGCCGAGCGAGCGGCCGAGCGCTATCTCGAGGTGTTCGAAAGCCTTCGCGCCAAACCGTGACGGAAGACTCCAGGCATCTTGCCCTTTTCGTTTCCGGCTTTTCGAGCGGCGGCGTGCCGCGCCTGATGCTCACCCTGGGCCATGCTCTGGCGCTCCGCGGCCACCGGGTTGATTTCCTGGTCGCCCGATCGGAAGGCCCGCTGCGTGAGAAACTCTCATCCCGCGTCCGCCTGATCGAGCTCGCGGACTGGCAGCCGCGCCTGCACTGGAAGCCCAAGAAGAACCGCCATCGGGTCTTCGCCAGCCTGCCGGCGCTGGTGCGCTATCTGCGCCGCGAACGGCCCGACGTGCTCCTGTCCGGCGGCAACTACGTCAATTTCGTTGCCGTGGCGGCGCGCGGCCTTGCCAGGTCGGCCACGCGCCACGTGTTGAGCCACCACTCCAACCTGTCCAGGGAAACGGCGAACAAGCCCTTCGTCCGCTGGGCGGCACGCCACGTCTTCCCCAGGGCCGACGCCATCGTGGCCGTCTCGCACGGGGTTGCCGAAGATCTGTCCGCGCAGGCGGGCATCGCACGCGACCGCATCACGACGATCCATAATCCCATCGTCACGCCGGAATTGCTGGATCAAGCGCGGGCGCCGCTTGACCACCCCTGGTTCGCACCCGGTGCGCCGCCGGTCTTGCTGGGCGTGGGCCGGCTGCACGAACAGAAGGACTTTCCAAACTTGGTCAGAGCCTTTGCCCGGGTTCGGGCAGCGCGCGACGCGCGCCTCGTGATCCTCGGCGAAGGCAAGTCCCCAGAAAGCCGGCGCGAACTGCTGGAACTGGCCGCCGGTCTCGGTGTCGGCGACGACGTGGCCCTGCCCGGCTTCGTGGACAATCCCTTTGCCTACATGGCGCGCGCATCGGTTTTCGTCCTGTCCTCTGCCTGGGAGGGCTTCGGCAACGTTTTGGTCGAAGCGCTCGCCTGCGGCTGTCCGGTGGTCAGCACCAACTGTCCGAGCGGCCCGGCGGAAATACTGGACGACGGAAAATTCGGTGCGCTGGTTCCGGTGGGTGACGACACTGCCCTTGCCGCGGCCATTGCCTCGACCCTGGATGCGCGACCGGCAGCCGAGCGACTGCGCGCGCGCGGCGCGCAATTCTCCGTCGACCGCGCTGCCGAGAGCTATCTCAAGGTACTGCTTGGAACCAGATGAGGGGGCTCTGCGAGAGCGCTCAGCTATGGAACCAGACCGCGCCGCCGCCCTTGGCCTCGATCGCGTCGAAAGTCTCCGGCGGCAGAGCCTGCAAGATCCGGGGCCAGAACCGCATCTCCGCGTAGGCGCTCGCGAATATCAGCGGAAAGGACGGGCCCTGAGCTAACATGTAGGCGCCCAGTACGTATTGCTCGCTGTAGTTCTTGTAGAACCACTCCTCGGGGTAGTCGTTCGGCCAGAGAATATCGTGGATGCCCACGATGACGCCCTTTTTCAGACGCGGCAGCACTTCCAGGAAAAACACGGTCACATCGGAATTTTGCAGACAGCAGTGGCTGCCATCCATGAAAACCATATCGCCCTTGGCGAGGCCGTCGAATAGGGCCAGATCCACCTCTTCCAGACCCTGGCGTATGACC
>JBFJPL010000172.1:0-6130 GCA_041617155.1 Kiloniellales bacterium
CGGAGATATAGATCGAGAGGGTCAACAGCCCGGAGAGGAAGGGGTTCATCGGGTGGCCGATGATCGCCATGAAGCTGTTGAACAGCACGAACTGGATGATCAGCGGCACCGAGCGGATCACCTCGATATAGGCGCCGAGCAGGTGATAGAGCAGGCGGCTCGGCGCGCTGCGGCCCCAGCCGACCAGGAAACCCAGTACGGTTCCGGCCGCGCCCGAGGCGATGGTCAGCACGAAGGTGATGCCGGCGCCCTGCAGCATCAGCAAAAAGTCGTTGACCGTGAAGCTCAGCGTGAGGTCTTGCATGAACGGCCCGCTCCCCCCCTTCAACCTTTGAACAGCCGCGCGGCGGTCAGATGGGCGGCCGTGGTGGCGATCTTGGCGACCACCAGGTAGATCAGCGCCGCGGCAAGATAGAACTCGAAGGGCCGGAAGGTCTGCGACTGCAGGAAGGTGGTCATGCCGGTCAGCTCCTGCAGGCCGATGATCATGCCAAGCGAGGTGCCCAGCATGGCCCAGATGATCTGGTTGACGACCGGCAGGAAGACCGCGCGCAGGACCTGCGGGAAAATGATGTAGAGGTAGGCCTGGAGCCGGCTCATGCCGAGCCCCAGGGCCGCCCGGCGCTGGGCCGGGCTGACCGAATCCATGCCGCCGCGCAGGATCTCGGTCAGGTAGCCGGCGTTGTTGAAGCTGATTGCGGCGAGCACCGAGGTGTAGGGCGAGAGGTGCAGCCCGAAGGCGCCCAAGCCGAAGTAGGCCATATAGATCTGCAGCAGGGCCGGCGTGTTGCGGGCGAGCGCCACCCAGGTGGCGGCGATCCAGCGCGCCACCGGGTTCTCGGTTTTGCGGCAGAGCGCCAGCGCCATGGCGATCGCCAGCCCGATGACGATCGACAGCACCGTGATCTCGAGCGTCAGCAGGCCGGCCTGGATCAGCTCCGGCCAGTGCTTGAAGACGACCCGCCACTGAAAACGGTAATCGAACATGGACCTCGGGCCGCGCTATCGTTGCGTCACCGCCGGCCGCTCGGACCCGCGGCCCCGGGAAGCGGACGTCGGCCGGCCCCCGGAGCCACCGGTCAATGGCGGCCGCTCAGTAGCCGTGCACGCCGGGATAGGCCATGTTCGGTGCCGGGTAGCCGAACCACTTGCGGTACAGCTGGTCGGTCCGGCCTTCCTTCCATTGGTGCCAGATGAAAAGGTTGACCCAGTTGAGGAAGCCCAGGGCGTCGCGCTTGACCATCAGCCCGGTCCAGTCGGACGGCGCGTCGGCGTCGCAGCAGATCTTGATCTTGCCCTGGCCCGAGCCCTTCATATACTCGCCGAAGATCGCGTTGGCCTCGATGATGGCGTCGACCTTGCCCTGGGTGAGTGCCAGGAACTGCTCGGCGTTGGAGCTGTAGGAGACGTAGGTCGTGCCCAGATCCTTCCACTTTTCGTAGGACTTGAGGAAGGCGACCTCCGGCGTGGTGCCGCGCACGGTGCCCACTTTCTTGCCGATCAGATCGTCGTACTTCGCGATCTTCTTGTCGTCCTCGCGCACGGCCACACCGACGCTCCAAATCTGATAGGGGATCGAGAAGGCGACGGACTTGGCCCGCTCCAGCGAGTTGGTGGCCGAGGCGACGCCGATGTCGACCCGGCCCGAGAGAATCGCCGGGATCCGGTCGGGCGCCGGAGTCTCGACGATGACCGCCTCGACGCCGAGCGCCTTGGCCATGTCCTGGCAGAACTCGACGTCGAAGCCGATCGGCTTGTTCTCGTTGTCGCGCATGCCGACCGGCGGCACGTCGAGCATGACGCCGCAGCGCAGCTTGCCGTCGGCGATGACGTCGTCCAGCTTGTCGGCCCAGGCCGGTTGCGCGATCGCCGCGAGGCCGAGCGCCGTCACGGCGAGGGTGCCGAGGATATTTCTGCTTCTCATGTTCGCCTCCATGTTCTTGTCCGATCGTCCGGCGCCTTGCACGATGGTGCCGCGGTCCGGCCGATGCGCCGGCCGCGGTTCTGTCCGTTGTGCGAGAATCCCCTTCGGCGCCGGACGCCGCAAGATACCCCTGATCTTGCTCAGCCATACTATTTCGCGACCGAACCCGCCGCCATGATTTTGTCGCGCGGCCGGTGGCGGCGGCGTATCCGAAGCGCGCTGAAGCGGCCGGGTCGGCGCCGATTGCCCGAAAACCGGAACTAGAGCGGGATGAATCTACACGGAATCACTTAAACTCTGACGGTCACCACCGGGTTTGACCCGGTGGTCCAGGGCCATGAGTGCGGCCGCTCATCGCTGGAGCCCTGGATGCCCGGGTCAAGCCCGGGCATGACTCTGATGAGTAAACCAACTGAACCGCATCCCACTCTAGGCGCGGCTGTCGCGCGATCGCCCGCGACCAGTCAAGGGCCTTGGCGGTTATATTGCTTGCTGAAAATCAGCCGTTCCTTTCATGGCCAGCATGCCTTCGGCGTCGGCGACCCAGAGCGCGACCGAACCGCCGTTTCGCGGTGCGGCGCAGACCGTGAAGGGATCGCCGTCGATGATCGGCCGATGGCCGCGAAACTCGAAGCTTGAAACGCCGCGCCCCGGCCATGATCGGGCGGCCAAATCGACCATCAGCGTGGCCAAGAGGGGACCGTGCACGACAAGGCCGGAATAGCCTTCGACGCCGGTGGCATAGTCCCGGTCGTAGTGAATTCGATGGCCGTTGAAGGTCAGCGCCGAGTAGCGGAACAGCATGGTGGGATCGGCCTCGAGCTCTTCCGCATGGGTCGCGCCGCCCGGTGCCGGTTCACCGGGGCGTCCACCGGCGTCCGCGCCGACCTCTGCCCGGTAGACGATGTCGTGCTCGTCGACGATCGCCGGTCCCGCGGGACCGGCGATCTCGTGCCGGACGGTGACGAACACCAGGCGGCCGCTGCGGCCGACCTTGGGTGTGACGGCGGCTATCGTCGAAACCCGCTCCGCATATTGGCCGATCTTGAGCGGCCGGAGAAAGCTCACGCGGCTGCCCGCCCACATGCGCCGCGCCGTGCCGAGCGGCGGCAGGAAACCGCCTAGGGCCGGATGGCCGTCCCGCCCCAAGCCGGAGCGCGGCGCGATCGTCCAGAAGAAAAGCCAGTGCCATAGGGGCGGGAGCGTGTCGCCGTCCCGGAGCGGCGGGTCCATCCTGTCCAGGGTCGCCTGCATGGCCTGGCAGCGCGCGGGGGCGATCCAGTCCCGCGCGGTCTCGGTCTTGCCGATCCACCCCTGCAAACCAGCTTCGTCGCTTGCCATGGCCTGCTTCCTCTCTCGAGCTTGTGACCGCCCTAGGCCGCTCCCAGCCGACACTTCGAGCCGATCTCTCGACTACTCGGCGGCCTTGGCGAAGGGTGTGCGACCGGTCTCTGCCATTTCGCGGAGCTCCCGGTCGAGCCGAACGCCGGCGTGCGCGCGGGGCGGGGCCAGCGGCGCGAGCAGGCTGTAGATCACCGGGATGAGGATCAGCGTGAACACGGTCGAGATCCCCAGACCGCCGAACACGACCCAACCGATCGCGCTGCGCGCTTCGGCGCCCGGGCCGCTGGCCAGAATCAGCGGCAGGGCGCCCAAGACCGTGGACAGCATGGTCATCATCACGGGCCGCAGGCGGGTCATGGCGGCGGTCCGAATCGCCTCGCCCACCGACAGTCCGCGGTCGCGCTGCTGATCGGCGAACTCGACCACAAGAATACCGTTCTTGGCCATCAATCCGACCAGCATGATAAGTCCGATCTGGCTATAGATGTTCAGGGTCGAACCGGTGACCGCGAGGGCGAAAACGGCGGCGGCCAATCCGAACGGTACGGTCAGCACGATAACAAGCGCGCTCAACAAGCTTTCGAACTGGGCGGCCAGGACGAGAAGAACCACCAGGATTGCAACGGCGAAGGTGATCGCGACCTCGCTCGAGGTGTCCTGAAGGGTCGCAGCCTCGTTCAGGAAGCGAAGGCCGATCCCCGCGGGCAGAATGTCGTCCGCGATCCCCTCGATATCGGAGATTGCTTGCCGCAGGGCATAGCCTGGCGGCAGAGCGGCGTCGATCTCCACGGCGCGCTTCTGACCGGCTCGGTCCAGTTCCGCGGCGGTACCGGTTTCCCGCAGCCTGACGAAGGCCGACAAGGGGACCAGCCCACCCCTCGTCGTCGCGACGAACAGGTTGTGCAGATCGGTCGGGTCGTTGATCGCGCCCGCGGCGGATTCCAACAGAACCGGGATCGAGCGGTCGTTCACGTTGAGCTCGGCCACTTCGAAGCCATCGATCATGGCCCGCAGCGTGTCGACGATCCCTTGAACGGGAACCCCCAAATCCTCGGCACGCCGGCGATCGACCTGCATGGTCAACTGCGGCTGGGTCTGCTGGTACTCGACTTCCGGATCCTCGAAATGCGGCAGGCCATCGTGAATCGCGGTCAGAAAATCATCGGCCGCGGCCGCGATGTCGGCGTAATTCGATCCGGTCAGGGCGAATTCGATACTGCCGCCGCTGCGGCGCAGGTTCAGGCTGTTCGGCGTGCGAATGTGCGCCGTCGCACCGGGGATCGCCTTCAGCTTGGGCCGGAGTTCGGCCGCGATTTCCGCCTGGCTGCGCGTCCGCTGGGACCAGGGGGCAAGCGGGGCGATGATGTAGACACGATTGAGATCCCAGCGACCGACGATCGACAAGACGCTGGCGATTTCGCCCCGCTCGCGCAGCGGCTCCAAGAGGGCTTCGGCCTGTGCCGACTGCCGGTCCATATACTCCAGGCCGACACCATCGGGGCCCTGCATCATGATGAGGATGACGCCGCGGTCCTCGGTCGGCAGCAGCTCTTCGTCGATGGTCGGAAAAATCACGACAGCCGTGGAGGCCAGGAGGATCGCGCCGGACAGCACCAGCAAGCGCGCCGAAAGCGTGAATTCCAGCATCCGCTTGTACGCCGCCGTGGTACGCGATCCCAGCCTGGCGATATAGCCGGTGACCGCGCCCTCGCCGCTGTCCGAAGGTAGCCGCGAAGCCAGCATGCAGCCGAGCGTAAGCGCGACGAACGAGGAGATCGCGACCGCAATGGCGAGCACGAAGCCGAACTCCGTGAACATCCGGCCCGCGGTGCCAGGCAGGAATGCGATCGGGACGAACACCGAGATCAGGGTCGCCGTGGTGGCCAGTACGGCGAAGAACACCTGCCGTGTTCCGATCACCGCCGCGGCGAGCGGTTTCAGACCCTCGGACCGTTTCCGCTGGATGTTCTCGACCACCACGATGGCATCATCGACGATCATGCCCGTGGCAAGCACCAGGGCCAGCAAGGTCAGAATATTGATCGAGAAGCCAAGCAGCCAGATCGCCGCGACCGTGCCGATCAAGGCGACCGGGATGGCCGCCGCCGGGATCAGCGTGGGGCGCAATGCACCCATGAACACAAAGATGATCGCGATGACGACGCCGATCGCAATGGTGAGGCTGATGATCACCTCTCGCACGGCGCCGCGGATGAAATGGGCATCGTCGGATATCTTGACCAGCTCGACATCGTCGAGGCGCCGGTTCAAGCGCTCGATCGCGCGGTCGACGGCGGCGGAAATCTCGATCGTGTTGGACTGCGCCCGTCGGATGATGCCGAGACCGATCACCTTGCGACCGTTCAGCAGGCTGTAGCTTTCGGCCTCCGCCGAACCATAGAAAGCGCGGGCCACGTCGCCCAGCCGAACGTCGTCGCGCAGCGCAAGCGCCTCCATGTCCGCAGGCCGCCAGACCGAGGCATCGGCGCGCACCAGAAGCAGTTGATCGTCCGACTTGAAGCTGCCGGCCGGCACATCGAGGCTGGTGCTTTTCAGAACCTCCGCCAAGTCATCGATGGACAGGCCGTAGCTGGCCAGACGCATGGGCTGAATGACGATGCGCAGCACCTCTTCCTGATGGCCGAAAAGGTCGACCGTCGCGACACCGGAAATCGCGGAAAGCTCGGTTGCGACATCCTCCTCGGCAATTTGGGTCAAGGCTTCCTGCGACAAGCGGTCGCTGACCAAGGCGAGCCGGATAATGGGCGCGGCATCGGCGTCCGCCTTGACGATGGTGATGTCCTCGACACCTTCGGGCAGCTCGCGCTCGATCGCGGCGACGGCCTCGCGAATGTCGTTGGC
>JBFJPL010000173.1:0-6107 GCA_041617155.1 Kiloniellales bacterium
CGGAAGACCGGTGACTATTGGGGGGTGTCCATGTCGGGCCTCGAGTTGAACAAATTGATCGCGGCCATCCTGATGGCCGGCGTGATCGCCATGTCGAGCGGCTTCATTTCCCATCTGCTGTTCCAAACCAAGGAAGCTGGCGAGCATGCCTATCCGGTGGCGGTCGAGGCAACCACGACGGCGAGCACCGAGGAGGCCGCGGCAGTGGTCCTCGAACCGATCGCACCTCTGCTGGCCTCGGCCGACATCGATTCTGGCGCCAAGGTCGCGCGCAAGTGCACCGCCTGCCACAGCTTCGACGAGGGCGGGCCGAAAAAGATCGGCCCCAATCTGTGGGACATCGTCAACCGCAGAATCGCGAGCGACGGCGGCTTCGGCTATTCCGCCGCACTTCAGGAAATGGCGGGTGACAGCTGGACCTATGACAAGCTGAACCACTTCCTGGCCAAGCCCAAGGACATGGTGCCGGGCACCAAGATGCAGTTCGCCGGTCTGCGCAAGACCGAGGACCGGGCCGATCTGGTGGCCTACCTGCGTACGCTCAGCGGCAATCCGGCACCGCTACCGCAGTAGCCTTGGCATGGCGGTCTGGCCATGGCCTCAAGCCACGATCCCGCGCCTTGCCCCGAAGCCTTCATTGCGCTCGCCGGACAACTGGCCGACGCCGCAGGCCGGATCGCGCGGGGTTATTTCCGGCGCAATCTAGAAGTCTACGACAAGCCGGACGACACGCCGGTCACTCGCGCGGACCGCGAAGCCGAGGCAAAGATGCGCGACATCATTGCCAAGGCGCAGCCGGTGCACGGTGTCGTCGGCGAGGAACAGGGCAGCGACCGGCCCGGGGCCGAGTTCGTCTGGGTGATCGATCCGATCGACGGCACCAAGCGCTTCATCACGGGCAATCCGCTGTTCGGCAGCCTGGTCGCGCTGCTGCAGGCCGGCCGGCCGATACTCGGCGTGATCGACCTGCCCGTCCTGGGCGAACGCTGGACCGGCGCCGCCGGACAAGCGACCCGCTTGCAGGACCGCCGCGGCGCCCGTGAGGTTCAGGTCCGACCCTGTGCCCGACTGGACCGGGCGATCCTGACCGCCTCGTCGCCGCACATGTTCGACGACCGGGAGTTCCCGGCCTTCGAGCGCGTGCGCAAGGCGGCCAGGATGGTGCTCTACGGTGGCGACTGCTTCAACTACGGGGCGCTCGCCTGCGGCTACACGGACCTCGTGGTCGAGGCCGACATGGGCGTTTACGATTTCCTGGCGCTGGTGCCGGTGGTGACCGGCGCCGGCGGCATCATGACCGACTGGACCGGCGGGCCGCTCGGCCTGGAAACCGATGGCCGGGTGATCGCCGCCGGTGACAGGCGCGTCCACAAAGCGGCGCTGGCGCTGCTCGAACATGGTTAACAGTTCGTTATCTTTCGAAAGTTAACTTGCCTCGGGGTCAGGGAGGCTTTAATCCCCTTCAAGGTTTCGCACGTTCACACGCCGAGGACCATGCGTCGGTATTTTCTGTTGTTGATCGCGGCTTTCCTGTCCGTGCCGGGCACCTTGCCCGCTGAGGAAACGACGGCCGCGTCGGTCTACCAAGTGCGCATGGGACCGGATGGGCAGCGCATCTACCGAAGCCACGCCATCGCCATGCACGGCGAGCCCAAGTACCGCGCGGATTTCCCGCACTTCGACTACGTCAATCCGGACGCGCCCAAAGGCGGCACCTTGCGGCTCGCCGAGGAAGGTACCTTCGACAGCTTCAATCCCTTCATCCCGAAGGGCAACGCGGGCCGGGGAACGGACTTCGAGTCGCTCTTAACCGGCAGCGCCGACGAGCCCTTCACGATGTATGGCTTACTGGCCGAATGGCTCGAATGGCCGGAGGACCGCTCGTGGGTGATCTTTGAATTGCGGCCGGAGGCGCGCTGGCACGACGGCAAGGCAGTCACCGTGGACGACGTCATCTGGTCCTTCGAAACCTTGAAGGAGAAGGGCCAGCCCTTCTACCGCTTCTACTACGGCAGCGTGGTGTCTGCCGAGAAGGCGGGCGAACGGCGGGTCAAGTTCAGCTTCTCCGAGTCCGGCAACCGCGAGCTGCCGCTGATCGTCGGCCAGCTGTCGATCCTGCCGAAGCACGACTGGGAAACCCGCGATTTCGAGAAAACCACTCTCGACCCGCCTTTGGGCAGCGGACCCTACCGGATCGCCGAATTCGAGCCGGGGCGCTATGTCGTGACCGAACGGGTCGCCGACTACTGGGGCCGGAACCTGGCGGTCAACCGCGGCCAGAACAATTTTGACAGGATCCGCTACGACTATTTCCGCGACGGCACGGTCATCCGCCAGGCGCTGAAAGCCGGCATCATCGATTTCCGCGAGGAGAACACGGCCAAAGCCTGGGCGCTGGAGTACGACGTTCCCGCAGTGCGTAAGGGCTGGCTCAAAAAGGTGGAGATCCCGCACCAATTGCCGACCGGCATGCAGGCCTTCGTCATGAACACGCGCCGCGACGTCTTCAAGGACTGGCGCGTGCGCCGCGCGCTCGCCTTCGCTTTCGATTTCGAGTGGACCAACCGCAATCTTTTTTTCAGCCAGTACACCCGTACGGAAAGCTACTTCTCGAACTCGGAGCTGGCGGCGACCGGCCTGCCGGAGGGCGAGGAGCTGGAGATACTGGAGCGCTACCGGGGACGTATCCCCGAAGCGGTCTTTACCACGCCCTACGAAGCCCCGTCGACCGACGGCAGCGGATGGCCGCGCGCCAACCTGCGCCGCGCGTTCGAGCTGTTAGCAGATGCCGGCTGGGTGGTGCGCGACATGAAGCTGGTCGAGGCCGAAACCGGCAAGCCGATGAGCTTTGAGATCATGATCTACAGCCCGACATTCGAGCGCATCGTCCTGCCTTTCAAACGCAACCTGAATCGCCTCGGCATCGACACTCGGATCCGACTGGTCGATCAGTCGCAGTACATAAATCGCCTGCGCGCTTTTGATTTCGACATGATCGTCGGAAGCTGGGGCCAATCCGACTCGCCTGGAAACGAGCAGCGCAGCTCCTGGAGCAGCGTTGCCGCTGACTCGCCAGCGGCGCGCAACTTCATCGGCATCAAGGACGCCGTGATCGACGAGCTGATCGAGCT
This sequence comes from Kiloniellales bacterium, assembly GCA_041617155.1. Taxonomy (GTDB): domain Bacteria; phylum Pseudomonadota; class Alphaproteobacteria; order Kiloniellales; family JAKSDN01; genus CAMYKD01. The sequence goes on from JBFJPL010000173.1 coordinate 3,132, forward strand.
GGTGATCATGGCGCCGACGCGCGCGAGCCTGGTTTCGCGCACGCGGGCGCTGGACCGTGTGCTGCTCAGCTATCACTACGTGATTCCCAACTGGCACCTGCGGAAGCGACGGATCGCCTATTGGGACAAGTTCGACCGCCCCAAAGCGACCGCCAAGATCGGCACGTCGGTCGACTGGTGGTGGTTCGATTCGGCCAAGGCGGCACGCCTGGAACAGCGCCTCGAAGATGAACCGACCGCCGACCTCGGGACGGGCGACCGGCCGGGCCCCGCCACGATCGTCACGGTGCTGGCGGGGCTGTTGCTGGTCGGCTTTTTCGTGTTCCGCCGGGTCCTTCAAAGAAGACCCCAGGCCTGAGGATAGCCGTTCGATGACCGCCTATATCGTGCGCCGCCTGCTGCTGATGATCCCGACTCTGCTGGGCATCATGATCATCAATTTCATCGTCATCCAAGCCGCGCCGGGCGGCCCGGTCGAACAGGCGATCGCGCAGCTCACCGGCGAGGGCGCCGAGATCACCGAGCGGGTGACGCGCACCGGTGCCGGCGAAACCCTGCAGGTGTCGCGGGCGGCGGAGAGCAGCAGTAGCCGATATCGGGGCGCACAGGGCCTCGACCCTGAATTCATCGAAGAACTGGAACGCCGCTTCGGATTCGACAAGCCCCTGCACGAGCGGTTTCTGACCATGTTGGGCCGCTACCTCGTGTTCGATTTCGGCGAAAGCTTCTTCCGCGACCGCAAGGTGGTCGACCTGGTGCTGGAGAAGATGCCGGTGTCGATCTCGCTCGGTGTCTGGACCACCTTGCTGGTCTATTTGATCTCGATCCCCATGGGCATTGCCAAGGCGGTGCGCGACGGCAGCCGCTTTGATATCTGGACCAGCGTCGTGGTCATCATCGGCAGCGCCATACCCGCGTTCCTCTTCGCCGTGTTCCTGCTGGTCGTCTTCGCCGGTGGCAGCTACCTCGACTGGTTCCCGATCCGCGGCCTCGTCTCGGAAAACTGGTCGGAGCTGCCCTGGCCGCAGAAGATCCTCGACTACCTCTGGCACATGGTTCTGCCGATCACCGCCATGGTGATCGGCGGCTTCGCCACGCTGACCATGCTGACCAAGAATTCCTTCCTCGACCAAATCAACCAGCAATACGTCATCACCGCTCGGGCCAAGGGCCTTTCGGAGCAACGAGTCCTCTACGGCCACGTCTTCCGCAACGCGATGCTGATCGTGATCGCCGGCTTTCCGGGGTCCTTCGTCGGCGTTCTGTTCACCGGGTCGGTGCTGATCGAGATCATTTTCTCGCTCGACGGCCTGGGCCTGCTCGGCTTCGAGGCGGCCTTCGCGCGGGATTACCCGATCATGTTCGCCACGCTCTTCTTCTTCTCGCTTCTAGGCCTTCTGATGCAATTGATCGGCGATCTCACTTACACCTTGATCGATCCGCGGATCGATTTCGAAAGCCGGGAGGTCTGACTTGGCCAACGGCGCAACTGGCGCGGCGGCACCCGCCGATACTTTCCTGGGCAAGCGGATCTCGCCCCTGACCCGGCGACGGCTGCACAACTTCCGCGCCAACCGGCGCGGCTTCTGGTCGCTGTGGATTTTCCTCGTTATCTTCGCCGTCAGCCTGTTCGCCGAGTTCGTCGCCAACGACAAGCCGTTCCTGGTCTACTACGACGGTGGCTTCTTCGTGCCGATCTTCCAGGCCTATCCCGAGACGACCTTCGGCGGCGAGTTCGAGACCGAGGCCGACTACCGCGATCCGGTCGTAGCGCAGCTGGTCAACGACGGCGGTTGGATGATCTGGCCGCTGGTCCGCTACAACCACCGCACGGTCGCCTGGGATCTGCCGGAACCCGCGCCCTCGCCGCCCGACGCCGAACACTGGCTCGGCACCGACGATCAGGCCCGTGACCTGGTGGCGCGGCTGATCTACGGCTTCCGGATCTCGGTCCTCTTCGGTTTCACGTTGACCTTGATCAGCGCCGTGATCGGCGTCTCGGCCGGCGCGGTCCAGGGCTATTTCGGCGGCTGGACCGACCTGCTGTTCCAGCGCTTCATCGAGATCTGGTCGGGGATGCCGACGCTCTATTTGCTGATCATCCTGGCCAGCGTCGTCGAACCCAATTTCTGGTGGCTGCTCGGCCTGCTGCTGCTGTTCAGCTGGATGGGCTTTGTCGGCGTCGTGCGCGCCGAATTCCTGCGCGCGCGCAATTTCGACTACGTGCGCGCCGCGCGCGCGCTGGGCGTCAGTAATCCGGTCATCATGTTCCGGCACGTATTGCCGAACGCCATGGTCGCGACCATCACCTTTATGCCCTTCACACTGGCCGGCTCCGTCACCGTGCTGACCTCGCTCGACTTCCTGGGCATCGGTCTGCCACCCGGTTCGGCTTCGCTGGGCGAGATTCTGGCCCAGGGCAAGGCCAACCTGCAGGCGCCCTGGCTGGGATTGACCGGCTTTTTCTCCATCGCCGTCACCTTGAGCCTGCTGATCTTCCTCGGCGAAGCGGTGCGCGACGCCTTCGACCCGCGCAAGCTCTTCGCCGGCGCGCCGCCGCCCGAGGAAACCGGGCCCGTTCTCGCCCCGGCCGCAGCATTGGCGGAAGAGCAGGAGGGGGATTAGATGGCCGATTCGCTGCTCCGGGTGCGCAACCTCGACGTCACCTTCGATACGCCCGACGGCGCGGTCGAAGCGGTCAAGCGCGTGTCCTTCGACATCGCCAAGGGCGAGACCGCCGCGTTGGTCGGCGAGAGCGGCTCAGGCAAGTCGGTGACCGCGCTGTCGATCCTGCAACTCCTGCCCTATCCGGTGGCGCGCCATGCGGCGGACAGCTCGATCCTGTTCCGCGGCCGCGAGCTGGTCGGCGCGCCCAGGGAAGAATTGCGCCAGGTGCGCGGCAACGAGATCGCCATGATCTTCCAGGAGCCCATGACCTCGCTCAACCCGCTGCACAAGGTGGAAAAGCAGATCAAC
>JBFJPL010000174.1:0-6079 GCA_041617155.1 Kiloniellales bacterium
AAGGTCGCAAAGGGATTGATGGCGTTCTTGCGCGAATAATCCGGCAGCTCCGCGACATCCCAGGCCGGCGCCAGGAACAGCGCCTCCAGGCGGGCCATCTTCTCTTCACTGAGCGGATAGGCCATGTGGGTCTTGTGAACAACCGTGCTGTCTACTTTCCTCAAGCGGTAGTACAGCGCCTCGCCGGGATCGTCATTGGGGCGCACCGTCGCGATCATCCGGATCGGACTGCCCGGCGGCGTGCTGGAGCGGACGAGCTCGAAAAAGTTGCCCGTATCCAGATCCGCGAAATACAAATGGGCCGCGAACAGGTGCTCATAGAGGTAACGGGAAACCAGGCGGTTCCTCAACGCCGAACGGTTGAAGAACGTTTCCCATTGGCGGATCCGCGCCTGTTCGGCCGGCCCGGGCGCGGCGGGCCTTGCGTCGATGACCGCGCCTTCGCGGATCCACTGCCGCAGTGTCCGGTACTCGCTGTCGGTCAATCCCGTGATCGCGAGGGGCATGCCCTCTAGCGGTTTCTGGCGCGCATATTCCGCGAATTCCCCGGGCACGGGACAGTAATTCGCGCGCCCGAACCCGAGCTCGATGTCGTCCGGCACCGGCGCGTTCGGCGCCAGCGTGTGCGCCCGGCCAAGCTCGATCATCTTGTAGAGCAAGGAATGTTCGAGGTTGTTGTCCGGCGAGCCGCCGCGGGCATTGAATGCCGAGAAAAATCCCTTCTGACGCCACCCGGCGGTGGTCCGGGCATCGGTGAATAGCCGCGTCGGCGCCATGTTTTCCAAGCGCGCGCTGTCGTAGACGGGTTTATCGCTCGCGCCGCGCAGCAGGCCTTCCGCGGAGGTCAGGATCAACTGGCAGGGGGCGTCATAGCAGGCATGACAAGCGATGCATTTTTGCTCGATTATCGGCCTGACGTCCCGGCTGTAGGCGTAGGTTTGCGTTGTCGAGACCGTGGGTGGAACACCCATTTCGTAGATTTTCGCCGGCTGCACGCAACTCAGGACCAGCGTCGTCATTGCGGCGATGACCGGGAACCGGGATATCTGCTTGAAAAATTGCATCTTGCCTTCCGCCTAGCGGACCTCGTTACGGTTGATGAGATTAGGTTGGCGTTACCCTACGCGACCCGCCATTGCACGGCGGACCCATGCTCCAGCTCTGCCCCCCCCTCACGCATTTCATCGGCGTTCGAGCCGGCCGACGGACTCCCTGGCGGAAAATTCTTGGACGTTGCCAGATGGTAGCACGGTCATCTGTTGAAGGCGACTTGGCCTTGGTCGGGACATTGCGAGGCGCTCTCCTGGTTTGTTGGGGGTGACCTAGCTGTTTGAACGGCTGGGGTTCAAAAGGGTCAGAGTCGATTGATCTGCCAAGCGCGCAAAGCCGCCAAAAATCAATCGTGTTGGTTCGGATTCCTGATTGCGTGATCGGGAGCCGAGTGCGCCTCGTCTGCCACCTCGAGGATGTGCACTGCCGGTTTGCTCCGTGGCGATGCGGTTCAGCAGAGCCCGGCCGCTTCCTGCTCCGCTGAACAACCGCCGCCACCGCCTTCGAGCGGCGGCGGTTCGATCCACATGGACGGCGCCTGCCCGGGCTATGACTTCTCGTCGGCGATAAGATCGGCCACCTTCTTGTAGCGGTTCATGTCATAGACCCCCGCTTCGATCGGACTGCTGCGCCGCATGTAATCGACGAACCACTGGAAATTCGCCCAGATCTCCGGGTGGGTCCTGGGCAGTCCGTAACGTCGGACCACCGCCAGGAATTGCTCCGGGGTGCGCGCGGCATGCAAGGCGTCGGCGAAGGCCTCGATCCCGTCCAGCGGCACGTTGAACATGAAGTTCGGGTAGCTGCCGATCAGGCCGCGATAGGCCGTGAGCGTGTCCTTGTCGTACTCGCGACGCTCTTCTTCCTCGAACATGAACGCGACGTTGCTGTGCGCCTTGTTTCGCACCAGCGTATAGGCAAGGTCCGCGCCGCCCTCGCCGGTACCGACGCGCAGGAAGCTGAGGTCCGGCATGAAATCGATAAACCGCATGCCGTCGAGCGCGGCCGGCTTGGCGGTCAGGGTCCGCAGGCTGGCCTCGGCGCGGCGCTCGGCGGGGCCCGCGCCGGCCCGGTGACAGGGCGGCTCGGCGCAGCGGTTGAGCCCATCGGGCGGCCCGGCCAGCGACTTGAGGCGCGTAGTGACGAGCGAGACGAATTCGGCTTTGGGGTCCGCGGTCCGATACCGGATCTGCACCGGCAGGTCCTCGTTGACGATCTCGTAGGTTTTTCTGATCTTGTTTTGCGCCGCGCTGCCACGGTACCAGGACTCGCGCATCGAGGTCCGGACCTGGGGCGGCATGAAGTGGAGGAAATTATCCTCGCCGCCGGAGCGGATCAGATCGAAGTAGAAACGCGTCTCGACCTGGCTGGCCAGCGTCCCGAAGACGTTGAAGTTCGCGACCAGCAAATAAAAGCTGCGCTCGAACAAGGGGTAGTCCATCACCCAGATCGTCTTGGGAACCGCACCCACGAACCCCTTGGTCACCATCGCATTGTCGAAATTCCTGAAGACCGTCAGCGCGGCGTTGTCGTTGACCCCGTCGCCATCCCAGAGATCTTGCAGCGACGGGCCCCGGGGTCGCTGATCGCGGTAGTGCCGTCCGCGCAGACGTATGTATTCATTCCTTTCCGTTTTCCGGTGATCCCAGTCGAAACCCGGCTTCAGCAGGCCTTCCTGCCGCAGCCGTTCCTTGACCGGGATCAGCAGGCCTTCCTGCTCAGGAACCAAAACCAGATGGGGCTCGATCTCGGCCAGGTAGGCCGGATCGGTGACCGACAGGTCCGCATCCGGATCCAGAAACACGACGAAGAAACGGTCGTCGATGACATTGGTCGCGACCTGTCCGGCGCAGACCGGTCCGCGGATGAAGTTCCTGACGAAGAACTCGCTGGAATCGAGCAGGAACTGATAACGCGCACGCGCCGGAATCGCGGCGAAGGTCGCAAATGGATTGATGGCATTCTTGCGCGAATAATCCGGCAGCTCCGCGACATCCCAGGCCGGTGCCAGGAACAGCGCCTCCAGGCGGGCCATCTTCTCTTCACTGAGCGGATAGGCCATGTGGGTCTTGTGAACGATCGTCCCGTCCACTTTCCTCAAGCGGTAGTACAGCGCCTCGCCGGGATCATCGTTCGGGCGCACCGTCGCGATGATCCGGATGGGGCTCCCCGGCGACGTGGCGGAGCGCACGAGCTCGAAGAAATTGCCCGTATCCAGATCAGCGAAATATAGATGGGCCGCGAACAGGTGCTCATAGAGGTAACGGGAGACCAGGCGGTTCCTCAACGCCGGACGGTTGAAGAACGTTTCCCATTGGCGGATCCGCGTTTGTTCGGCCGGCCCGGGCGCGGCGGGCCTTGCGTCGATGACCGCGCCTTCGCGGATCCACTGCCGCAGTGTCCGGTACTCGCCGTCGGTCAATCCCGTGATCGCGAGGGGCATGCCCTGCAGCGGATACTCGCGGGCATAATCGGCGAACTCGTCCGGCGCGGGACAAACATTCTTGCGCCCGAACCCGAGCTCGATGTCGTCCGGCACCGCCGCGTTCGCCGCCAGCGGGTGCGCCCGACCCAGCTCGATCATCTGGCTGAGCAATGAGGATTCGAGGTCGTTGTCCGGCGCGTCGCCGCGGGCATCGACGACCGGGAAAAATCCCTTCCGACGCCACCCGGCGGTGGTCCGGGCATCGGTGAACAGCCGCGTCGGCGCCATCTCTAGCAAGCGCGTGCCGTCGTACACGGGTCGCTTGCTCGCGCCGCGCAGCAGGCCTTCCTCGGAGGTCAGGATCAACTGGCACGGCGCGTCATAGCAGGCATGGCAAGCGATGCATTTCTGCTCGATGATCGGCTTGACGTCCCGGCTGTAGGCGTAGGTCTGCGTTGTCGAGACCGTAGGTTGAGCCTTCAATTCAGAGATCTTCGCGGGTAGCACGGAACTCACGAGCAGCAGCATCATTGCGGCGATGACCGGGAATCGGGATATTTGCTTGAACAACTGCATCTAGCCCTCCGCGAAGCGGCCCTCGGTAGGGTGATTGAGATGAGGATTGCGTCGCCTTGCACGGCCCGCCATCACCCGGCGAACCCACGCTCCAACGTCGCCTCCTCTCGCATCTCATATGCGTTCGAACGGGACAACGTCTAGCCCCCCACCCCCACCGGCCGCTCCCCGGCGATGGTGGTGCGGTGCAGCAGGCGGCGGCGGCCGTCGTAGTCGTTGACCGCCAGGTGCTGGGTGCAGCGGTTGTCCCACACGGCGAGCGAGCCCGGGCGCCAGCGGAAGCGGCAGGTGAACTCCGGCCGGGTCGCGTGGGCCTGCAGGAAGTCGAGCAGCGGCTGGCTCTCGGCCGCGGTCATGCCGGCGAAGCGCAGGCTGTAGACCGGGTTGACGAACAGCGCCCGGCGGCCCGACTCCGGGTGCACCCGGACCACCGGATGCTCGGTTTCGACGTCGGCCGCCGGGTCGCCGCGCGCCATCTTGACCGAGCGGCTCAGCCGAAGATCGGCGGGCGGCGCGGCGGCGGTGCCGTAGGGCGCGCCGCTATGGACCGCGCGGAGCCCGTCGAGCACGCGGCGCAGGCCGGCGGAGAGCGTCTCGTAGGCTCGGTACATGTCGGCCCAGAGCGTGTCGCCGCCGTGCTCGGGTACCTCCAGCGCATAGAGCACCGAGCCCAGCGGCGGCTCGGGCAGGAAGCTGAAATCGGAGTGCCAGGTGCCGCCGAAGCTGCTGATGCCGCGCTCGTCGGCCTCCTTGAGCACCGCGATGATATCGGCATGCTCGGCCAGCGGCGCGATAAAGGGCACCCGGCTGACCGGGCCGAAGCGCGCGGTGAAGGCGATCTGCTGTTCGGGCGTCAGGCTCTGGTCGCGGAAGAAGATCACCTGATGGGCGACCAGCGCCCGGCGGACCTCGGCCATGGTTTCCTCGTCGAGCGGCCGCGACAGGTCGACGTTCCGGATCTCGGCGCCGAGCGCTCCCGAAACCCGTTCGACCTCGATCCGCCGATAGGACATGGCGCGACCTCCCCGCCCGGCAGCCTAATGTCAAAGGTCGTCGATGATAACCGTCGGTTCTACGGGAGGGAAACCGGGCCGCCGGCGGGACCGCGGCCGGCCGGCCCGCGACAAAGGGGACAGGCACGGATTCGCTGGCGCGAATGCGAGCCAGTTCCCTTTTCGCTCCCGAGAGCGTGATTTGGATCGGCCGGAGGGCGTGGTAAAATTATGCCTTGGGATCATGAAGGGCAAGTGGGAGCGACCATGGACGCCGACACCCTCCGCAACCTGCAGGCGCCGCTCAAGGCAAAATACCGCGACGACCCGGGCGCGGCCACGATCACGCTGAAGGCCCAAGGCAGCCTCGCGGGCGACGGCCTGACCTGCTCGGTCGAGACCGGCCGGGCGCTGTTCGAGGCCGGGCTGCACCCGGCGACCGGCGGCGACGGCCTTTCCGTTTGTTCCGGCGACATGCTGCTCGAGGCATTGGTCGCCTGCGCCGGGGTGACGCTCAACGCGGTCGCCACGGCGATCGACGTGCCGCTCAGAGGCGGCACGGTGCGCGCCGAGGGCGATCTCGACTTCCGCGGCACGCTCGGGGTCGACAAGGAAGCCCCGGTCGGCTTCCGGGAGATCCGCCTCGCCTTCGAGCTCGACAGCGACGCCGACGCCGATCAGCTGGCCACGCTGACCAAGCTGACGGAGCGCTACTGCGTGGTCTACCAGACCCTCAGGAACGCCCCGCCGATCGCGCTCCAGGTCAAGACCGCGACGCCGGCGGCGGAAACCTGAGCCGAGCGCCGGCTTCCACGACCTTGCCACCGCGCCGCCAAGATCCGGCCTTAACCCGCATTTCTCACACTGGCCACGGCCTGCGTCGCGTTCAGGCGGTGCGCGCCGCGAGGAGAAGGCCGAAAAGCGGTGCCGAAGCACCGGTTGAGGGCTTCGACGCGGCCGACGCCCGGCTGGGCGCGACCCTGCGGGCGGCGCTGTCCCACCGACAGGGTGCGTCAAGCCGCTTGCCCGATGCGCC
>JBFJPL010000175.1:0-5902 GCA_041617155.1 Kiloniellales bacterium
GATGCCGTGCGCATCGGCAAGCCTTCGCGACGCGGCACTCGCGTCTGTCCGGCCGACCCGAAAAGCCGTGTTTTCAAGGCCTTGGGACGGCGTCCGGCACCGCTTGCGATGCGCCCGGCATCGCGGCGCGGCACCGTCCTAGCCCAAGGCCTTGGAAACGCGGTGCAGCCCGTGACCAATACTCGGACAGGCTCCTAGCCATCAGTAGCCGAGCGCGCAGCCGTCCTTGCGCGGGTCCGAGGCGCCGGTCAACGTGCCGGCTTGCCAATCGATCATGATCGCCTGGCCGCCGCCGATCGGCTTTGCCGGTGCGGCGGTCTGGTGCCCGCGGGACCGCAGGCCCTCGACGCTGGCCGCCGGAACGCCGCTCTCCACATCGACCGGGCCCTCGGGCGGCGCGAAGACCCGCGGCAGGTCGATCGCCTCCTGCAAATCGAGCCCGAAATCGAGCAGGTTGCCGAGCAAATGGGCGTGGCCGGTGGCCTGGTACTGCCCGCCCATGACCCCAAAGGGCATGACCGCGCGGCCGTCCTTGACCACCATGCCGGGGATGATGGTGTGCAGCGGCCGCTTGCCCGGCGCAATGCAATTGGGATGCGCCGGGTCGAGCACGAAGCCGGTGCCGCGATTTTGCAGCACGACACCGGTCCGGGGGCTGACCAGAGCGCTGCCGAAGGAGTGGAACAGCGAATTGATGAAGCTGACCGCGTTGCGGTCCTTGTCGACGACGCAGAGGTACACCGTGTCGGCATGGGCCGGCATCAGGACCGGCGGCAGCTCGGCCATCGCCCGTTCGGGATCTATCTGCGCGCGCAGCGAAGCGGCATGGCTCTCCGACAGCAGCCGTGCCACCGGCACCTCCGCATGACGCGGGTCGGCGACAAAGCTGTTGCGGTCCTTGTAGGCCAGGCGCGTGGCCTCGATCTCCAGGTGCAGACGCTCAGCCGAAAGCGGCGCCATGCCATCGAAGTCGAAGCCGGAGAGGATGTTGAGAATCTCCAGCGCAATCATGCCCTGGCCGTTCGGCGGGCACTCGAGCACCTTGTGACCCCGGTAGTCGGTCTGGATCGGGCTGACGTATTCACCGGCGGCCGCAGCGAAATCGTCGAGCGCGTGGAGCCCGCCCAAGCGCTTGAGGTAGGCGACGATATCCTCGGCGACCGGTCCCTGGTAGAAGCCGTCGCGGCCCCGCTCCGCGATCACCGATAGAGTCTCGGCCAGCTCGGGCTGGCGGTGCAGGCTGCCAGCGGCGGGCGGTTTGCCCCCCGGCAGAAAAATCCGCGCCGCGGTCGGGTCCTGGGCCAGCAGGTCCACTTGGTTGCGCCAATCGAATGCAACCCGATCGTGGATCACGTAGCCTTCGCGGGCGAAGGCGATGGCTGGCTGCAAGATCTCGCCGAGACCCCGCGTACCGTGGTCTTCTAGCAGGCGCGACCAGGCGTCGATCGCACCCGGTATGGTGACCGCGTGCGGCGAATGGCGCTCGATCTCCGTGATGCCGCGCTCCTGGTACCATTCGGCCTTGGCCGCCGCCGGCGCTCGGCCCGAGCCGTTGAAGGCGATGATCTCGTCCCCGCCCCTCGGCGCGATCAGCGCGAAGCAGTCGCCGCCGATCCCGGTCGACTGGGGTTCCACGACGCACTGCACGGCGCAGGCGGCGACCGCCGCGTCCATCGCATTGCCGCCGGCCTGCAGGATGTTGACCGCGGTCATGGTGGCCAAGGGATGCGAGGTGGCGGCCATGCCGTTGAGCGCCCGCACCGCAGACCGGCCCGCCAGTTCCAGGTTTCTCATCGAGTTTTTCCCAACCTGCCAAAGCTCGATCTTAGCCCAGATCAGCAGTCCCGGTCACCCGGCGTTTCCGGTCGGTTGCTTTCGGGCGCCGGTTTCAAATAGCGCCCAGGCGTCGATCCCAGGGTGCGGCGAAACATGGCGATGAAGGCGCTCGGGCTGTCGTAACCGAGGTCATAGGCCACGGCGGTGACCGCCTGCCCCTCGGCCAGGCGCGCCACCGCCGAGAGCAGGCGCAGCCGCTGGCGCCAGGCGCCGAACGTGAGCCCGGTCTCGGTCACGAAGAGGCGTGCCAGGGTCCGCTCGCTCGCGCCCGCGGCCCGCGCCCAGTCGCCGAGCGAACGGCCGTCGGCCGGATCGGCGGCCAAGCCGTCGGTGACCGTCGTCAGCCGGCGGTCGCGCGGCAGGGGCAAATGCAGCGGCTCCGGCACCAGGGCGCGCAACTCGTCGACAATGACGGCCAGAAGGCGGCGCGCGGCGTCCGTCGGCGGGCCTTCCGCCGTAAAGGTGACCGTGCGCAGAATCAGCTCCCGCAACAGCGGCGAAACGCCGACCACGCAGCAACTGGCCGGCAGGCCCTCGGCATTGTCCGGCCCGACCAGAACGTAGAGCGTGCGCATGGTCAACGGCCCGTTGGCGCGGACCCGGTGAGTGACGCGGGCCGGCACCCAGACCGCCTGCTGAGGCGGCACCACCCAGGTGCCGGTCGCGGTGGTCACGGTCATGACCCCGGCCGAGGCGTAGAGCAGCTGGGCCCGCCGGTGCTGATGGCGCTCGGACTCGTGTCCCGCCGTGTAGTCGCGCGCATAGCCCACCACCGGCCACGCCGGGTCATCCAGGTCGCCGGGATTGTCCGGACCTGGTGTTTGGCCGGGGCTTTGGCTGGACTGCGGCATCACTTGACCGATTATAGCAGGACGGGCAGTCCGAGGCCCGCTAAATAGATGCCATGAGTAGCTGGCGACAGGTCTTGATCGGCGATTGGCGTCGCCCCGAGGTCCTGCTGCTGCTGATGGCGGCGGCGGTGCCCTTGAGCTTCGCCACTTGGCAGGCGCTGCTCAACAACTTCACGATCGAACGGGCTGCCTTTACCGGCGCCGAGATCGGCATCCTGCAGAGCCTGCGCGAGGTGCCCGGCTTCCTGGCCTTTGCCGTGGTCTTCCTGTTGGTCCTGGTGCGCGAGCAGAAACTCGCGTACCTGGCGCTGCTGCTGCTCGGGCTCGGCACCGCGGTGACCGGTTACTTCCCGAGCGCGCTCGGCCTCTACATCACCACCGTGGTCATGTCGATCGGCTATCACTACTACGAGACGCTGCAGACATCGCTGTCCCTGCAGTGGATCGACAAGGCGCGCGCGCCGGAAACCTTGGGCCGAATCATTGCCGCCGGGTCGTTCGCCTCGATCGTGACCTTCGGGTTGATTTGGCTGGCCTTCGACCTGATCGGCCTGGATTTCCGCTGGGTCTACCTGCTGGGCGGCGGGCTGACCGCGGGGCTCGCGCTGCTGGCCTGGCTCGGCTTTCCACAGTTCCCCGAAAGGGTTCGCCAGCACCGCCATATGGTCCTGCGCCGGCGCTACTGGCTGTACTACCTGCTGGTTTTCATGTCGGGCGCGCGGCGGCAGATCTTCATCGTCTTCGCCGGCTTCCTGATGGTCGAGAAGTTCGGCTTCGACGTTGCCATGATCACACTGCTGTTCCTGGTCAACGCGGTGATCAACGTGCTCCTGGCACCCAAGATCGGCCGGCTGATCGGCCGGTGGGGCGAGCGCCGCTCGTTGATCTTCGAGTACATCGGCCTGATCGTCGTGTTCGCGGCCTATGCCTTCGTCGAGCACGCTGGCCTGGCGGCCGGGCTCTACGTGATCGACCACCTGTTCTTTGCCCTGGCGATCGCCATCAAGACCTATTTCCAGAAGATCGCCGATCCGGCCGATATCGCCGCGACCGCCGGCGTCAGCTTCACCATCAGCCACATCGTCGCCGTGTTCCTGCCGGCCGTCTTCGGCCTCCTTTGGCTGGTCTCGCCGGCCGCGGTGTTCCTGGCCGGAAGCGCGATGGCCGCGCTCTCGCTGCTGATGGCGCTCAACGTGCCCCTGGCTCCGGCCCCGGGCAACGAGGTGCTGCGCGGCCGCCGGATTTCCGGCCCGCAGCCCGCGCCAGCCCCGGCGGAATGACGACAGGGCGGCCCCCCGAGGCGTAACAATCAAATTTTTCTCATCACGCGGGCGACATTTCCTTGCGCAGGTCGCGGGTGCCGCGTAAAAAAAGGGGCCGCAAGAAACTTGCGGCCCCAGTCAATCTGGGAGGAAACACCACGGAAGGTGGTGGCAGGGCAGCGCAGATAACGCGCTGCCCTGCAAAATATTTGTCATAAAATCCCGGAAAATGAAATCTTTTTTTTGTTGCAGCGCAATATCACGGCGCTTCGTGAAAGCCGTGGGTCGAGGCGAGGCGCCTTGCCGTCAGCGTACCAGGTTCTTCTTCGGGTCATAGAACGGCATGGGCGATACCGTCGCATCCAACCCGCCCGCGGGCGACTCGACCGTGACACGGTTGCCCAGCTCGGCATGCTCGTTGGCGACGATCGCCATGGCGATGTTCTTCTCCAGGCGCGGCGAATAGACGCAGGAGGTCAAGCGGCCTTGGCACGCGCCGCCGGCCAGGACCGGCCAGGGCTCCTGGTTGCTGGCCGCCAAGGGCGGTGCTTGCAGCTCCAGGCCGACCAAACGGCGCTTCACGCCTTCATCCCCGATCCGCCTGAGAGCGGCCTTGCCGACGAAATCGGCCGGCATCTCCAGGTCGACCAAGCGGCCGAGCCCGAGTTCGAAGGGATTTTCCTCGAGCGTCGCATCGGCGCCGTACGACAGCAAGCCGGCCTCGATGCGTCGGATCTGCGACGGGGCGCCCGGCGCGATATCGTGCGCCCGGCCGGCGGTCATCACCGCTTCCCACAGCTGGTCGCCTAGGGTCCCGTCGCGCAGGAAGATCTCGTAGCCGCGCTCGTTGCTCCAGCCGGTGCGCGAGACCACAACGGGTATGCCGTCCAGCTCTGCTTCGCGGAACCAGAAGTAGCGCAGTTCTTCGATCCAATCGCCGAACAGCGATGTCATGAGCGCCGCCGACTTCGGGCCTTGAACCTGGAGCGGCGATACGTCCGGTTCCCGAACCGTCACGTCCATGCCGGCGTGACTGGCCACGCCCTTGGCCCAGAGCAGCACGTCGCTGTCGGCGAGCGACAGCCAGAAATGGTTTTCGGCCAAGCGCAGCAGCACCGGATCGTTGATCAGGCCGCCGTTCTCGTCGGTGATCAGCACGTACTTGCATTGGCCCACGGCGCAGCTCGACAGGTTGCGCGGCGTCAGAAGCTGGGTGAAGCGGGCCGCATCCGGTCCCGTGATCTCGACCTGCCGCTCGCCGGCCACGTCCCACAGGGTCACGTCGTTGACCAGGCGCCAGAAATCGGCCACCGGGCTCTCGTAGTAGAGCGGCATGAACATGTGGTTATAGATCGTATAGGCCTTGCAGCCGTAACGCAGGGTGGCCTCGAAGTAGGGAGACTTGCGAATCCGGGAGGACAGGATGGCCGAGGGCGGTTGGAGCGGGCTGGTCATGGCGTGTCTCCGGCCGGCGTTGGTGCGGCCCCCGTCCTTAGCAGCCCGCGCCGCGGTCCTCAATCCCGTTCCCGACCACTTTCGGCGCAATCCGACAGCTCAGCGGCACGGCCGCGCAGTCCTCCGAAAGCCCCAGGATAGTGGCAATTGTCACAGCAAGCGCCCGCGCGCGCGGAGATCATGAGGAGCGCGCCCGAGCGCGCGGCCAATGGGCCGAAAGCCTTCGACAATTCGAGCCCATGTGTTTTTTTTGGCAAAGGAGCAAGGCAAATGCGTGCCATCGATTTTTCAATCGCCCTAATCTTGAGTTTGTCCGGCGTCGGCCTTTTGGGCACCGCGCCGGTCATGGCCGGAACACCGCAGTCGAGCGCTGTCTACGCACCCTTTGGCTGCACCGTGGGTGACGACTGCAATGTGGTCGGTGCCTCGCAGTTGGTGCGGGACAAACGTGGTGTGACAGCGACCATATGGACCACCGGCCTCGAAGGCGGCGGCGCC
>JBFJPL010000176.1:0-5815 GCA_041617155.1 Kiloniellales bacterium
ACAGTATACTTATCTCACCGCATTCCCGTCTCGGCTTGGGGCGTTGTAGGGGCAGGAGTTGCATATACTGTCCACTGAACTCATCACAAGAATGAATCGGCTCCGGCCCTATATCGACCACGGCATCCTGGAACTGGACAACAATACCGCCGAAAGAAGCATGCGGGCTATCGCCCTGGGCCGGAAGAATTATCTCTTCATGGGGTCCGAGGGCGGTGGCAAATCAGCCGCCATCGCCTATACGCTGATCGAAACGGCGAAGCTCAACGGCGTCGATCCCCAGGCGTGGCTCACCGGTGTTCTCGCCCGCATCGCCGACCACAAGATCAATCGGATCGACGAACTGCTGCCCTGGCGTTACGCTCAGCCCTGAGCGTAACAGCCCCAGTATGCTTTCCGGCAGGGTAGGTTCACCGGACGGATACTCAATTCCCATGCCCGGAAGGTCTGAACCATGCTGAATGTTTTGCTTCTTGTTCTGGGCGTGGTCCTACTCACCGTTGGCGGGGAAGCGTTGATTCGGGGCTCTTTGGCTGCTGCCCGGCGTATTGGTGTATCGCCACTGCTAAGCGGTCTCGTTATCGTAGGCTTTGGCACCTCGGCGCCAGAGCTGGTGGTTTCTGTAAATGCAGCAATAAGTGAGCGACCGGATATCGCTATCGGCAACGTCGTTGGCAGCAATATCGGAAATATTCTGCTGATTCTCGGAATATGTGCCCTGATCACGCCGCTGGCGGTCAATCCGTTGGCGTTGCGCCGGGACGCCGTCACGGTAGTAGCGGCAAGCATCTTGTTTGTGGTCTTGGTCGGTGGAATCGCCCTGGGGCGGGCGGATGCGGCGGTTCTCTTGATGGCTTTGGTGGCTTACTTGGTGTGGGCTTACTGGAGCGAGCGCTTCCACGCCGCACCCTCAGCGGAACTTCACAAAGCCGAAGCGGAAGAAATTTCCGCGGTGCCGAGGTCGATGTTGTGGATCGTAGTGGCAGTGGTTCTTGGTTTACTGCTGTTAATTGGCGGATCACAAGTGCTGCTGATGGGGGCCGTGCGAATTGCAGAGCATTTTGGGGTTTCCGAGGCCGTTATCGGTTTGACGTTGGTGGCGGTTGGCACGTCACTCCCGGAGCTTTCAATTTCGGTGATCGCAGCGATCCGGCGCCATGCAGATGTGGCTGTCGGGAACATACTTGGCAGCAATATTTTCAACTTGTTGGGAATTCTAGGAGTCTCCGCTCTGCTTCAGCCACTTCCGGTCTCCGCGAGAATCCTGCAGTTCGATCAATGGATCATGCTCGGAACGTCTCTATTGCTGTTGCTGTTCTTGTACACGGGGCACCGCCTAAGCCGGTTGGAAGGTGGAATACTCTTGGCTGGCTACGGTTTCTATGTCGGTCTGAGTTTTACTGTATTTGGTGGTTGACGTCAGATGACTGTGCTCAGGCGCTCAATGAGCGCCAAAAGGGTACTGACAAATTAACTTTCTCATTCTCAGTTCGGGGGACAGGCCAGTTCGGGGGGCAGTATACGTATCTCACCGCATTCCCGTCTCGACTTGGGGCGTTGTAGGGGCAAGAGTTGCATATACTGATGGGGTGGACGGCCCCTGAACGGCATCTGTGTGCCAGACTGGTGGTTCGTTGAAACGACCAATCGAAAGGGGACCGTCCATGAGCAGTATATCAGTGATCGGCTTGGATATCGCCAAGCGTGTTTTCCAAATTCACGGTGTTGACGAGACGGGCGCGAATCAAAGGGGTCAGACTCGATTGATTTTTGTGGTTTTGTGGGACCGGGAAATCAATGGACACTGACCCCTTTGCTCTAACGGCAGGTTGATTCAGATCATTGAAGTCCAATCAACCATTGGTAACCGTGTGGTGTCTGGAATTCCCTAACCGCAGAGGACATCATGAACTGGAAATCCCGCCTTTCGGCACTTTCGGTGATCGCCGCGGCCTTGTTGGCGTCGATCGCACAGGTGAGCCCGGCAAGGGCCCAGAGCGACGAAACCATCTTCGCGTGCGCCGGACCTTTCCTCGGCTTCCTGCGCCGCGTCGCCGCGCCCGTCGACTGCCTACCCGGAGATACCGCGCTGTTCTGGAACGTCGAGGGCCCGGCCGGGCCGCAGGGCGAGGCCGGCCCGCCGGGCGCGGACGGGCCGCCGGGACCCGCGGGGCCGCCCGGGCTCGGCGTGACGCTGACGCGCACCATCATCGTCGGCCCGGTCGGCAGCGCGGCCGACAACGGCCAGGCGCTGCTCGACGCCGTGGTCGGGCTGGCGTCCGCGGTGCCGCCGCCCTCGGCAAGCGATCCCTATCTGGTGAAGCTCGAGCCGGGGATCTACGACATCGGCAGCGCCGGCATCTTTCTGCCCGCGCACGTCGACCTGGCCGGCTTGGGACCGGGCGCGACGCGGATCGCGGGGATCGTCGGCGACCCCTTTGCCGGCGCCCTGTTCATGGTCGTCATGGCCGAGGACAGCGAGCTGCGCGAGCTCTCGATCCAGTTTGGGTCATCGGCGGCCACCGCCTCGGTCGACACCGGCGGCATCACCACGTCCGGTCAGGAGGTCTCGGTGCGCGACGTGCGGATCATCGGGCCGGTCAACAGCCACGAGGGGGTGCGCGGCGTGACCGGCGCCTCGATCCGGCTGCGCGACGTGGCGGTCGAGGACGTCCTAATCGCGGTCCGGCAGGCCGGCGCCGGCACGCTCGAGTTCGAGGGGCTGACGACCGACCGGGTCGTGGTCGCCGAGACCGGCAGCTTGATCGGGCGAGGCTCGGTCGTCGGAACGATCGACACCGGCGTGGTGCAGACCGGCCAAGCGGTCGGCACGCTGACCCTGGCGACCAGCCAGGTGCTGGGAGGCAACACCGCGGAATTCGGGTCGGTGACCTGCGTCCTCACCTACGACGACGCCTTCCTGGAGCTCGGTCCGACCTGCTGAAGGATCGGGGGCAGGCCGGTATTGTCGTACTATTGCTGTGTGGCATCATGTCGTGGACTCCGTCGCGCAGGTGGCGACGGAGTTAGCCTGCCGCAAGGCGGCTGCGGGGAGCGATCAACAATACTGCAATATACGACTGACCCTGTTCCCTAGCCCGCATTTCTCATACTGGCCACGGTCTGCGCAGCATTGTCCGGCCGACAGGGTAGGAAAGCCGTGCGGCGCGATGCCGGCGCATCAATCAATCAACGGGGTCAGACTCGATTGATTTTGTGGTTTCGTGGGACCGGGAAATCAATGGACTCTGACACCTTTGATCCTCTTGGGCGTGACCCGAGGGTCCAGGAACGGCGCGGCGCAGGCACCTTCCGGATTGCCGGATCAAGTCCGGCAATGACAATGTGATAAGTTGGCCATCCCGAGTGCTTTGATTCATGACAATTCATTTCCGGCCAGGCTCTCAGGACCGGTCCTTGGCCGGGGTTTCCGCCGGTCCCGGCACCTTCAGCAAGCGGTAGGCCACGAAGGCGGCGGACATGCCCAGGACCGCGGCGCCGACCATGCCCGCCGCGCGCACCATGAGGCTCCCGGTGGCATAGCCGTGCGTCTGGGCCGCGAGCAAGACAAGCAGATAGCCCAGCATCGCGAAAGCGCCGGCCGCCGCGCCGCCCGCCGCGACCAGGCCCAACTGCCCGAAGGTCCTGGGCCTCCGGGTGCAGCTGGCGAAGACCATCATCAGGATGGCGGCGAGGGAAACGTTGGAGCCCTTGGGCAGCTCGAGGACCATGCCCAGCAGCCCGCCCAGCAGCCCGAAAAGGACGCTCCCGGCCAGCAGCAGCGGCATGAGCCACAAGGCGGAGATCTCCGGCGCGTCCTCGCCGGCGTTCGTCGTCGGTTCTGTCTCCGGTGTCTCCGCGCTCATCCCTGCCACCCGGTTGCAAAGAAACGCAGCCTAGCACCGAGGGCTTGCGAGCCGGTTAAGGCGAGGCCGGGGCTCGTGTGGCTATCCCCGTGAAGGCGGCGTCAACCTCCGGCGCTTAAGCTGGCCCGGCAGCAGGGCACGCTTCACCGCGTTACCGGGAGACGGTGACGCGCTATCTGAAGCTGATCCACGATTGGGGCGAGGTCCTGACGATCCGCCACCTGGTGATGCCGGACCACGTCGCGGGCTGCACCGCGCCGGTGCTCGACTGGATCGCCGAGGTCATGCCGGACGCGCCGGTCAACATCATGGACCAGTACCGGCCGGATAACTTCCGCGACCCGGCGAGCGCCAAGTACCTGGCGCGCCATGCCGCGATCGCCCGCAGGCCCGAAACCGGCGAGGTGCAAGCCGCCTACGACCATGCCCGCCGGCTTGGCCTCAACTTCGAGGCCATCACCCATGAAAAGTACCGCAGGGGCCAGTTCGCTTGAAGGCGGCGCGCGCGGCTCGACACCGGCCCCCACAACCAGACAAAACCAGGGAAAATCAAAAGCTCAGCTCGGCTCTCGCGGGGCTTTTTGCTGTTCAAAGCCCCTGACAAAGCCGCGCCACCGAAAACCGCGGAATTCCGACCCTATTGCGCCGATTCCGGCGGCTTCGTGCCCGGAAGGGAACGTCGACGCGGTCGGGACCGGTCTTGCGCCGTTTCGGCTCGCCGAAGCGAGCCGGGCGCCCGCGACTTTCCGAAGCAAGAGCTACACCGTTCCGCGTGGGTATGCTTGAATGATCTGGGAGGATCGAGACATGACAGGTTCCGCGCAAGGCCAACGGACCGCTGCCTGGATCGTCGGGGCGACGCTGGTCCTGGCGCTGGCCGGCGCCGCGCTGGCCGCGGCCGCCGAACCGCAAGAGGCGCGTCTGCTCAAGAACCCGCGGCAGATGATCTTCGAGGGCAAGCGCTCCGGCGAGGGCTATTTCAGCCGAGACGGCGCGCGGATGGTCTTTCAAAGCGAGCGGGAGCCCGGCAACCCCTTCTACCAGATCTACCTGGTCGATCTGGCGACCGGCGATACGCGCCGCCTCTCGCCGGGCGTCGGCAAGACGACCTGCGCCTGGATCCACCCGAGCGAAGACAAGGTGCTGTTCGCGTCCACGCACCTCGATCCCAAGGCGGTCGACAAGCAGCGCGAAGAGCTGGAGAAACGCGCCGCCGGCACCGGCCGGCGCTACTCCTGGAGCTTCGATCCTCACTACGACATCTTCGAGACCCGGGCCGACGGCGGCGGGCTGGTCAATCTGACCAATGCTTTCGGCTACGACGCCGAGGGCAGCTGGTCGCCGGACGGCGAGCACATTCTGTTCGCCTCGAACCGCCATGCCTACAGCGGCTCCCTCTCCGAACAGGAGCAGGAGATGCTGAGCCGCGATCCCTCCACCTTCATGGATCTCTACGTCATGGACGGCGACGGCTCCAACGTGCGGCGCCTGACCGACGCGCCGGGCTACGACGGCGGACCGTTCTACAGCCACGACGGCCGCAAGATCGTCTGGCGCCGCTTCACGGCGGACGGCGGCAGCGCCGAGATCCACACCATGAACGCGGACGGCAGCGACCCCAAGGCCATCACCCGCCTGGGCGCGATGTCCTGGGCACCCTTCTTCCATCCCTCGGGCGACTACCTGGTCTTCGCGACCAGCGTCCACGGCTTCCGGAACTTCGAGCTTTACATGGTCGATACGGACGGCACGCGGGAGCCGGTTCGCGTCACCTACCGGGACGGCTTCGACGGCTTGCCGGTTTTCTCGCCCGACGGCAAGACGATCTCCTGGTCCAGCGCCCGCACCTCCGACAAGCGCCCGCAGATCTTCATCGCCGAGTGGGACGACGCGGAGGCCCGGCGCGCCCTGGGCCTGAAGCCGGCCACGGGGCAGGGGATGGCGGAGGC
>JBFJPL010000177.1:0-5783 GCA_041617155.1 Kiloniellales bacterium
GAACACGGCACCTACGACCTCTACTCCCTCGGCAAGGACGGCCAGGAGGGCGGCGAGGGCGAAAACCAGGACCTCACCTCCTGGTGACCCCGAAACCAACCGAAAACAAACCAAAACCATGAAACAAAACGGCTTCACGCTCCTGGAGGTTCTGGTGGCCTTCACCATCATGGCCGTGATGCTGGCGATCCTGCTGCAGGCGTTCGGCGGCGGCCTGCGTAATCTGGACCGGGCCCAGGACTATGCCGTAGCGACGATGCAGGCCCGTTCGGTACTGGAACAGGTCGGGTCCGTAATCCCGCTGCAGCCCGGCGAGTATGACGGCGAGTTGGACAACGGTTCGAGGTGGCATGTCGCTGTGGCAGAGCGGTCTGACGACAGGTCGGGCCTGGGCGAGGCGGCAGATCTTATCGACTACGTTGTCGATGTCGCGGTCACCTGGCGGGACGAGCGCACGGTAACCCTGCGCACGCTGCGCCTGGCGGTGCGGCAATGACCGGCCAGACCGGCTACCGCGGACCTTGCCGGGCCGACGGCGGCTTTACGCTGGTCGAGCTTCTGGTCGCCATGACCCTGATCGGATTGATGTTCGTTGCCCTGTTCGGCGGATTGCGGTTCGGCACCCGGGTCTGGGAGGTCGGCGCCGAGCGGAGCGCGGAATTCGCCGAGGTCGAGGTTACCCAGGCACTTTTGCGACGCCAGTTGGATCAACTGCTGCCGCTGCCCGGGCTGGACGAGGGGGAACAGGAGATCTCTTTTTCCGGCGAGCAGGAGCGGCTCACCTTCACCGCACCGGCCCCATCGCAGTTCGGCCTTGGCGGAGTCTACTATTTCGATCTCTTTGGCGAGCAAGCGGACGGGCGACAGCGGCTGGTCCTGCGCTGGCAACTTTACCGCCCGGACCGTGACCAGCCCTTCAACGAAGAGGAAAGCGAGCAGCGTACGCTGCTGGAGAACATCGAAGCAGTCCGGTTCGGTTACTATGGCGACCCGGAACTGTTCGAAGTCGGCGAGCGCATCGACGCGGGCGAGTGGCGCGAACGATGGGTCGGCGCCGCTCTGCCGCCACAACTGATCGCGGTTCGGATCGCTTTTCCCGAGAACGACGCGCGCTATTGGCCGGAGCTCATCATTGCGCCCCGGACCAGGGCCGGCGAGTTCGGGCCGCAGTGACACGGTCGGCCACTGGGGCGTTGCAAGCGACGGGGTCAGGCAACAGGTTATAAAGGGCTTCGGTGTAGCTTGCTGCACGACGGAACGAGGACGGAACAGAGCGATGTCGACCCAATTGGCGAGTCTGGCGGAGCAGGGCTCACGGTTTTTGAAGTGGTGGCTCGGCGAATTGGCTGACTGCGTGCCGCCGCGGATCCGCGGCCTGTTCGGACGGGACAGCCAAAAACTCTGGATCCTGATCGCGGATAAGACCGTGATCTTCGAGCACCTCAAGGGCAAGACCGTGCAGTGGCTCGGCAACCTCGATTTGTCGCAGACCAGCCCGGCGGCACAGGCCGAGACCGCCCGGGAAATCATCAACGCGGCGAACCTGAGATCGGCGGAGGTCGTGGTGCGCCTGCCCCGGGACAACCTGCTCAGACGCACGGTCGATTTGCCGTCGCCGGCCCTGGAGAACCTGCGGGAAGTCCTGACCTTTGAAATGGACCGGCACACGCCCTTCGAGTCCAACGAGGTCTATTTCGACTATCGTGTTGTCGGGCATGACAATGAGCACAAGCGAATCAAGGTCGATTTGCTGGTCGTCACCAAAGATATCGCCAATCACGCCATAGGCCTGGTCAGTGACTGGGGCCTGCAACCGGACCGCCTGGCCCTCACCTCGAACCCGGACGAGGACGAGGGGTTCAACCTGCTGCCGTCGATCTCGGAAGGCGGCCGAAAACGACCCGCTCTGCGGGTCTCTGCCGTGGTCGGCGCCGCGATTATCGGGTTGCTCGCCGTCGCGCTCTATTTGCCCTTGACGCAAAAGCAGGAGCAACTCGCCGCGCAGGAAACCAGACTCAGGCAGGTTCGCACCGAGGCGGCCGAGGCTGATCTGATGACGAAGCGCGTGGCCGAGATGACCGAGCGCAGCAACTTCGTGATGAACGAAAAGCGATCGCGCATAACCGCAATTGAGCTCTTGAATGAAGTAACCGAGGTATTGCCCGATAATACATGGGTTTTACAATTCGCACGGCGTGGTGAACGGATGACGATTTCAGGCTATTCGGTCAAGCCGTCGTCCTTGATCGCCCTGCTCGAGCAATCGGACATGTTGTCCCAGGTCAGCTTCAGTTCGCCGGTCATGGCCGACCCGCGGGTCGGCCGGGAGCGGTTCAACATTTCCGCCTCGGTCCGCCCGCGCGGCGCCAATTGACCGGCCAGTCCGCACCCCGCCCGGACGGTCTTTAGAAGCTGGAAAGACATTGCGCTTACAGTTAACCTTCGGCCGACACGCGTGCGGATTAGGCGGGACCGCCAGTAGGCGGACGGCGGCGCCGTCCGACCAACTTGACGCGCTTTGACCTCAACCATTGGCACTGGTCCAGGACCGCATGATCGGACGAGGTAAATCGGGAATTCTGCTGCCGACCGGCCTCTTGGCGGTTGGCTTGGCGCTGGCCGGGGCGATCTTCCTGCAGACCCGCGAACCGGTTAGCGCCCAGACGGCTCCGGTCGCGAGCGAAAAGCCGTCCGAGCCCGCCGGGGTGCAGCAGGCTCAGGCGAACGAGGACTTCTCCCTGCCGCCCCTCAGCTCCTTCGATTCGATCCTGAGACGGCCGATTTTTTCGCCGGAGCGGCGCGCCGTGCAGGGAAGCGCGGTGGTGGTCAGTCAGGAGCTGGGCATGACCCTGACCGGCATCATTACCTCAGCGGACACCAAATTCGTTATTCTAGCCCCGCAGGAGGGTGGGCAGTCGGTCCGCTTGCGCGAGGGCGAGGACTATCGCGGTTGGACTCTGACACAGGTCGAACAGCACAAGGTGGTCTTTCGACGTGGCAACAAGGAAGAGCAGCTGGAGCTGATCTACGACGAACCGCCGCCCCAGGGCAGAAACAAGAAGCGGCGGCGTGATCGTGCCACGGCCCAGCAGCCGAACAATCAACAGACACAGCGCAGGACGATCCGCCAAAACCAGAACCAGAGCCAGAACCAGGGTGACAAAGACGACGAGGAAGTCGAACAGGAGAAATGATCCCAGCCGCTTGATAAATCCGCCTATAGTGACGGTGATACGCCCGGCTGAGAAACAACTTTCGACTGTAGAATCATCAAGATACATATGATCTTAACCAATATATGGCCGATTTAAGGTGAGTTTCGAAGTCAATGCCACCGCCCGGAAGGATGCCAGTTTGATCGCTTCAAGCCAGGCCACGACGAGAGTTCGTTTGGCGCGCTGGGGCCAGATCGGCATCTTGGCGTTGACGCTCACCGCTTGCGGCACTTCGCCGTCCGATGTCGCGGAGAAACGGCCTGACCTGCCGGGCGCCAGCGCGGCCCGCGACGGTGAGGCCGACTATAGCGGGCGCCCGCCAATACCGCTCGACGCCGGGGCCAGGGGTGTCGAGCGTGAAGATGGGCGCGGTGGCGACCTGAGACGTGCGGAATTCTATCGCGGCACGGGTGTGCTGGTCCGCGATCCCGGAAGCGGCCGCGGCGACGTCGGATTGAGCGAAGACGGTCGCGTGACCTTGAACTTCGCCAATGCCGAAATCCGCGACGTGATCGACATCGTCCTGGGCGACACCCTGAATCTGAACTACGTGATTGACCCGGGCGTCCAGGGCACCGTCACTGTTCGAACCAGCGAACCCCTCAAGAGGTCGGCGGTCATCCCGGCACTGGAAAACATCCTGGCATTGAACGGCATTGCCATTACCCTGATCAACGGCACCTACATGGTGGTACCGCAGGAACTGGCCGCCAAAGGCCTGTCGGGACCGTCGGTGTCGCCGTCGGACACTCAGCTCGCCCGGGGCTATGGCATCAACATCATACCGCTGAACTACGCGTCCGCCGCGGCGATGAGGACGCTCCTGGAGCCGTTCGTGAGCCCGGGTTCGCTGCGCGCCGACGAAGCCCGGAACCTGCTGATTTTTTCCGGAACCGGCAACAGCGCGCGCGACCTGATGGATATGGTCGACGTGTTCGATGTCGATTGGATGCGCGGCATGTCCTTCGCGCTCTTCCCGATCCAGGTCGCCGAGGTCAAGAACCTGGTGGCGGAGTTGGAATCGGTGTTCCTTCAGGATGGCAAGAGCCCCCTGGCCGGCCTGATCCGGTTCGTGCCGATCGAACGGCTCAACGCGGTGCTGGCGATCTCGCCCCAGGCCGCCTATCTGGACCGCGCCCAAACCTGGATCGAGCGGCTGGACCGCGGCGTCGAAGGGGCCGGCCGGCGGATCTTCGTCTACTACGTGGAGAACGGCCGTGCCGCGGACATCGCGGCAATCCTCAGCCAGGTATTCGAAACCGGCGGGTCCCGTGTCACCGGTGTGCCGCAGGTCTCGCTGGCCCCGGGCCTGACCCCGGTCGAGCTGGGTGGCGGCGCGCGCGCACGGCAGCGGACGACCACGAGCAACGGCCAAACCGCGGAAGGCGGCGCTCCGGCCCCGGAACCGGTTAGTGTCGCGCCGGACATCAGGCAGGGCGGCGTCGGTGTCTCTCTCGGCACCCTGGTCGAGGAGTCCGGTAACATCAGGATCATCGCGGACGAGGCCAACAACGCCTTGTTGATCCTGGCCACCGCGGCCGAGTTCCGCATGATCGAATCGGCGCTGAAGAAGCTCGACGTGCTGCCGCTGCAGGTCTTGATCGAGGCGACGATCGCCGAGGTCGCACTCAACGACACCCTCAAATACGGTCTGCAGTGGTTCTTCGAGGAAGGCGATATCAGCGCCAGCCTGAGCACGCTCACCACGGGCGCGATCAGCTCGGTCTTCCCCGGCTTTTCCTTCATCGCGGATACCAACGAGGCGCGCGTGGTCTTGAGCGCGCTGACCGAGATTACCGACGTCAACATCGTCTCCTCGCCGCAGCTCATGGTACTCGACAACCAGTCGGCGCGGCTCCAGGTCGGTGACGAGGTGCCTATCGCCACGCAGTCGGCTGTCTCGGTGACCGACCCGGACGCACCGGTCGTCAATTCGATCCAACTGCGCGAGACGGGCGTGATCCTGGAGGTGACGCCCCGGGTCAACGCCGGCGGGCTGGTGGTTCTGGAGGTCAACCAGGAGGTCAGCAATGTCGAGCGGACGACGACCTCGGACATCGATTCGCCGACCATTTCGCAGCGCAAGATTCAAAGCACCATTGCGGTCCAAAGCGGCGATACGGTGGCACTCGGCGGCCTGATCAGGGACGATCAGCAAGACCAGGTGTCCGGCATCCCGTTGCTTTCGGACATCCCGATTCTGGGGAATCTGTTCAAGACCACCTCGAACGTCAGGGAACGCGTGGAGCTGCTGGTCTTGATCACACCGCGGGTGGTTCGAAACCGGGGCGACGCCCAAAAGGTGACCGACGAGCTGCGCAATCGCTTGCGCACCATCGAGCCCCTGGAACAGAAGATCCGGTCGGGCCCCTGAGCTGCCTCCTGAACCCGGGCCGGGCCCGGGCCCGGCGGTGGCCCGGTTAACCCTGAAACCGGCGTTGCCAGGCCTAGTGGTCTAAATCAGACATATGGTACCCCTAGGACGGTCTTCCGAGGTCATCCGGCTAGGCGCGTGGCGCGGCGTGATGCCTGGCGCATCACAAGCGCCGCGCAACGATGTCGGGGAGC
>JBFJPL010000178.1:0-5715 GCA_041617155.1 Kiloniellales bacterium
GCGACGTCGAGATCGTGATCCCGCGCGCCTTCTCCTCCGGCGCCTTGTCGATCTGGTCGAACGCCGTGAACGTCGCCCCGCCGCTCTCCGCCAACACCTTCGTGATCGCCGCCGTCAGCGTCGTCTTGCCGTGGTCAACGTGACCTATCGTCCCGACATTGCAGTGCGGCTTCGTACGCTCAAATTTCGCCTTCGCCATGGTCGTTCTGTTCCCGTCAGTCGCCTCGCGGAGCGGTCATGCCCGCCGGCCTTTGTGCACGCTAACGTCCGTAAAATCAGCCTTCGTTCCACCTCGATCTGGAGCGGGTGGCGGGAATCGAACCCGCGTAGCCAGCTTGGAAGGCTGGAGCTCTACCACTGAGCTACACCCGCGTTCGGGCCTTTTCCGTCCCGGCCCGACATTGCAACGCGCCCCGCCATGTACCTCGCCGGCACCCTATGAATAGCCGCCCGCCAGCCGAGCGCTTGGTGGAGGGGGTTGGATTCGAACCAACGTAGGCTAAGCCAACGGGTTTACAGCC
This sequence comes from Kiloniellales bacterium, assembly GCA_041617155.1. Taxonomy (GTDB): domain Bacteria; phylum Pseudomonadota; class Alphaproteobacteria; order Kiloniellales; family JAKSDN01; genus CAMYKD01. The sequence continues at coordinate 522 of JBFJPL010000178.1, forward strand.
CGTCCCCTTTAACCACTCGGGCACCCCTCCTGCAATCCGCATTCAGCGGTGCGACGGCGTTGCGAACTATGGTGATTTAATGCGGCCTGTCAACTTCAAACGAGACAAAGCACCGCCTCGGACGAAACTAATTGTTCGACCGATGACGGCGCTTGCGGAGCACCTCGCTCCATGGGACATAGTAGACATCGCCATGACCAAGCGCAAGACCCGACACGCAAATCGCAGCCAGCCCGGCGCCGTCAAGCGGCGAAGCGCCCGCGCGCCGGTCGCGTCGGCCCCGCCGCCGGGCACGCTCGAGCGCGCCGCCGGCGCCCGCGAGCTCTGGCTCTACGGCAACCACGCCGTGCTCGAGGCGCTGGCCAACCCGGAGCGGCGGATCGGGCGCCTGCTGGTCACCGGCGAAGCGGCCGCCAAGCAGGGGGCCCGGTTGCAGGCGTTGCTGGCCGGTCGCGGCGACGGCGTCATGGCCGAGCGGGCGACTCGGGAAATACTCGGCCAACTGCTGCCGGCCGGTGCCGTACACCAGGGCCTGGCGCTGCAGACCGAGCCCCTGGCGGAGCCAGATCTGCCTGAGCTGCTTGCCGCCGTGTCGCGCCCGAGCGCCGAGGGCGCGGTCGCCGGTCCCTGCGTGCTGCTCGCCCTCGACCAGGTAACCGACCCCCAGAACGTCGGTGCGATCCTGCGTTCCGCCGCCGCCTTCGGCGCGGCGGCGGTGCTCGCGCCCGGCCGCCACGCGGCGCCGGAGACCGGGGCCCTGGCCAAGGCCGCGTCGGGCGCCCTCGAGCACCTGCCCTACCTCAAGGTCGGCAACTTGGCGCAGAGCCTGGAGCAACTGAAGCAAGCCGGGTTCTGGATCGTCGGACTGGCGGCCGAGGGTGCCCGGTCGATCGGCGACGGCGATCTGGGCGACCGCGTGGTCCTGGTCATGGGCGCCGAGGGCCGCGGCCTGCGCCGCCTGACCCGCGAGCGCTGCGACCTGCTGGTCCGGCTGCCGACCCAGGGCCCGATCGGCCAGCTCAACGTCTCGAGCGCCGCCGCCGTCGCGCTCTACGAGCTGCTTGGCCGGCGCCGCGGCTAGGAGCCTGTCGATCCGGCCAAGGCGCTTGCCAGAAAGCGCGGGCCCGTGGTAGCGCTGAGGCCATCATCAAGTGAACCTGCGTGATCCAGCGGGCGGGCGGCTTAGAGGCTCGCCTGTCCGGTTCCCCGAGTCGGAAACATGACCGTCATAGAAGCTTTCCTGAAAGAACATCGCATCGAGGAGGTCGAGTGCCTGGTGCCCGACATGGCCGGCATCGCGCGCGGCAAGATCCTGCCCGCCGATAAGTTCGTCAAGGGCATGAAACAGAACGGGCTCAGGATCCCCGAGGCGATCTTCGTCCAGACCGTGACCGGCGACTACCCGGAAGAGGACACGGTCACCAGCCCGGCCACCCAGGACGTCTACATGGTGCCGGACGCCGGCACGATTCGCATCGTTCCCTGGTACGACGAGCCGACCGCCCAGGTGATCTGCGACGCCTTCCATTTCAACGGCGACCCGGTCGACATCTCGGCCCGCCAGGTGCTGCAACGCGTGCTCAAGCTGTACCAGGAAAAGGGCTGGACCCCGGTGGTGGCGCCGGAGCTGGAGTTCTTCCTGGTCGACATCAATACCGACCCGGACTACCCGCTCGAGCCGCCGATCGGCCGCTCGGGACGGCGCGAGACCTCGCGCCAGGCCTACGGGGTCGACGCGGTCAACGAGTTCGATCCGCTGTTCCAGGAGGTCTACGACTTCTGCGAGGCCCAGGGCATCGACGTCGACACCCTGACCCACGAGTCGGGCGCGGCCCAGATGGAGATGAATTTCAACCACGGGCCGCCCATGCGGCTGGCCGATCAGGCCTTCCTGTTCAAGCGCACGGTGCGCGAGGCCGGCCTGCGTCAGAAGGTCTATGCCACCTTCATGGCCAAGCCCATGCAGGGCGAGCCGGGCTCGTCCATGCATATCCACCAGAGCGTGCTGGACAGCAAGAGCGGCCAAAACCTCTTCGCCGAGCCGGACGGCACGGACACCGAGCTGTTCCACTGTCACATCGCCGGGCTGCAGAAGTACCTGCCTGCGGTGATGCCACTCTTGGCCCCCAACGTGAATTCCTACCGGCGCCTGACGCCCGATTCGGATGCCCCGATCAACACCCACTGGGGCTACGACAACCGCACCACCGGGCTACGCGTGCCGCGCTCCGAGGCCGCCGACCGGCGGGTCGAGAACCGCCTCGCCGGGGCCGACGCCAACCCCTACCTGGCGATGGCCGCGTCGCTTGCCTGCGGCTTTCTGGGCATGACCGAACAGCTGGAGCCGCGCCCGCCGGTCGAAGGCAGCGCCTACCGCCTGGCCCATACCCTGCCGCGCACGCTGTACGACGCGCTCGGCCGGTTCAACGCCAGCAAGCCGGTCAAGGGCGTGCTGGGCGCGAAGTTCGTCGACGCGGTCACGATCGTGAAGGATCGCGAACTGCTCGCCTACCAGCAGGTCATATCCTCTTGGGAGCGCGAGCACCTTCTGCTAAATGTTTGATCATCGCCTGCTGTTAAATTGATGGCTATGCACCGCGCACACGACACCAGCACTCGGATCGAGGCCAAGGCCTCGTTGCGCTCGCGTCATGCCGAACTGCTGATTCTCTGCGCCCGCCTGGGCTTCAACCCCTAAGCCGGCGGCGAGCACGCAGGACGGTTCGCCGGCCTGCGATGTCCGACCCGTCCCGCCCGCGGGACCGTCCGCCCTCAGGGAGAACAGCCATGAACATCAGCCCGCTCCGCAATTCCACCGTCCAGTGGCGCGCCAGCGATATCCGTCACCACCTGCACCCCTTCACCGACACCAAGGCCCTCGCCGAAGAAGGCGGCAGCCGGATCATCACCAAGGCCGAAGGCGCCTGGCTCGAGGACTCCGAGGGCCACCGCATTCTCGACGGCATGGCCGGGCTGTGGTGCGTCAACGTCGGCTACGGCCGCAAGGAACTGGCCGAGGCGGCCTATCGGCAGATGCTGGAGCTGCCCTACTACAACACCTTCTTCAAGACCGCGACGCCGCCGCCGATCGAGCTGTCCGAGAAGCTCGCCGCGCTGGCGCCGGGCGACCTCAACCACGCCTTCTACGCCTCCTCCGGTTCCGAGGCCAACGACACGGTCGTGCGCCTGGTGCGCCACTACTGGAACCTCATGGAGCGGCCCGGCAAGAAGACCTTCATCAGCCGCGAATACGCCTACCACGGCAGCACCATGGCCGCGGCCAGCCTCGGCGGCATGGAGGCCATGCACGGCCAGGCCGACCTGCCGCTGCCCGGCTTCGAGCATGTCATGCCGCCCTACTGGTACGACTACGGCGGCGAGCTCGGCGCCGAGGACTTCGGGCGCGCCGCCGCCCAGGCGGTCGAGGACAAGATCCTCGAGCTGGGCGCCGACCAGGTCGCCGCCTTCATCGGCGAACCGCTTCAGGGTGCCGGCGGCGTGATCATTCCGCCGCGGACCTACTGGCCGGAGATCCAGCGCATCTGCCGCCGGCACGATGTGCTGCTGATCGTCGACGAGGTGATCTGCGGTTTCGGGCGCACCGGCCACTGGTTCGGCAGCGAGCTGTTCGGCATCGCGCCGGACATCATGCCGATGGCCAAGGGCCTGACCTCGGGCTATCTGCCGCTCTCGGCGGTGATGGTGAGCGACCGGATCGCCAACGACCTGATCGAGCGGGGCGGCGAGTTCTTCCACGGCTTCACCTATTCCGGGCACCCGGTGGCCTGCGCGGTGGCGCTCGAGAACATCCGAATCATCGAGCAGGAGGGACTGGTCGAGCGGGTACGCGAGGACACGGGGCCCTATCTGCAAGCGGCTCTGCGCGACGCGCTGGCCGACCACCCGCTGGTCGGCGAGGTGCGCGGCGTCGGCCTGATCGGCGCCATCGAGCTGGTCGAGGACCGGGCCGGCCGCAAGCACTTCGAGCCGCTCGGCCGGGTCGGCGGGATCTGCCGCGACCACTGCTTCGCCAACGACCTGATCATGCGCGCGGTGCGCGACGCCATGGTCTTCTCGCCGCCGCTGACCCTGAGCCACGAGGAGATCGACGAACTGGTCGAGCGGATCAAGCGTTGCATCGACCTGACCGCCCGGGATGTCGGGGTGAGTTGAAGATGCGCGAGGTCACCGTCGCCGCCACGCAGATGGCCTGCTCCTGGGACCGGGAGCTGAACCTGGAGAACGCCGAGGCCCTGGTGCGCGAGGCGGCCGGCAAGGGCGCCCAGGTGGTGCTGATCCAGGAGCTGTTCGAGACCCCCTACTTCTGCAAGGACCAGAAGCCGGACCACTTCGCCCTGGCCGCCTCGGCGGACGACAGCCCGGCGGTCAAGCGCATGAGCGCGCTGGCCGCCGAGCTCGAGGTCGTGCTGCCGGTCAGTTTCTTCGAGCGGGCCAACAACGCCTACTACAATTCGCTCGCCATGATCGACGCCGACGGCCGCAACCTGGGGACCTACCGCAAGAGCCACATTCCCGACGGGCCCGGCTACCAGGAGAAGTTCTACTTCAATCCCGGCGATACCGGCTTCCGGGTCTGGCCGACCCGCTTCGGCGCCCTGGGCGCGGCGGTCTGCTGGGACCAGTGGTTTCCCGAATGCGCCCGCGCCATGGCGCTCAAGGGCGCCGATCTGCTGTTCTATCCGACCGCGATCGGCAGCGAGCCGCAGGACCCGGCGATCCACAGCCGGGACCACTGGCAGCGCACCATGCAGGGCCACGCGGCCGCCAACCTGACGCCCCTGGTGGCGTCCAACCGGATCGGCCGGGAACAGGGCGAAAGCTGCGCCATCACCTTCTACGGCAGCTCCTTCATCGCCGATCAGACCGGCGCCAAGGTGGCCGAGGCCGGCGACGACCAGCCGGCGGTCATCACGGCCAGCTTCGATCTCGACGCGATCCGCGCCCAGCGCGCCGCCTGGGGCCTGTTCCGCGACCGCCGGCCGGACCTCTACGGCCCGCTCATGACCCTGGACGGCGCGGGCTAGAGCCTTATCCGTTCGAATAGAATCGGTGCCGGCCTGTTCAGATAATGCGCTAGTGGTCTAAATCAGACATATGGGTCCCCTAGGACGGCCTTCCGAGGTCATCCGGCTAGGCGCGTGGCGCGGCGTGATGCCTTGCGCATCACAAGCGC
>JBFJPL010000179.1:0-5700 GCA_041617155.1 Kiloniellales bacterium
CCTGGCGAAGAACCCCGACGAGGCGCGCCGGATCGCGGCGCTTCCTCGAACCAGCCAGGCGCGCGAGCTGGGCAAGATCGAGGCACGGTTGGAACCGGCCGAGACCCCCAAACCGCCGAAGAAAACCACCGCCGCGCCCAACCCGCCGAGCCGGGTCAAGTCGACCGGCACGACGACCAAGAGCCCGGAGACCATGACCCAGGACGAATACACCGCCTGGCGCATGGCGCGGTAGTCCGCAACAGGCCCACGCCGCGAGGCGTCGGCAATCTCGGAGCCCGGGACGAAGCCCGCTTTCGAGCGGGTTTTCGTCGCGGGCCGGAAAGAAAGGCCAATGGCAAACACCCTGATCACCCCGACCATCATCGCCAAGGAGGCCTTGATGCAGTTGGAAAACAACCTGGTGCTGGCGAACCGCGTGCACCGGGAATACAAGCGAGAGTTCGTCAAGGTCGGCGGCACGGTGAACATCCGCCGGCCGGTCAAGTTCTTCACCTCCGACGGCGCGACCCGCCAGAACCAGGACGTGGAGGAGGCGAACACCACCATCGTCGTCGACCAGCGCAAGCACGTCTCCTGGAAGTTCGACACCCAGGACCTGACGCTGACGATCGAGGACTTCTCCGAGCGCTACATCAAGCCGGCCATGATCACCCTGGCCCAGACCGTCGACAAGAGCCTGGCTTCGCTCTACTACGCCTTCTGGAACCATGTCGGCACGCCCGGCACGACGCCGGCCGATCTCGCCGGCTCGGGCGCCCTGGTGGCCCAGCGGATGGACGAGATGGCGATCCCGCCGGACGGGCGGCGCAATCTGGTGATGAACCCCGCGGCCCGATACAAGATCACCGGGGCGGCCTCGGCGCTCAATGTCGACGCCATCGCGGAGACCGCCTACCGCAACGCCATGGTGGGCAACCTGGCCACCCTGGAGAGCTTCTCGACGGCAAACGTCGCGAACCACACGGTCGGCGCGGCGAGCGGCACGCCGCTGGTCGACGGCGCGGCGCAGAACGTCAGCTACGCGGCGGCCGACAAGACCAACTGGTCGCAGACCCTCTTGACCGACGGCTGGACCAACTCGACCACCGGCATCCTCAAGCGCGGCGACGTCATCACCATCGCCGGCGTGAAGGCGGTCAACCCGGTTCCCGGCGAGGGCGCGACCGGCAAGACCGTGATGCCCTACGACCAGCAGTTCACCGTGCTGGCCGACGCGGACTCCGGCGCCACGACCGGACCGGCGGCGCTCACCGTCAGCCCGCCGATCATCACTTCGGGTCCGCACCAGACCGTCGACGCGGCGCCGGCCGACAACGCGGCGATCACCGTGGTGACCGGCGCGGGCGGCGCCATCCATCCCCAGAACCTCGGCTTCCACCGGAACGCCCTGGCGCTGGTGACGGTGCCGCTGCAGATGCCCGACGGCGTCGCCTTCAAGGCGCGCGAGAGCCACAAGGGGCTCTCGATCCGCGTCGTCAAGGACTACGACATCGACGCGGACGAGGACGTGATCCGGCTGGATATCCTGTTCGGCCGAAAGGCGATCTTCCCGGACCTCGGCGTCCGCCTGACGGGCTGAACATTTTGCGGGAGCCCGGGCGCGGAGTTTCGGCTTCGTGTCCGGGCCCCGGATTTCCTTTGGAGACTCACCATGGACACGGAACGCGAATCCCGACCGACCTGCATGTACAAGAACGGCCCCTTCGGCAAACCCATGTCGAAGGTCTTCGACCACCCCGACGACATCCCCGCCGGCGAAGGCTGGGTCGACAGCCCGGCCAAGGTCGAGAAGCGGGCCGCGCCCAAGAACAAGCGCAAATCCAAGACCGAGGCCAAGAAGCCGGCGGCAGCGAAGCCGGCCTGACGTGCGCCGCGATCTGACGATGCGCCGGGGCACGACGCTTTCTCTGCCCGTCGAGGCGCGCAACGAGGACGGGTCGGTGATCGATCTCACCGGCCTGACCGCCACGGCGATTGCCTGGCGCATCGGAACCGACGACCGCAGGGCCACCAGAATCACCAAGACGATCGGCAGCGGCGTGACGATCACCGACGCCGCCGCCGGCAAGTTCACGCTGCGGCTCGACCCCGCGGACACCGCCGATCTCCGCCCGGACCTCTACGCCCACGCGGCGGAGGTGACCGAGAGCGGCGGTGACGTCACGACCGTCCTAAGGGGCTGCCTCGACCTGAAGAGGGACCTGCCATGACCACGGCCCGCACTGTCATCAAGCGCGCGCTGCGCCGGTTGGCTGTCACCACGATAGGGCAGGAACCGAGCGCCGAAGAAGCCAGCGACGGCCTGGAAGCCCTCAACGACATGCTGCACGGCCTGAAGGGCGAGGGCGGGGATGTCGGCTTCGCCACCCTGACCCTGAACGACGACCTGCCCGTGGCCCGGGAATACATCAAGCCCATCGTGGACCTGCTGATGCGCGAACTGGCACCGGAATTCGGCGTGACGCTCACCGTCAACCAGGCCGAGGCCGCTTCGAGCGCCAGGAGGATCCTGCAGGCGGCGTTCTCCGAAATCCCGGTGCTGACCATTGACAGGGGGCTGAGGAACCGCTTGCACGACCACGGCGACGAGACCTTCTGATGCCGCCCGTTCCCTTGGCGACCCACAGCTACCGGGCCCGCTCGCTGCCGCTCTCGGCGCAGCGGCTGGTCAACCTCTATCCCGAAGCCGCGCCCCGGGAGGCGGCGAACGTGGTCGGGCTGTTCGGGGCGCCCGGCCTGAAGCCGTTCGGCACGGCCGGCGGCGGCCCGACGCGCGGCCTGCACCGCATGAAGGGCGTGCTCTACATGGTCTCGGGCAGGGCGCTCTACAGCGTGGCGTCGAACGGCACGGGCACGCTGATCGGCGCCATCCCCGGCAGCGGCCCGGTCGACATGGACGACAACGGCACGCAGCTGGTGATCGTCACCGACCCGGACGCCTACGTCTACAACCGGACGACGGGGGTCCTGGCCCAGATCACCGACCCGGACTTCCCCGGGGCCTCGACCTGCGCGTTCCTGGACAGCTACATCGTCTTTTCACGGCCCGGCACGGGGCGGTTCTTCATCTCGGCGTTGGGCGACGCCACGGCGTTCGACGCGTTGGACTTCGCCACGGCGGAGGCCTCGCCCGACGACATCGTTTCGGTGTTCGTGGAAAAGCGGCAGCTCTTCCTGCTGGGGGAGTTCACCACCGAGGTCTGGTTCAACTCTGGGGCCTCGCCCTTTCCCATCGAGCGGCTGCCGGGCGGCGTCATCGAGCGCGGCTGTCTGGCCCCGCTGTCGCCGGTCAAGGAGGACAACTCGCTGTTCTGGCTGGGCCACGACGGGGTGGTCTGGCGGGCCGACGGTTTGGTCCCGACCAGGATATCCACGCACCCCATCGAGAAGGCGATATCGGGCTTTGCGGACAAGAGCGTCCGCGCCTTCACCTACGCGCTCGAGGGCCACGTCAACCTGGTCTTCCGCTTCGCGGAGAAGACCTTCGTCCACGACATCACGACCGGGCGGTGGCACGAGCGGGAAACCTACCCGGGCCAGACCTGGGACGCCTGCTGCGGCGTGAGGGCCTACGGCAAGCAGCTGGCCGGCTCCGCCTCCAGCGGCAACCTCTACCAGCTCGACCTCGACACCCACGCGGAAAACGGCACGACCCTGCAAAGGATCATGACCTTCCCGCCGATCGGCGACGGGGAGCGGGACCGGGTCATGTCCCGCTTCCAGGTCGATTTCGAGATGGGCGTGGGCATCACGTCGGGCCAGGGCGCCGACCCGCAGGCGATGCTGCGCTTTTCCGACGACGGCGGGCGCACCTGGTCGAACGAGATCTGGCGCTCGATCGGCAAGATCGGCGAAACCGACCACCGGGCGGAATGGCGCCGGCTGGGACAGTTCCGGCGAAGGGTCATGGAGGTGACGGTCGCCGACCCGGTGAAGTTCGCCGTGGTGAACGCCTATGCCGCTTAGTTCCTTCCCGCCGCCGCCCGAAAGCCTGCGGCGCGACCCGGCCGTTCTCCGGTGGCTGGTGCAGCTCGTCAACGCGGTGATCGCGCCGGCGGCCACGGCCACCACGACTCAATTGGGGCAGGTCAAACAGGGCGTCGCGGTGGCGAACGCCGCGGCTTCGGCCGTATCCGTGGACGCGGCCGACGCAACCGACCTGGCCACGGTGATCACCCTGGCGAACGAGGAAAAGGCCGACATCAACCAGCTCGTCACCGACCTAAACGCCGTGAAGGACCAGTTGAATGCGCTCATGGCGTCCCTGAGAGCCGCCGGGTCCTTGGACACATGATCCGCCGCGCCGCACTGGAAGACCTGCCCTCCATCGTAGAGGTGGGCGAGAAGTTCCACGCGGCGTCGGCGCTCGCGGACGTTTCGACCTTCGACCCGGCTTTTTTCGCCGAGACCATGGCGCGCTACATCGAGGACAGGGCGCCGTTCCGGGCGGGGGTGTTCGTCTGGGGGCGAGAGCCTCAAGGCGTCATCGCCGGGGCCGTCTATCCGTCGTGGTTCAACGGCGGCCAGCTCACCGGCATGGACCTCTTCTGGTGGCTGGAGCCCGAAGCCCGGAACTTCAAGACGGCCAAGGCCATGCTGGACAGGCTCGAGGACTGGGCCAAGGGCGAGGGGGCCGTGTGGTTCACCATGGCCGCCACCGAGACCCTACGGCCCGACGCGGTGGAGGCCTTGTACCGGCGCCGGGGCTACGTCCCCGCGGAGCGCCACCTGATAAGGAAGCTCTAGAATGCCAGGATCGTTCATCGAAGGCGGGTTCTCGCTCGCGGCCGCCAGCCAGCAGTCCAAGGCCTCCAAGAAGGCGGCGAAGATCGTCCGCGACATCTTCCTGCAGAACCGGGCCGATCAGCTGCCGCAGATCGAGCTGGGCCAGGAGGCGGCCGACTTCCTCCAGGGGCTGTTCTTCGGCGAAGGGCCGTCGGCCGGCCTGTTCTTCGAGGAGGGCGACCGGCGGGTCAATCCCGAGTTCACCCGGCTGTCGGACCTGGTCGCCCGGACGCCGCAGACGGTCCAGGTGACGGACCGGGGCAACCGCGAGTTCGACGCGCGCGGCACCCGGGTCGAGGCCAACCCCGACTTCATCCGGCTGAGGGCCGATCTCGCCGCCACGCCGAAGACCATCGGCGAACGCGGCGCGCGCATCCCCTTCGGCGACATCCTGCGCCGCTTCGACCCGACCTTCGACTTCCGCTTGAACGAGGGCCTGGACGCGGCGCAGCGTTCGGCTTCGGCGCGCGGCAGCCTGTTCTCGGGCGGGACGCTCCGCAGGCTTTCGGAGATCGGCCAGAACGTCGCGCTGCAGGGCTCGGAGAACTTCCTGAACCGTCTGTCCGCCTTCTCCGGGCTCGGGTCGACCGCAGCCGCCAATCTGGGGCAGCAGGGCATCCAGGCCGGAGCGCTCAGGGGCGGCTTCATCCAGGACGCCGGCACCGCCCGGGCCTCGGGCCTGGTGGCCGCCGGCAACCGCTTCGGGCAGGGCACAAACCGGCTCGCCTCGTTCCTGGCATTCGGAGGAGGGATCTGATGGTCGCGCTGCCGGCTCTCGCCGTCGCGCAGCCCAGCACCGGCGCTCTGGACGAGTTCGCCCGCGGCCTCCAGGTCCGCCAAGGGCTCGACACCAGGCGCGCACTCAGCGATTTCGCCGCGCCGGCCGCGCAGGGCGACACCACGGCGCTGGGA
>JBFJPL010000180.1:0-5663 GCA_041617155.1 Kiloniellales bacterium
CACACCCCGGCCGCACCGGAGGCCGCGGTGATATAGCTCATTTTCATCGAGACTTGGCATAAGTTTGCAGGGCGCTTTGCTTGATTGAAACAGCCTGCGTCGAACCGATCTCTATGAGCCATACCGTCCCCGGGGCTCGCGAAACTCGGCACGCGCTCAGGCCGCGTGTGTCCGCGAGGTCGCCTTCTTCCGGCGGCCGGCGGGTTTATCCCGACGCCCTAGGCCAAAACTCTTGGCCAATTCAGACCGCACCCTGGCGTAGTTCGGAGCGGTCAAGGGGTAGTGAGCTTCGAGCCTGAACATCTCCCGATAAGCAGCGGGAGTAAGCTCGTGCGAAGTCGCCAGATGCCGCTTCAGCATCTTGTGCTTCTTGCCGCACAGGAGACACGTGACGTGGTTTTTGCCTACGGACCCGCGCACCGGAACCGCCGGTTCCGGATTGGGTGTTGACGTTCCCTCGGCCTCGGCGCTGAGCGACGCGAAGCAATCCGCGACGCTGCTGATGATGCCGGGAAGATCCGACAACCCGACAGAGTTGTGAGAAACATACGCGGCGACGATCTGTGTGGTCGTCTCGAGGTGAGACCTCGTTTCAAAATGGTTGCCCATCTCTCTCCCGATCCTTGGTGGTTGGTACTGTTGGTTCCGCTCTCCGTCCGTCCGGTCCATGCCACGCCGCTTGAGCTCAGGCTGGCGCAACCAGAGATCCTGGTCTCCCAGGCTGTGTTCTCACAAAGCGATGGGAACTTCCTGGGCCAGCCCGTTCGGTATCACGAGGGACGCGCGACGCTCGCCTTCAGTTGGAATTCAACGGCTCCAAGGGAGCATCGCCATCGGCGAGGCTCGAAGCGGGCGCCCCGCATGGCACCCGGCTTCGGTTTGACCTGAACAATCGGGCCAGGCGGCTAGAACTGGGCTGCCAGCTTTTCCATGCACGCGCGCGCGACGTCGCGATTGGGATCGCTCGAACCGGGCATCGTGGCCCAGCCGGCTTCCATGAGCAGGTCGCTGCGTCGATAGCTGCTGGTGTCCTTCAACTGGGCGAGCGTCGCCACGACTTGTGGGTCCTGGCTGGACTGCTCGAGGCAGATCGGCACCAAGGCGGAGACGACTTCTTTCCGGGCCTGGTCGGACGCCATTTTCTCGGCCGTACCGCCGGTTACCCATCCGCCCCATGTGAAGCCGACGATCGCAAGCGCGGCGGCGCCGACCGCGGCGCCTTGGAGTCCGGGTTTCAGCCATTCGGGGGTTTTCATGTGAGGTTCCTTTGCTTAGGGAAAAATTATTTTTCCCTCTAATAATTTCAAGCATAACATAAAATAAACAAAATAAAAACTATATTCCGCTCAAAATAAATTATATGAAAGTTCTCAGATTAAATTGCTGATAACAATGCGTTTATTTGATTTCCGGTAACGAAGCTTATGCCGCCATGCGGGCGTTTCCCCGCGGCGAAGACAAAGGCCGGCACCGCCCGACGAACATTATCGGCGGCTGCCGGAAGGAGCGGACCTCAGCGGGGAACCGTTCCGCCATGCGGCCGAACTTTTGCAGCGCGTACAAATTCGTTCGCCGGACCAGGCGCTTGGAAACCTGGCTTGGCACCTGAGGCACCGGCGAACCTTGGGGGCATCCCGGGGCGGCCGGTTCCTGGGCGTCTCCGTCGCTGGGCAATTGGTCATGAAGGCTCCTTCGCGCGGTCGCACAGTCGAGTGAGATCGTCGAGCGCATGCGCGATCAGCGCCTTGCGGCGCGGGTCCTGAGCCTCCGGCGTGGCCGCCAAAAGCTGTATCAGATACTGCGCCTTGGCCGCGGCCTCCGGCCAGGTCTCGGCCGGATTGGCCAGAAGAAGCTTCTCGAGCTCTTCCTGGCGAAGTCGCAAGGCCGCCTGGTCGGCCTCGAACTCATGCAGGCGCTGACGGCGAATGTCCGTCGCTTTCTGAGCGGCCATGCCGCGGTGCGCGTCGAGGTCGACCGGGTCGTCGTTCATGGTCTCATCCCTTTCTTCGGGTTGCCGATTCGGCGCCGTCGGCGCCGGGTGGCTGCGCCTTTGTCCACGCCCTTCAAGGCAAAGCGCAGCGATCCTGCTGCTTCCGGTGAGGCCGGTTGCAGTCCCAGTCGTTTCCGGAATGGTCGAGGTGGGCGTTTTCCGGCAGCTTCACGGCGACGCACGCCGCCTCGACCGCCCGGTACCCGCGATCGCATTTCCAGCCCGATCCGTAGGAAGAGTCCACGAAACAGCCGTTCTGCGGCACCTTCACGGCGACGCAAGCCTCGTCGATCGTTCGATACTTGCGCTCGCATTCCCAGCCATGGCCGTAAGCGGAGTCGACCAGATAGCCGTTCTCCGGCACCCGCACGGCGATGCACGCCTCGTCGACCGCCCGATACCCGCGGTCGCATTTCCATCTATCGCCGGAGGCCTTCAGATAGGCGTTCGCCGGCACCTTGACGACGGCGCAAGCACCGTCGACCTCTCGATAGCCTCGGTCGCACACCCATCCGCTGCCATGGCTTTTCGCGCGTGCGTTCTCGGGCATGCCGACGGAACCGCCCTGGGCGAACACGACGCCGGGGCCGGCTGCCAGAAGCGCCAAGAGGATCAGCGCGTGACGGGAAGCGGCATAGTAGCGCCGCAGTCTAAGCATGGGTCATTCCTCCTTGTGGCCGCAGAGCACCGCTGCGGTTTCGCGGCCGGCGGAATCGACCGGGGCGCCCGACCGGATCTCGGCCTCGATCGGCGGGCGCGGCTTGAGCCGCGGACTTGGCGATATCCTTGTTGCCCAATTCTTGAGGCGGTCGTTCACCCTGGATGGACGATCATCCCCTCGTCTTCGCCGCGTTCCATGGCTCGCCGGTCGTCCTTTTCGCCGTCCGGTTCTGTCGTCCCTTCCGGCGGTTCTTGCCGGCCATCCCGGCTAGCCGGGACCCCCGCGGGCGCCTGGTCGCGCTTCAGGGCCGCGTCCAGTTCGTTCGGATCGATCGTCAAGGTCCGCACGAGCCCCGGACGACCGGGCTTTGCCTGGAGGTGAATGAGGGTCAAAAGCCGCCGGTAGACGGGAAAGGAAATATCTTCCAGAAGCTGCTCGTCGGTTTCCACGCTATAGTCGCCCGCGGGCAGCAGTTCATCGAACCCGCCAAGGACGAAGGGCCTCATGAAGGTCACTGTCTTCTTGCTCGTTCGTATGGTCATCGCATGCCTCCCGGTTGCCGGCCTTGCCGTCCGACGGACGGTGACGGAGCAGAAGCAAGCCCCCTCCCTGTTCTGGTGGCTACGGCTTGGGCGCCGGCGCGGCTTCGGCCGGTCTGTTCTCAGGCCGGGTGGGCGCGCGACCTGGCGCCGGCGCGGCCTTGGAGGTGTCGCCGGGCGGATCTTTGCGCGGGGTCTTGCGCACCGCGGACAAATTGTCCCGGCGCCATCCGAATTTTTGTTCGGTCATGGGATTTTTCTTTCATGGTAGCGGCAATCATTTGCCGCTCGCACACATATGGTGCCAACGTAAATATATCACAATGGCTTACATGGTTTATTTTTTATTAATATTTATTCGAGGCAAAAAACCAGACGATACGGCGCAACGGTTTCTTTTGATTTTTTTGCCTTCAACTTTCTTGTTCGGCGCGCGGCCCGAGAGTTTGTCCGCGTCCATGCGGCCGGCGCAAGGCCGCGGACACGCGCGGCACCGAGGCCGCGCGCCGTTCGGCCCTGGCTTCGTGCTCCGGCACCGAGACCGGATATGCTTGGGGGGGGTCGTTGACCCGGTCCGACGCGCCCCATACCCTGAGAGGCGATGGACGATCGGGGGTCGAGAGGGATGGCGGTTGCCGGCTTTGCGCGTCTCGCGGCAACGGCTCTGGCCGCGGCGCTGCTCGGCGGCTGCGGCTCGTTCGCCGACCGTCTGTTGAACCGGGTCTACCAAGAACCGCCTTACCGGGCCGGCGCGGCCGCCGCGGCGCTGCACCGGCGCCAGCTGGTCGTCGACCTGCACGGCGATATCCTGTTGTGGAACCGCGATCTGCTCGAGCGGGCCTCTTACGGCCATGTCGACCTGCCGCGCCTGCGCGAGGGCAATGTGGCCCTGCAGGTGTTCGGCGTCGTGACCCAGGTGCCGCTGTTCGTCGGCCTGGACAACAACAGCGACCGGCCGGACCTGATCACGGCGCTGGCGTGGTCCGACGACTGGCCGCCGGAAACCCGCGACAGCCGGCTCGCGCGCGCGCTCTATCAGGCCGACAAGCTGAAGGACCGGGTGCGGCGGTCGGCCGGTGGGCTCAGGCTGATCACCAGCCGGCGCGAGCTGGCCGCGCTGATCGCCGACCGGCGGCGCGGCGATCCGGTGATCGGCGCGATCCTGGCGCTCGAGGGCGCCCATGCCCTGGAGGGCGATCCGGCGAACGTGGAGCGCCTGTACCAGGCGGGGTTCCGCGTGATCGGCTTGGCGCATTTCTTCGACACCGAAATGAGCGGCTCGGCCCACGGCAAGGAGAAGTATGGGCTGACGCCGGCCGGCAGGTCCTTGCTGCGCCGCATGCAGGCGCGCCGGATGATCGTCGATCTGAGCCACTCCTCGCCGCGGGCGATCGAGGAGGTGCTGGCCCTGGCCGAGGCGCCGGTGATCGCCTCCCACGGCGGCGTGCGCGCGACCTGCGATACGCCGCGCAACCTCTCCGACCGGCAGGTGCGGGCGATCGCCGCGACCGACGGCGTGATCGCGGTCGGCGTGTTTCGCTACGCCACCTGCGGCAGATCGCTCGACGACACCGTCAAGGCCATGCGCCACCTGGCCGACCTAGTGGGCGTGCGCCATGTCGCGCTGGGCTCGGACTTCGACGGCGCCACCGCCACGGTGTTCGATGCCAGCGGCTGGCCGCTCTTGACCGAGGCGCTGATGGCGGCGGGTTTCGGCGAGCCGGAGATCGCCGCCATCCTGGGCGGCAACGCGCTGCGGGTGCTCGGCCAGGCCTTGCCGTAGCGCCGCGGAGCCGATAGGAAAGCGGTCGAGAAAAGCCGCTCGGCGGCCCTTTTTGCTTGGTGGCCCCCCTCTGATCATCGTCAAGTGTCCGTGATGTACTACAAGATCGTCAGCAGCTTCGGCCCCGAGGAAGGCGATCGATGGCGCGGCTATCTCGCGTGGAGAGGACTGGATCTGACCGGTTTCGATTCGGTCGATGGCATTCTGAGACCCGATCTCTTCGCGCCCGAGTCCGATGAAGACTGGCGCAACTGCGTCAATGAAAATTTCAAACTGGGCCTGCTCACGAACCTCGACTATGCGAAAAGCATCAAGGGCCGCTATGACAATCCCGCGCTAGTGGGTGTGGAAATCGAACTCGAGGAAGGCTACGTCGCCAAGGACGGATTGCTGGGATTCGACATCATCGATGGCCATTGTGGCGTCTCGTTGGTGACCAATTGGGGAACCGATCCAGAAGGCCTAATCGATAGCCATGTCATGCCCAATGGGCTGATTGGCGATTTCCGCCGCGCCCTGCGGGTTCGCGATTCGCTGAGGCAGCGGTTTCCGAAAGACCCCCACGCCGAGAATTGCGAAGTGTGGGCGATCTACAGGGTAGACGCCTAGAGCATTATCCGAACAAGTCGATCCAGCCCGCTCCCCCTCCCGGCCGCCCACGGAATCGTATGATTTGGGCGGCCGGGAGGG
>JBFJPL010000181.1:0-5633 GCA_041617155.1 Kiloniellales bacterium
AGGCGGCGGCGCGCAGGTCCGCGTGACGGTAGACGGCGGTTTCGAAATCCATGTAGCCGGTGAAGGAGGTCGGGTCGGCGAAGGGCAGAATCTGCGTCGCCCAGAAGCCGCCGATGCCATTCTGCCGGTCGATCCAGTAGAACAGGTTGGTCAGGCCGGCCCAGCCGAGCGCGCCCGCCGGACGTCCGGTCGGCGCGGTCTCGTCGTTGACCATGAAGGTATAGCTCCAGGATTTCGGCATGCCCGGGAAGAACTCCGCGTCGTTCGACAGTTCCGGGATCACGCCCGGCAGCAGCTTGATCTTGAGCTTGCCGAGGCCGTTCTTGGCCATCTGGGCGACGGTTTCGGGCTTGAGCACTCGGCCGTGCTCGCCGGCGCCGTCGTTCAGGATCATGCGGATAAAACGCATGTAGTCGCCGACCGTCGAATAGAGCCCGTGTCCGCCCATGTGAACCTCGGGATCCTGGGGCAGCTCGAAGTCGGTCAGCGGGGTGAGCGAGCCGTCCGCCTCGCGCTGGTGAACGGTGGCCAGGCGGGCCTTCATCTTCGGCGAGAAAGTGAAGGCCGTATCGGTCATGCCCAGGGGCGCGAAAACCCGCTCCTGGAGGACCTCGCCGAGACGCTTGCCGGTAATGCCCTCGACCACCTGGCCGGCCCAGTCGATGTTCAGGCCGTACTCCCAGCGCTCGCCGGGATCGAACAGCAGCGGCGCCTTGAGCGCCGCCTTCGAGGCGGTCACCACGCTGGGCAGGCCGTGATCGGTCGCCAGCCGCAGGTACTGTTCGTTGAAGAAGTCATAGGCGAAGCCGGCGGTGTGCAGCAGCAGCATGCGCGTCGTGACGTCCCGCTTCGGCGCGCGCAGCTTGGGCTTGCCGCTCGAATCGAAACCCTCGAGGACCTGGGCCTTGCCGAGCTCCGGCGCATAGTTCTTGGCCGGCGCGTCGAGATCGAGCTTGCCTTCCTCGACCAGCTGCATGACCGCGGTCCCGGCGATCGCCTTGGTCGTGGAAAAGATCCGAAACACCGAGTCGGTGGTCATCGCCTGGCCGCCGCCGAGCCGCCGCTCGCCGGCCGCGCCTTGGTAGATGTTCGCCGAGCGGTCGGTCGCCATCGCGACGACGCCCGGAACCCGCGCCTCGACCTCGGTTACCCCTGTGAGGATATCGTCACAGGCCCTTTGCAAAGCTGTGCTCATGATTGCTTCCTCCCGTTTGCGCAATGTGACGGCGGCGCTTTGCGGCCGAGCCGATTCGGCGCGCCGCCGCGAGCGCTACCATGGCCATGACTTCCGATCGCAAACTATACCGTGAGTAGGCGCGATCGATCACCCTGTTTCGCGGTCCAAGGCGCGATTTATCGGGCCGTCCGACCTTGACCGGAACCCTAGAGCATCGCCGCCAGCGCCGTCGCGATACCGAGGAAGGCGAAGAATCCGGCGACGTCGGTCACGGTGGTCAAGATGATCGAGGAGCTCTGCGCGGGATCCTGGCCGAGCCGCTTGAGCACGATCGGCACCACCGCGCCGGCGAAACCGGCGGCGATCATCGCCAGCACCATGGAGATCGCGATGACCGTCACCAGGCCGAGCGAACCGCTCCAGAAGTAGACGCCGATGCCGCAGGTGAGCGCGACGGCGAGGCCGTTGACCAGGCCGGTGGTGACTTCCTTCACGGTGACCGGCAGCCACTGGCGCACCGTGATCTCGCGCAAGGCCAGGCCGCGCATGGTGACCGCCAGGGCCTGGGCGCCGGCGTTGCCCGACTGGCCGGCCACAACGGGCAGCAACACCGCCAAGGCGGTGAAGCGGGCGATCGTGTCCTCGAACAGGCCGACCACCGCCGCGGCCAGAAAGGCAGTCAACAGGTTGATCTGCAGCCAGGGCAGGCGCTTTCTGACGGCGAAGCTGGCCTTCGAGAGGGCGCGCTCGTCCTTGCTCGCGCCGACCATGGTCTGGATGCTGGCGCTCGCGACCTGCTCCAGCGCCTGCACCAGGGTGGAGTAGCGCACGACGCCGACCAGTTTGCCGTCCAGGCTGACCACCGGGATGTTGGGCAGCCGGAAGCGCTCGAGCAGCTCGACCACCTCGTCGCGCGGCGAGAAGGGGTTGATCGTCGCGGCGATCGGCTGGGCCAGCTCGCGCAGGGTTTGCCCGGGATCGGCGGTCGCGATGTCGTGCACCTCGACGCGGCTGGTCAGGACGTTCTCGTCGTCGACCAGGAACACCGATCGCAGGCCGCGCAGCCGGCTTTCGCGCAGCCTGTCGAGCGTCTGCGCGACCGTCATTTCGCCGCGGAACACGCCGATCCTGGTGTCCATCAGACGCCCCGCGCTGTCGTCCGGATAGACGGCGAGCTCGTCCAGCTCCCGCCTCAGCCTGTCTTCGAGGAGCGCAAGGCAACGGCCGCGCCCCTGCTCTTCGAACTGGCTCAGGATGGTCAGCACGCCGTTCGGGTTCATGTCCTGGAACAGCTGGCGCACGACGTCGTCGTCGAGCCGGCGTATCGCGGCCGCCGCGACGTCGGGGGCGAGGAAGTCCCACAAGGGCCGCAGCGTCTCGACGTCGTGCTCGGCCAGAACGGCGGCCGCTTCGTCGGCCGACAGCGACTCGATCTGCTTGGCCGCGTCGAGCGTGAAGTTCGCCAGGTAGCGGGCATTGAGGGCGCTGATCACGGAGTCGGATTTTCCAGGCATCTCAGTCCTCCAGCTCGCCGACCGGCCGCGACAGGGCCGGCTTGGCCGGCGACCCGTGCAGAATACCGGCGGCACAGACCAGGAATGCCTCGGCCAAGTGGACGACGATCCGGCCCATGTGGTGTTCGGTTCCGGCGCGCTGTTCGCTTGCCATGCCTTCGCGCAGGCGGTCGAAATGCAAGGCGCCGAGCAGTCGCCCCTTGGTGTCGACGACCGGCAGCGACAGCGCCGTGTCCCAAGCCTTCAAGGCGACGATCGAGGTGAGGCGTGCGTAGGGCGACAGCCGCTTGATGCCGGTGTCGGCGGCGGTGCCGATGCTTTCGTCGTCCGGCGTGACGAAAAGCTTGGCCAGGTCGACCGCGCCGTACAGCTTCTTGCCGGCGTCGATGACGAAGATCGGGTTTCTGACCTTGTCCGGCAGCGCGCGCAACTGCGCCAGGCAATCGTGCACCCTGGCGGTTCTCTCGAAGACCGCCACATTGGACGCCATACAGGACCCGGCCGACCCCTCGGGATAGCGCAGGAACTTGGTCAGATCGCGCGCGGCGCCCTTCGGCATCTGGTCCATGACGGACGCCGTCAGACTTTGGTCCAGCACGCGCAGGATGCGCGAGCGGCCGTAGATATCCATCGTCAGAAGTACGGCGGCCAGCTTCTTCGCGGTCAGCGCGGGCACGATCGCGGCAGCCACCAGGGGCTGCATGACCTCGAAAGCGCGGCCCGCGATTTCGTCGGGGACGTCCTTGAGAAAGGCCGCCGCATCCGCGGGCGCGATGGCCTCCAGGACCGGGACCGCGCCTTCGGGATGGGACTGCAGGAAGCCGATGCTGAGCTTTTTGGCGCTATCCATGGGAAGCGCCCTCCGACAGCAGCAACGTCGCCTGCTCGTTGAACACCTTCGCCGGCACGGTGACCCGCCCGCTCTCGGACGCGATGATGACGCTGGTCGCCGTGAGCTCCAGGATCTCGCCCTCGACGTCGCCCAGCCTCGCCAGCTGGCCCGGCTGATAGTATTGCTGGATGTAGTGGGCGCCGATCAGGTTGCCGACGAAGGATCCCGCGCCGAGCGCGAAGGCCAGGGCGAAGGAGATGCAGACCGCGGCGAACAGCACGGAGACCAGCACGACCAACAGGGTGACATCGATGCCGACCTGATCGATGCCGATGATCAGCGCCGTCACCAGCACGACGGCCTGCGCGCCGCGACCGAACAGATCGCCGTAGGCGACCCTTGCCGAGGCGACCGCCGCCGCCGTCAGGTCGCGCACCAGGGTGCTGATCAGGACGCCGACCAGAATGATCAGGACGCCGGCCAGCAGCGTCGGCAGATAGCCGACCACCTGGTCGAGCCAGTCGGAAAAGGCGAGCAGTCCCAGAACCCGCGTGGCGACGGTGATGAACAGCAGAATGATGACCCAGAAGGTGATGTTGCCGAACAGCTTGATCGCCGTGTTCGAAAGCCGAAGGTAGGCCGCACGCTCCTCGCCGAGCACCCGCTCGACGAAGTCGTTGAACCAGGTGGCCAGCCTGGTGCCGGCGGAGCGGACCAGGCGGGCCACGATCCAGCCGACCAAAAGCAGCAGCAGTGCGCCGATCAGGTCGGGAATGAATTCGATGAACTGACCGAACAGCCGCGTCGCGGTGCTGGTGAACTCGGTCATCCAAAAGGAAACCTCTTCCATGGTCATCTCCATAGCCTGTGCGGGAGCGGCTCGAGCGCCCCTTGGTTGGCGGCGCCGCCGCCCGACGATCGGCGGCTCGACCGCGGGTTCCGACGTCGGACCCGGTTGCTCACGCGCGACAACGCGCTTGCCTTCGTGGTCGGCGACGTGAAGCGGGTCATCGCCCTCTTGGACAGAGGGCGGCTCGGACTTGCCGATTGTATGTCGTCAGCCGAACTTGGACAATGTGAGGAAAATGCCGGCCGACGGCCGGCTCGATCGCGGCGCCGACGCGCGCCTTCCCGCCGAGGATCGGGAAAGGCGCTCCGAGTGGTAACATATGTCTGTTTTGGACCACTGGGACGCATAAGATGGCAACGCCTTGCCTGGTTCTGATCGACTGGCAAAAGGGCTTTAGGGATCGCGCCTATTGGGGAGCGCGCAACAATCCGGACGCCGAGCGGAACGCCGCCCGGCTGCTGCAACATTGGCGCGGCAATGGCTGGCCGGTGATCCATGTCCGGCACGATTCCACCAACCCGGAGTCGGTCCTGAGGCCGGGGCAAGCGGGCAACGAGATCGAGGATTTCGCCCGGCCGCTGCCCGGCGAACCGGTCTACGCGAAGAGCGTCAACGCGGCCTTCATCGGGACCGCGCTGGAGCCGGACTTGCGCGCGCGGCGGATCGACCAGCTGGTCTTCTCGGGCGTGTCGAGCGACCACTGCGTCAACACGACCGTGCGCATGGCCGCCAACCTGGGCTTCCAGGCGACCATCGTCGCCGACGCCTGCTACGCGTTCGAGCGCCGGGCCCCCGATGGCCGCAAACTCGATGCCCAGACGATCCACGACGCGCACCTGGCCAGCCTGCGCGACGAGTTCGCGCGCGTTTCGACCACCGTGCAGGTCATCGACGAATAGTCGAGGGATCGGATCGGGCCGCATTGCAAGCGACCGCCGCCCGGAACGAAATCGGATGACCGTCCCGGTCGATCTTGTCCGTGCACCGGCTCGGTCAGCCGCGTCCGGACCCTAAGGCACGGCGGAGGGAATTCAGGTCGAGTCCGGACATCGCGGCCGGAAGGTCCGCCGCCGAAGGCTAAGCCGCATTTCTCATACTGGCCACGGTCCGCGCGGCGTTGTCCGGCCGACCGGGTAGGAAAGCCGTGCGGCCATCGTAGCCATTGTTCTGAATCGCGTAGCGCCCCACAGCGTGCGCGATGCCGTGGCCGCGAACCCGGATCGCATCATCATTGGCGGCCAGCTCCTGCAAACGATCGAG
>JBFJPL010000182.1:0-5511 GCA_041617155.1 Kiloniellales bacterium
GGCGCGCCATTCGTCGGACAGCTCGATCCTGTTCCGCGGCCGCGAGCTGGTCGGCGCGCCCAGGGAAGAACTGCGCCAGGTGCGCGGCAACGAGATCGCCATGATCTTCCAGGAGCCCATGACCTCGCTCAACCCGCTGCACAAGGTGGAAAAGCAGATCAACGAGACGCTGATCCTGCACAAGGGGCTGAGCGCCCCGGCGGCGCGCTCGCGTACGCTCGAGCTGTTGAACCTGGTCGGCATCAAGGAGCCGGAAAAACGCCTCGGCGCCTATCCCCACGAGCTCTCGGGCGGGCAGCGCCAGCGGGTCATGATCGCCATGGCGCTGGCCAACGAGCCGGACCTTTTGATCGCCGACGAGCCGACCACCGCCCTCGACGTGACGATCCAGGCGCAGATCCTGAAGCTGCTGAAGGAGCTGCAACAAAGCCTCGGCATGGCCATGCTGCTGATCACCCACGACCTGGGCATCGTGCGCAAGATGGCCGACCGGGTTTCGGTCATGACCGGCGGCGAGGTGGTCGAACAGGGCGAAGCGGCAAAGATATTCGACAATCCCAGCCACCCCTATACCCGCAAACTGCTCGCCGCCGAACCGGGTGGCCACCCGATCAGCGCGGCACCCGATGCGCCGACCGTGATGCAGGGCGACGACATCAAGGTCCATTTCCCGATCAAGGCCGGCGTCCTGAAACGCACGGTGGACTATGTGCGGGCCGTCGACGGCATCTCGCTCACGGTGCGCGAAGGGCACACGGTCGGCGTTGTCGGCGAGAGCGGGTCGGGCAAGACCACGCTGGGACTCGCCTTGCTGCGCCTGATCTCCAGCCAAGGCGCGATCTCCTTCAATGGCCGGACGATCCAGGGCCTCAAATCCAAGGTGCTGCGGCCGCTGCGCCGCGAAATGCAGGTGGTTTTCCAGGACCCCTACGGCTCGCTCAGCCCGCGCCTCTCGATCGGCCAAATCATCGAGGAAGGCCTCAAGGTGCACGATCTCGGCGGCACGGCGTCCGAACGCGAGGACATGATCGTGGCGGCACTCGAGGAGGTCGGCCTCGACCCCACCAGCCGCCACCGCTATCCGCACGAGTTCTCCGGCGGCCAGCGCCAGCGGGTGGCGATCGCCCGGGCCATGGTGCTGAAACCACGCTTCGTCGTGCTCGACGAGCCGACCAGCGCGCTCGACATGTCGGTTCAGGCGCAAATCGTCGACCTGCTTCGCGCGCTGCAGGACAAGCACCGTTTGGCCTACATGTTCATCAGTCACGATCTGAAGGTCGTGCGCGCGCTGGCCGACGAGGTGATCGTCATGCGCAACGGCCGGGTGGTCGAACAGGGCGATGCCGGGCAAATCTTCGAGCGGCCGGCAGACCCCTATACTCAAGCGCTCATGAAAGCCGCTTTCGAACTGGAAGCTGTTGAAAGTGGCGTGGTGAACATGTAACAGCTGATTGAATCATGGCATTGCTTTTCAAATCCGACGTTGACCGGGCCGAACAGTGGTCCGCTGCGCTCAAACGTTATGACCCCAACCTGGAGGTTCGGGTCTGGCCCGAAGCCGGCAGTCCGGCCGACATCGAGTACGCCCTGGTTTGGAAGCCGCAGCAGGGCTTGCTGAAGCGCTTTCCCAAGCTGAAGGCGATCTTTTCACTGGGCGCCGGAGTTGACCATCTGGCCGACGATCCGGAACTGCCGCCCGACGTGCCCGTCGTACGCATGGTCGAGCCGGGCCTGACCGCGGGCATGACGGAGTACGTGGTCATGAGCGTGCTCATGCATCATCGGCGCATGGTCGATTACCTGGCCATGCAGAAGGACAAGATGTGGGCCCAACTACCGGTGCCGCTGGCCGCCGACCGCCGGGTCGGCGTGATGGGCCAAGGCGTGCTGGGCGCCGACGCCGCCGCGGCCTTGGCCGGACTGGGTTTCGATGTCGCCGGCTGGAGTCGTAATCCGAAGCCCGTGCCCGGGGTTACCGGGTTCCAGGGACCGGTGTTCTGGGAGGCCTTCCTGTCACGCACCGACATCTTGGTTTGCCTGCTGCCGCTGACCAAGGAAACCCGCGGTATCATGAACGCCAAGACCTTTGGCCTGATGCCCAAGGGCGGCGTCGTGATCAATGCGGCGCGCGGCGGACTCATGGTCGAGGACGATTTGCTTTCCGCGCTGGGTTCGGGCCAGTTGTCCGGCGCCAGCCTCGACGTCTTTTCCTACGAACCGCTGGTGCCCGAGCATCCCTTTTGGACCCATCCGCGAGTCATCGTCACGCCGCACTGCGCGGCGGTAACCGTACCCGAGAGCGGCGCCCGGGTGGTCGTCGACAACATCCGGCGCCTCGAATCCGGCCAGCCCCTGCTGAACGTGGTGGATCTCAAACGAGGATACTGATCGCAAAGATCAGACCCGCCGGGCCTGGCCCTTGATCAGGTCGGCGAAGTCGCGCAGGAACACCGCGCCGGCCACCGTGCGTTTGACCAGGATGCTGCGGCGGTCGGCCATGTCGGTCTGGCGCTTGAGGTAGCCCAGGGCCGACAGGCGGTCCAGGGCGCGGGTGACCGCCGGTTTGGACATGTTGAGATCGAGCGACAAGCCGCGCACCGTATGCGGCGGCGGCGCCAGATAGATATGCAACAGCAATGCGATCTGGCGCGCGCTGAGATCGGGCAGCTCCTGGTTGAGCGCCTCAACCGTCACCCGGTGCCAGAGTTCCATCGCCTGTGCGGGACTCAACTGCACGCGCCGCCACCATATTCCAAGTCATTACGTAACCGTAACAAAGACTGCCCGAGTCGTTTGCTGTCGGCAAGACCGGCTTTGCCGGGGCGACGTTATTTCACCGTAATGACCGTACATTTTGCGAGGCTCGCAACCTTGTGAGACACGCTGCCGAGCAACAGGCCCTCGAGGTCACCGTGACCGCGACCGCCCATCACCACAGCATCGTAACCTCCGCGCTCGGCGGTGTTGACGATCACCCTGGCCGCTTGGCCGGTCTTGACCTCGGCCGCGATGTCCTTCACGCCGACGCCGCGCGCCGCGTCCTTGGCTTCCTGGATGATCTGCTCGGTGTAGTCGTCGAGCACGTATTGCGGCTCACCGGTCAGATGTTCGAGTTCCATAAAGCGCCGCACTTCGTCGCTCATCTTGAGCTCTTTGGTGACCGTGAGAAAAGTCAGCTTGGCGCTAAATCGTTCGGCCAGTACGCTCGCCAGCTTGGCCGCCTTCAGGGCGTGCTGCGAACCGTCGACCGCACAGAGAATTTTGCTGAACAAGCCCCTGCCCTCCCCTTTTGACAAAGCGCCGGAATCCTAGCACATATCGACAGGCTGAATTCAGCGGCTCCGCTTCGGCTTCTGGCGGCGCGCCAGGTTGGCGATCACGGCATAGACCGCACGCAGCCCCATGGCCTCGCCGCCAACCGGGCGACCGGGCCTTGGTTTCAGATTCCAGGCCATCAGGTCGATGTGGATCCAGGGCGTTTCGGCGGTGACGAACTCGGCCAGGAAAAGCGCCGCCGTGATCGCGCCGCCATAGGCGCCGTCGGAGATGTTGTTGATGTCCGCCACCTTGCTGTCGAGCATCTGCCGGTAGGGCCGGTGCAGCGGCATGCGCCAGAGCGGGTCGTGCAGCGCCGTGCCCTGTGCGAGCAGTAGGTCGGCCAACCGATCGTCGTTGCAGAACATCGCCGGCAGCTCGGTGCCGAGCGCGACCCGGGCCGCGCCGGTGAGGGTCGCGAAGTCGATCAGCAGGTCGGGCTTCTCCCGATCCGCCTCGGCCAGCGCGTCGCACAGGATCAAACGGCCCTCGGCATCCGTATTGCCAACCTCGACCGTCAGGCCCTTGCGAGTCTGCAGCACGTCGAGCGGACGGAAGGCATCACCCGAAACCGCGTTTTCGACCGCCGGGACCAGCACGCGCAGGCGCAGGGGCAGGCCCGCCGCCATGATCATATGGGCCAAGCCCAGAACATGAGCCGCGCCGCCCATATCCTTTTTCATCAACAGCATGCCGGCCGCCGACTTGAGGTCGAGACCGCCGGAATCGAAGCAGACGCCCTTGCCGACCAGGGTCACCCGCGGGCCTTTATCGCCCCAGCGCAGGTCGATCAGCCGTGGCGCGCGGCTGCTCGCCCGGCCCACCGCGTGCACCGCCGGATAGTTCTTTTTCAATAGCTGATCGCCGAGGGTAACGCTGAGACGCGCCTTGTGGGCTTGCGCCAGGTCCTTGGCGGCGTCGGACAACTCCGCCGGGCCCATGTCGCCCGCCGGCGTGTTGATGAGGTCGCGCACCAGGGCGATGCCCGAGGCCGCGCCCTCGACCGCCGCGCGGTCGGCCGCCTTGGGCCAGACCAGGGTGGCGGGGCGACGCTCGCTCTTGCGATAACGCGTAAAGGCATAGCAGCCCAGGGCCCAGCCCAGCGCGAGCTGTCCGGCCAGCTCGGCCGCCGGCTCCGGCTCGATCCGGTAGCTGCCCTCGGGCAGGGCCATGGGCAATCCGGCACAGGCCCATGGGCCTTCCGCCGGGTCGTGCCCGGCCAGCACCCCTTCCAGCGGACCATTGGCCGCGGGCAGGAGGCAGATGCTGTCCGGTTTCGCTGTGAACCCGGTGCTCTTGACCCAGGCGGAAACAGCCTTGGATTGCCGTTCCAACCAGCCGTCCAGCTGCTCGGCCGTCATCAGTGTGATCGGCACGGTGCCGAACCTGGCACGCGCCGCAAGGTAATCGGGCATGGATTGACGATCTCCCTTTTGCGACTCCCCGCGGCGCGGGTAGGTTCCTTGCCTGACGTTTCGCCCGAGCCCGGCGACAGGAGGATTACCCGCAGATGACAGAATTTACCATCACCCTAGGCAACAAATGTTATTCCTCGTGGTCGCTGCGCGGTTGGCTGGCCTTGAAGCAGACCGGCGCCAGCTTCGATGAAATCGTCATTCCGCTGCGCCAAGCGGACAGCCGGGCGCGCATTCTGGCCACGAGTCCGAGCGGCCGGGTTCCGGTCCTGCGGCACGGCGACCTGACCGTCTGGGATTCACTGGCGATCGGCGAATACCTGGCGGAGCGGTTCCCGGATGCCGGCCTCTGGCCAAGCGACCCGGTGGCCCGGGCGATCGCCCGCGCGGTCGTCGCCGAGATGCATGCCGGTTTCGTGGGACTGCGCCGCAACCTGCCCATGGATCTGCGTGGCCGACATCCGGGGTTCGCCATGCCGCCCGGAGTCGGCGACGAGGTTGCCCGCATCGTCGCCCTTTGGCACGACTGCCGCAGCCGCTTCGGCCGGGACGGAGCCTTCCTGTTCGGTCGCTTCACCTTGGCCGACGCCGCCTTCGCGCCGATGGTGACGCGCTTCGTGACCTACGACGTGGCGCTCGACGGCACGGCGGCAGCCTACCGCGACGCGGTCTTGGCTTGGCCGGACTTGATCGAGTGGACGCAGGCCGCCCGGGCCGAACCGTGGATCATTGAGTTTTCGGGGCTTCCGGCGCCGTCGGCGCGTCCTTGATCAGCCCGACC
>JBFJPL010000183.1:0-5480 GCA_041617155.1 Kiloniellales bacterium
GCGAGGTCTTCGTGCGCGACTACGTCTTTCCGATGTTCCGCGCCAACGCGCTCTACGAGGGCTGCTACCTGCTCGGCACCTCGATCGCCCGGCCGCTGATCGCCAAGCGCCAGATCGAGATCGCCCGCGAGACCGGTGCCGACGCGGTCGCCCACGGCGCCACCGGCAAGGGCAACGACCAGGTCCGCTTCGAGCTCGCCTACTATGCGCTCAACCCGGACATCAAGGTGATCGCGCCCTGGCGTGAATGGGACCTCAACAGCCGCCGCAAGCTGATCGACTTCGCCGAACGGCACCAGATCCCGATAGCCAAGGACAAGCGCGGCGAGGCGCCCTTCTCGGTCGACGCCAACCTGCTGCACATCTCGGCCGAGGGCAAGGTGCTGGAGGACCCCTGGCAGGCGCCGGAGGAGTACGTCTTCTCGCGCAGCGTCGCGCCGGAGGCCGCGCCCGACAAGCCGACTCACGTGGAGATCGAGTTCGAGCGCGGCGACCCGGTGGCGGTCGACGGCGAGCGCCTGTCACCCGCCGCGCTGCTCACCCGGCTCAACGAGCTGGGCGGGGCCAACGGCATCGGCCGCCTCGATCTGGTGGAGAACCGCTTCGTCGGCATGAAGAGCCGCGGCGTCTACGAGACGCCGGGCGGCACGGTGCTGATCGCGGCGCACAGGGCGATCGAGTCGATCACGCTGGACCGCGGCGCGGCGCACCTGAAGGACGAGCTCATGCCGCGCTACGCCGAGCTGATCTACAACGGCTTCTGGTTCGCGCCGGAGCGCGAGATGCTGCAGGCGGCGATCGACCGGAGCCAGCAGACCGTGACCGGCACGGTACGCCTCAAGCTCTACAAGGGCAGCGTCACCGTGGCCGGGCGCAAGGCGCCGGGCAGCCTCTATTCCCTCGAGCACGTGACCTTCGAGGAGGACGAGGTCTACGACCAGCGCGACGCCGAGGGCTTCATCAAACTGAACGCGCTCAGGCTACGGCTGCTCAACCGGCAGAAGCGCTAGCGCGTTATCCGTTCGAATAGAATCGGCGCCGGCCCGCTCCCCCTCCCGGCCGCCCACCGGATCGTATGATATGGGCGGCCGGGAGAGAGAGCGGGCTGGTTCCGACTGATTGAAAAATGCCCCAGGCCGTGCGCCGGCTAGACCGGCATGGCGCTGACCCCGATCAGCCAGGGGTGCAGGTGCAGCAAGGCGGCATAGAGGAACAGGGCGACCGCCGGCCGCCACCAGCCGATGCCCGGCCAGTCGATCGTGGTGCGCCCGGTGGCGATGGCCGCGAAGGGCAGGACGCTGGTGATCAGTTTGACCGGCCCCCAGGCGCCGCCCAGGCTGGCCTCGCGGCGTAGGTCGATGTGCTTCATGCCGCCCAGGGACAACACCAGGATGCCGGCCATCAGGATCATGCTGGCGGCGTCGCCGTTGGTCAGCAGGTGGCTGGCGGCCCACAGCGACGTGCCCCATAGGAAGGGGTGGCGGGTGATGCGCAGGATGCCGGGCGTCAGGTCGTGGGTCGCCGGGTCCCTCAGGTACGCCTCGCCGCCGACCATGGTCGTGCTCGGTGTGGTCAGGCCGCAGACCACCAGCAGCAGGGCAACCGGCATGACGATCAGCGGCACCCAGGCAAAAGCGGCCGGCGGGCTCCAGACCACCTCGACCGGCGCCGCGCGATAGGCGGCGAGCATCCAGGCGAAGGCGACCAGGGCGACCAGGGCATAGAAGATGCGAAACCCCTGGTCGCCCAGAAGCTTTACCAGCGGCCGGCGCAGTGCCAAGCCCGAGAGGATGAAGTGGCCGCCGACGAACAGCACGGTCGCGGCCAAAAGAGCGTCCAGGCTGCCGATCATGGGCTGATGATTGCAGGCGAATCATCGCGCGTCCAGCCGCGTCAACGCCCGGTTCATTATTTGATGCATACCTTGCCTGCAACTCTCATGGTCAACAGAATAGCGGAGAACGATCATGGACGCGGCTGACGAGCCGGCCAACACGGGCAACGCGGAAGACCAGGCCGGAGAGCCGAATCGAAATGCGAAGCCGAACGCCAACCCCGGCCTGCCCGACAAGGCGCAGCACGCCAAGGCTCTGGACGACCTGATGGCCGAACTGTTCTTCGAACTCGACGGCGCGGAGAACGAGGCGCCCAGGAGCTGGCTGCAGCTCGAAAGGCGGCGGGCCAAGCGGTCCAGCTAGAACTTTTCGACCCAGGGACGCAAATCCAGCTCCTGGGTCCAGGCGCTGCGCGGCTGCTGGTGCAGCTGTAGGTAGGCTTGGGCGATGTCGTCCGGCTTGAGCAGCGAATCCGGACCGCGCTCTGCGAGCAGATGCCCGTAGCGCTCGGACTCGATCTGGCCGTCGATCACCACGTGGGCCACGTGGATGCCCTGGGGCCCGAGCTCGCGGGCCATGGACTGGGCCAGCGCGCGCAGTCCGAACTTGGGCACCGCCAGGTTGGCGAAGTCCTTGCCGCCGCGCAGCGCCGCGGTCGCACCGGTGAAGATGATCGTGCCCTGGCCATGGGTCACCATGCGCCGCGCCGCCGCCTGGCCGACCAGGAAGCCGCCCAGGCAGCCGACCTTCCAGCAGCGCTCGAAATCCTCGGCGGTGATCTCCAGTATGCCGCCCGGCTTGTAGGCGCCGGCGTTGTAGACCACCAGGCCGGGATCGCCCAACTCGCTGGCGGCCTTGGCGAACAGCGCTTCGACCGATCCGGGATCCGTGCTGTCGCAGGAATAGGCCCTGACCAGATCGCCGTACTCGCCGGGCCGCAGCGTGTCCAAGCGGTCGCCGCTGCGCGCCGCCATGGCGACCTGCATGCCCGACTTGGCGAACAGCCGTACCAGGGCCAGACCCAGGCCCGGGCCGACGCCGATCACGATGGCGGTTGCCGGTGACGTCATGTTGCCCTCCTTGACCGCATCACGCCGCCGCGTAGATGCCGGCGGCCTTGACCCGGTCGTCGACATAGGGCTCGAACTGCTTGAAGTTGCCCTCGAAGCGCCTGGTCAGCTCGCGCGCGGTCTGGTCGTAGGCCTGCTTGTCCGCCCAGGTGCTCTTCGGGTCGAGCACGCCTTCGGGCACCTCGGGGCAGCTCTCCGGTATGGCCAGCCCGAAGTCCGGATGCCTTACAGTCGAGACCTCGGCCAGGCGGCCGTCGAGCGCGGCGCGCACCATGGAGCGGGTGTGGGCGATCGCCATGCGGTGGCCGACCCCGTAGGCGCCGCCGGTCCAGCCGGTGTTGACCAGCCAGCACTTGGCGCCGGTCTCGGCCATCTTGCGGCCCAACATCCCGGCGTAGATCGAGGGGTGGCGCGGCATGAAGGGCGCACCGAAACAGGTCGAGAAGGTCGCCGCCGGCGCCTTGCCCAGGCCCTTTTCCGTGCCGGCGACCCGCGCGGTATAGCCGGACAGGAAGTGGTACATGGCCTGTTCCGGCGTCAGGCGCGAAATCGGCGGCAAGACGCCGAAGGCGTCGGCGGTCAGCATGACGATGTTCTTGGGCTGGCCGCCCTGGCCGCTCAAGTTGACGTTGGGAATGAAGTCGAGCGGATAGCTGGCGCGGGTGTTCTCGGTATGGCGGTTGTCGTCCAGGTCCAGGCGGCGGGTCTCCGGGTCCACCACGACGTTTTCCAGCACCGTGCCGAAGCGCCGCGTGGTGGCGTAGATCTCCGGCTCCGCCTCGGCCGAGAGGTTGATCACCTTAGCGTAACAGCCGCCCTCGAAGTTGAACACGCCCTTGGCCGACCAGCCGTGCTCGTCGTCGCCGATCAGGCTGCGCGTGCCGTCGGCCGACAGGGTCGTCTTGCCGGTGCCGGATAAGCCGAAGAAAATCGCCGCGTCGCCGGCCAGCCCGATGTTGGCCGAGCAGTGCATCGGTAGCACGTCGCGCTCGGGCAGCAGGTAGTTGAGGATCGAGAAGATCGACTTCTTGATCTCGCCGGCATAGCTGGTGCCGCCGATCAGGACCAGGCCTTGGGCGAAGTTCAACACCACGAAGGTGCCCGAATTGGTGCCGTCGGTCTCCGGGTCGGCCTCCAGGTTGGGTGCATGGAGCACGGTGAAGGCCGGCTCGAAGCCGGCCAGGACGTCGTGCCCGGGCCTGAGGAACATGTTGCGGGCGAAAAGGCTGTGCCACGCGCTTTCGCTGACCACGCGCACCGGCAGGCGGTATTCCGGGTCGGCCCCGGTGTGGAGGTCCTGCACGAATAGCTCGCGGTTCTCGAAGTAGGCCAACACCTTCTTGTGCAGGCCTTCGAAATGGGCCTCGGACATGGCTACGTTGACGTCGCCCCACCAGATGTTGTCCGCGCTGCCGGGCTCTTCGACGATGAATTTGTCTTTCGGCGAGCGGCCGGTGTGTTGGCCGGTCAGCACCACCAGGGCGCCGCCCTCGGCCAGGCCGCCGTCGCCGCGACGCAGCGTCTCCTCGATCAGCGCCGGCGCGCTCAGATTCCAGTATGCGGTGGTGTATTTGCGGACGCGATGGTGGCTCAGTCCAAATCGGCTGACGACCGGTCCTTTGTCGGCCACGGTGTCTTCTCCCTCCTGTGGACGGACGGCTCCGCCCCGGCTCCGCCGGGGCGCCCTGGCCCGGTCCCCATTCGCCGACAGAGTTAGCGCATCCGGCCCGGCGAAGCCACAGCGGAATCGCCTGAATGGAGGATCAAACGAAGAGGGAAGCGGTGGCCGATAGAAGCCCGGCGCCAGCGCCCACCAGGAAGCCGACGAGAACGGCCAGCGACAGCTGGACCTTGCGCCAGCCGCGCCGCCGGGCGGTTGCGCCGAAGGTGTAGGCGCCGATCAGCCCGGTGATGGCCGTGATCATGGCGGCCAAGGCGTTGTCGCGGAGGCTGGCGGCGCTGTAGAGAGGGTTGGCGGGCTCGAGTTCGGCCGCCCGCCGGTAGTCGCGTGCAGCTCGCCGCCGATCGCCCTTGGCCTGAAAGGCCCGGCCGCGGCCATAAAAGGCGCGGGCGTAGTTCGGCTTCAGCGCGATAGCCCTGTCGTAGTCCGCGATCGCCAGGTCATAGCCCCGCTTGTCGAGATAGGCCCAGGCCCGGTTCGCATAGGCCCAGTGCTGCTCGGCTCCCAGGTCCAGCTCGATGGCGCGGCTGCAGTCGGCGATCGCCCGCTCGACTTGCCCGATCCGGCGATGGACCAGACAGCGGTTGTTGTAGGCCAGGGCATGGCGCGGCTCGATCCCGAGGGCGGTCGTGTAGTCCTGCAAGGCCCGTTCGTACAAGCCCTGCCGACTGTAGGACCAGCCGCGCCCGACGTAGGCGGCGGCATATTGTGGATCGATCCGGATGGCGGCGGTGAAATCCTCGATGGCGCGGCCGTGGTCGCCGCTGTTGCCATGGGCCAGGGCCCGGTTGCGGTAGGCCCATTGCAGGTTGGGCTCCAGGTTCAACGCGATCGACCGGCTGCAATCGGCGATCGCCCGGTCGTAGAGCCGCTTGTCCAGGTAGGCGACACAGC
>JBFJPL010000184.1:0-5436 GCA_041617155.1 Kiloniellales bacterium
AAACCTGCGCTTCGTACCGGTGCTGTCCGATTCCCAGGGTGATAGCCGGTACCGGCAAGGCCTGGTCGGCGACGCCGTGGCCGAGGACCTGCATAACCTTTCGGGCTTCAAGGCCTATCTCGCGGGGCCGCCCGCCATGGTCCGAGCGGTGGTTGCGCAGCTGACCACCCGTGGCCTGGAGCCAAGCAACATCCACACCGACCCCTACTAATGGCGTTTGGCAATCTAGCGGCCGTTCAGAACAGCCCGTGGTCGGCGCGGTCGTTGTTCCACCGATCCATTGCCCGTCATTGGCGTTCACGGTGAAACTGTGCTAACGCATCAAACGACCTCACGCCCCACCCGGGCCTCTGCTCTATGGACGACTTCAATGGACCCCGCGTTTCTAGATCACTTGCGCAGCGAGACGGCGGCGCTTCGGGACTCCGGCCTCTATAAGGACGAGCGCGTCATCGCCTCGCCTCAGGCGGCTGCCATCGAGGTCGGCGGTAAAGAGGTCATCAACTTCTGCGCCAACAACTACCTCGGCCTGTCGAGCCATCCGGCGCTGATTGAAGCGGCCCAGGCGGCGCTGGAGCGCTACGGCTACGGCATGTCGTCGGTGCGCTTCATTTGCGGCACCCAGAGCGATCACAAGGAGCTGGAAGCCCGGCTCTCCGCGTTCCTCGGTACGGAGGACACGATCCTCTATTCCTCCTGCTTCGATGCCAATACCGGCCTGTTCGAAACCCTGCTCGGCGAGCAGGACGCGGTCATCAGCGATGCGCTGAATCACGCGTCGATCATCGACGGCGTGCGTCTCTGTAAGGCCCGGCGCCTGCGCTACGCCAATAACGACATGGCCGATCTCGAAGCCAAACTGAAGGAGGCCGAGGACTGTCGCTTCCGCCTGATCGCGACCGACGGGGTCTTCTCCATGGATGGCATCATCGCCAACCTGCCGGCGATCTGCGGTCTTGCGGAGCGTTACAAGGCTCTGGTCATGGTTGACGACTCCCATGCCGTCGGCTTCCTCGGGCAGGGCGGGCGCGGCACGCCCGAGCACCATGGCGTGGCGGACAAGGTCGACATTCTGACCGGCACGCTGGGCAAGGCCCTGGGCGGCGCCTCGGGCGGCTATACCGCGGCCCGCAAGGAAGTCGTCGAGTGGCTGCGCCAACGCTCGCGGCCCTACCTCTTCTCCAACAGCCTGGCCCCGGTGATCGCCGCCACCTCGATCAAGGTGCTCGACCTGCTCGAGGCGAGCGGCGAGTTGCGCGACCGCCTGTCCGCCAACAGCCAGCGCTTCCGCGCCGGGCTGGAAGCTCTCGGTTTCCGGCTGGTGCCGGGCGAGCACCCGATCATCCCGGTCATGCTGGGCGACGCCAAGCTGGCCCAGGACATGGCTGCGCGACTTCTGGTCGAGGGCATCTACGTAATCGGCTTTTCCTTCCCGGTGGTGCCGCGTGGCCAGGCGCGCATCCGGACCCAGATGTCGGCCGCGCACACGGCCGAACAGATCGACCGAGCGCTCGCCGCCTTCGCCAAGGTCGGCCGTGAACTGGGTGTGATATCGTGAGCGGGATTGCCATCGCCGACGGCATGGCACCACCCCGACCCGGCCCTCACGCGGTCAAAACACCTGTAGGAAGCGTCGAACCATGAAAGCGCTGGTCAAAGCCAAAGCGGAGCCGGGTCTCTGGCTCGATGAAGTGCCGGAGCCGAAGGTCGGGCACAACGATCTGCTGGTGCAGGTGCGCAAGACGGCGATCTGCGGTACCGATATTCATATCTACAACTGGGACGAATGGTCGCAGGAGACCATCCCCGTGCCCATGACCGTGGGTCACGAATTTTCCGGTGTGGTTGCCGAGGTCGGCAGCGAGGTGGCCGGCTTCAAACCGGGCGACCGGGTCTCGGGCGAGGGCCACATCACCTGCGGCCAGTGCCGCAACTGTCGTGCCGGGCGGCGCCATCTGTGCCGCAACACCCAGGGTATCGGCGTCAATCGGCCTGGCGCCTTCGCCGAGTACCTGGTGATCCCGGCGATGAACGCCTATCACCTGCCGGACGACATCTCCGACGAGGTCGCCTCGATCCTTGATCCGCTGGGCAATGCCACCCATACGGCGCTGTCCTTCGACTTGGTCGGGGAGGACGTGCTGATCACCGGCGCCGGGCCGATCGGCATCATGGCGGCGGCGATCGCCCGCCACGTCGGCGCGCGCCATGTGGTCGTCACCGATGTCAACGACTACCGCCTGGAGCTCGCCAGGCAGATGGGCGCGACCCGCACGGTCAACGTGTCCGAGGGCAGCATCGAGGCTGCGATGCACGAACTCGGCATGCTGGAAGGCTTCGACGTCGGCCTGGAGATGTCAGGCAACCCGGCGGCCTTCCGCGACATGCTCCAGGCCATGATCCACGGCGGCCACATCGCCATGCTGGGCATCCCGCCGGGTGACGCGACGATCGACTGGCACCAGGTGATCTTCAAGGGCCTGACGCTGAAGGGCATCTACGGCCGCGAGATCTTCGAGACCTGGTATAAGATGACCTCGATGCTGCAGAGCGGGCTCGACGTCATGCCGATCCTGACCCACCATTTTCCGATAGCGGACTTCCAGGAAGGCTTCGACGTCATGCGCTCCGGCCAGTCCGGCAAGGTGGTGCTGGATTGGACCGGCTAAGGAGCGCGGTTCGACGCGACAGAGCGTCGCTCAGAAGTTGCCTTGCTTGCGCAGCTGCGACATCGCCTCGCGATAGCGTTTCCACAGGTTGGCACCTTCGGCGATGTTTACGGTTCCGGCCCGTTTCAGGCTTTCTTGCCCGCCAGACGTGATCGCGAACTTGGCGAAGGCCTTGACCTGGTCCGAGGCGTCTTTGGGTACGACAAGGTAGAGCGGCCGGGCCAGGGGGTAGTTGCCGGAGGCGACGTTCCGGTAGGTCGGTCCCGTGCCATCTATGCTCAGCATACTGACGCCACTCGGCTTGCCGGCGCTGGTTGCGGAAAGCGCGATGGCGTAGCGTTGTGTCGCGACCCGCTTTTCCAAGCTGCCGCTCGATTTCGCCTGGGTCGCGCCGCTCGGGAAGCTGTGGCTTGAGTTGTGGAACAACAGCTCCCGGCCGAGCACGCCGACACCGGAGGTCGGGTCTTGGCGCACGACGACCTCGATCCGTGCGTCCGCACCGCCGAGCTCCCGCCAATTGGTGATGGTTCCGTTGAAGACCGCACGCAGGTTTTCGAGCGAAATGTGCTTCACCGGGTTGGTCGGATGGACCACCGCCACCAAGGCGTCCCAAGCGACGGGTATCAGCCGAACGCTCCTGTCGTCCTCGGGTAGCTTGTGCCGACCGCTGCCGCCCATGTCGGCACTGCCCGAGGCGACGGCGAGTATGCCTTGCCTGACATCGAGCGCTTTCAGCGTGATCTTTGACCCGGTTTCCTCTTCATAGGCGGCCGCCAGGACATCCATGAAACCACGTTTCGATTCGACGCAGCCGACCCAACGAAGCTCCGCCGCTTCGCCTTGGGTCGGTGCCGCGGACCACAGCAGCAAGCCGGCCGCAATGGCGATCAGATGCTTTCTCATGTCTGCCCTCGGCACATTCCGTTAGAAAAACGGCCGGCCCGAAGCACTGGCCGGCCGCCTATCAGATGCAGTCAGCATGTCGTTACCGCAGAACGTCGTCCGCCGCCTGGATGACACTGGCCGGGATCTCCAAGTTGAGCTGTCTGGCCAAGCCGTTGTTGATAATCGTGCGGCCGCGCCGGTTGGTGGTCAGCGGGATGGCCGCCGGCGAGGTGCCGTGGAGAATCCGCATCGCGGTCTGCGCGGCGTATTCGCCCTGCTCCACCGGATCCTTCGTGTGGGTCACCAAGACATAGGGCGCCATCCAGGATTGGACCGACGCACTAGGCACTTTGGTGTTCTCACGTACGAAGGCGGTCGCCTGGTCGTTGTCCCAGCCCTCAATGCCGGCGTTGTTGTACATGTAAACGATATCGACCTTGTCCTGCATCGCGATGAACTCGCGCTTCCATTCGTCGAAGGTCTTGACGTAGACCACCTCGTCGAACTCTATGCCGAGGATCTCCTTGGTCTTCTCGACTTCCTTGCGCATCGTCGTCGTGTCGCCTCCCAGCGAGCCAATGCGTTCGCCGCCGGAGATGTTTTGCACGATTTCGATCATCTCGCGCACCGCGCTGACTTCCACCATGCCGGTCACGTTGCTGGCCGGGAAGCCGTAGATCGATGCATCCCAGTTAACACCGGCAAAAACGAATGGCAGCTTGCCACCGCGGTAGTAGGGCACGATGAGGTATTTAGAGGCGTTGTCGTCAGCCGCGATCACGATGTCCGGGTTGAAATCTTCGATGACGGCTTTCGCCTTGAGCGCGGCATTCTTCTTGAACTCCTCGGAGGTGTTGCGCTTGGTATCCATCCGATGGATCCGCAGCTCGACCTTCTGATCGGCCAGCACCTGCTTGACGCCCGCGGTGATGCCGTCGCTCCACTCGTAGCCTTCGTGGTAGGAGTCGATGAAAAGGATCCGCGGACCCTTGGACTGCGTGTTCCAGTAAGCCGCTGCGCCGATGCCAAGAACGCCCACAGCGGCGATGGTTAGGACAACTTTGGATTTCATTGCTTCCTCTCAAGCTGGCGAATGGCCTATTTTCCTGGGTCTTGGATTCCGCCTGTCGGGTGAAAAATATGTTCTCCTTGTAGGGTTTTTTGCTTAATAATTTGTTGCTTTTCTTTACTGATCGGATGGAATTGGCTCTACAGTTTGAGATGTATTGACCGGAAGTATTTCAACCAACGCCAGCGATTAAATGCCGCAGAACGCGCCTGCTCTTGTGTAGGCGATTATATGGCTAGCAAAGAACCTTCCGGTTCAGCCGGCCAATTTCGCCGCTCGTTACAGCGTCTGTGCCTTGCCGAGCTTTTCCAGCTCCTCAAGCGTGCGTGGCCAGTCCTTCTTGAGCAGGCGTGAAAGCGCACGGTCGGCGAGAACATGTCCTTCGGTCTGGCAGCGCGGGCAATAGTTGGTTTCGTTGGTCGCATAGCGGATGCGCTGCACCGGCGTGCCGCAGGCCGGGCAGGGCTTCCCATACTTGCCGTGCACCGCCATCTCGTCCCGGAAGGCCGTGACTTTTTCCGGAAAGCCCTCGCCCGTCTCCCGACGCAGCACCTCGATCCAATGGCGTAGCGTCTCGCGGGTGGCCTGGTAGAGCCGTTCGGCCTCCTCACCGGTCAGCTTCTGGCTCATCGCGATCGGCGAAAGGCGGGCCCGGTGCAGGATTTCGTCGGAGTAGGCATTGCCGATTCCGCTGAAGTTGCGGGGGTCGGTGAGCGATCGTTTGAGCGTGTGGTTTTCCCGTGTCAGCGCCGCGCGGAAAGCCGCAAGATCGGCCGTCAGCACCTCGAGCCCGCCCGGGTCGTGCTGGCCCAG
>JBFJPL010000185.1:0-5411 GCA_041617155.1 Kiloniellales bacterium
CGCCACCCCTGTCCGCGTCCGGCCTTGGCCCTCAGACCGCCCGGCTGCGTCTGACCGAATGGATACGCCATAACCTGCCTCCCAGCCCCTGGCCCCGAGCGGCAAGACGAGCGCTAGCACAGCACGCTATAAGAGTAGGATTCCGGTCCGGCCCATTGTCGTGTTTTTGTTTCTTGCTTGCTCGGTATGGCTGTCGGACTGCCTGCCCCGTCTATACCCTCTGACCTAAGTACCCGTAATCCCCGATTGATTGTTAACGCTAACAGGCTTCCATAAGGATGACAATCCCATAAGACGCGTGTGGAAAAATGTCATCGAAGCGACATGCCGGCATCGTGGTTTGTCGCGCGGGCCGGCCGGCGCCGCGTCGCGCCGCCACCATAAATGGTGATCCTGCCGAGGCCCGGAGAGAGACGAAAGACGGCAAGCGCCTGCCTAGAAGTGGATCTGCACCTTCATGTTGGCCGCGCGGTCGCGCGCGGCGCGGAACGCGGCGTCCAGGTTGGAGACGTGGAAGCTGGCGCTCAGGATCGGCTCGACGTCGACCGCGCCCTCGACCAGGCAGCGGACCGCCCAGGCGAACTCCTCGTGGAACCGGAAGGTGCCGACCAGCTCGAGCTCCTTGGCCATGATCCGGTTGACCGGCACGCCGACGTCGCCCGGCGCCATCATGCCGATCTGCACGATCCGCCCGGCCGCCCGGGTCGCCGCCACGCAGTCGGCCAAGGCCGCGGCGCTGCCCGAGGCCTCGAAGGCGACGTCGAAGTGGCCTTTGCCGGCCTTGAAGCGCTCGAGCGCGCCGGGCTCGCGCCCGACGTTGAAGGTCTCGTCGGCGCCGACCAGCCTGGCGACCGCGAGCGGCCGCTCGGCCAGGTCGGTCACGGTGATCCGGCCGGCGCCGGCCAGGCGCGCGGCGATCACCGTGAGCGCGCCGATCGGCCCGCAGCCCGCGACCAGCACGCTGCGGCCCAGCAGCCCGCCGGCCTGCGCCACCGCGTGCAGCGCGACCGACAGCGGCTCGGCGCAGGCGGCGACGTTGTAGGACAGGGTGTCGGGCACCACGAAGCACTGCCGGGCGCGCACGGTCAGCAGCTCCTGGAACGCGCCCTGGACGTGCGGCATCAGGCTGGCGCTGCCCAGAAAGCGCATGTTCTCGCAGTGGTTGGCGCGGCCCATGCGGCAGAAGCGGCAGTCGCCGCAGGCCAGGCTCGGGTCGACCGTAACCCGCTGGCCGAGCTTGAGTCCCTCGACCGCGGCGCCCAGCTCGACGATCTCGCCGGCCATCTCGTGGCCCAGCACGAAGGGCTCCTTAACCGCGAAGTCGCCGACCCGGCCCTCGAAGTAGTAGTGCAGGTCGGAGCCGCAGATGCCGCCCGCGCCGAAGCGGATGCGCACCTGGTCGGGGCCGAGCGCGCCCTGGTCCCAGTCCTCGAGACGGATGTCCTCGGCGCTGTACAGCACGCAGGCTTTCATGGGGGCCCTCCCTTCGCTCGGGCCAGAAGTCAGAAGTCAGATACCGGACAAACAACTGACTTCTGACTTCTGACTTCTGTCCATTGACCTCAGATGTCGTAGTAGAGGAAGAACTCGTAGGGGTGCGGGCGCAGGCGCAGGGCGTCGACCTCGCGGCTGCGCTTGTAGTCCAGGTAGGTCTCGATCACGTCCTTGGTGAAGACCTCGCCCTTGAGCAGGAACGCGTGGTCGGCCTCGAGCGCGTCGAGCGCCGCGCCCAGCGAGCCGGGGGTCGACTTGACGTCGACCAGCTCCTCGGGCGGCAGGTCGTAGAGGTTCTTGTCCATCGGCTCGCCGGGGTCGAGCCGGTTCTGCACGCCGTCGAGCCCGGCCATCAGCTGGGCGGCGAAGGCCAGGTAGGCGTTGCACGAGGGATCGGGGCAGCGGAACTCGACCCGCTTCGCCGCCGGGCTCGGCGAGTACATGGGAATCCGGCAGGCGGCCGAGCGGTTGCGCTGCGAGTAGGCGATGTTGACCGGCGCCTCGAAGCCCGGCACCAGGCGGTGGTAGGAGTTGGTGGTCGGCGCCGAGAGCGCCAGCAGCGCCGGCGTGTGCTCGAGCAGGCCGCCGATGTAGTGGCGCATGACGTCGCTCGACCCGGCGTAGCCTTCGCCCGCGAACACCGGCTTCCCATCCTGCCAGAGGCTCTGGTGGGTGTGCATGCCCGAGCCGTTGTCCTCGAACAGGGGCTTGGGCATGAAGGTCGCGGTCATGCCGCGCCGGCGCGCCACGTTCTTGACCACGTACTTGTAGATCATCAGGTTGTCGGCCATGCGGGTCAGGGTGGTGAAGCGCATGTCGATCTCGCCCTGGCCGCCGGTCGCGACCTCGTGGTGGTGCGCCTCGACGGCGATGCCGATCTCCTCCAGGGCAAGCACCATGGCGGTGCGCAGGTCTTGCATGGCGTCGGTCGGCGGCACCGGGAAGTAGCCCTCCTTGGGACGCGGCTTGTGGCCCAGGTTGGGCGCCTCCTCGCGGCCCGAGTTCCAGCTGCCCTCGGCCGACTCGACCTGGTAGAAGCCGTGGTTGGTGCCCTCGCCGTAGCGCACCTCGTCGAACACGAAGAACTCGGCCTCGGGCCCGAAGTAGGCGGTGTCGCCGACGCCGGTGCCGGCGAGATAAGCCTCGGCCTTCTGCGCCACGTGGCGGGCGTCGCGGCTGTAGGCGCTGCCGGTCAGGGGATCGCGCACGTTGCAGATCATCACCAGGGTGGCCTCCTCGGTGAAGGGGTCGAGGAAGGCGCTGGCCGGATCCGGGATCACCAGCATGTCGCTCTCGTGGATCTCCTGGAAGCCGCGGATCGAGGAGCCGTCGAAGCCGATGCCTTCCTCGAAGGCCTCGGCGTCGACCGCCGAGGGCGGCACCGAGAAGTGCTGCCAGACCCCCGGCAGGTCGGTGAAGCGCACGTCGATCATGCGCACCTTGTGGTCCTTGATCACCTTCAGGACGTCGTTTGGCGTGGCGCAGTTGAGTGGCATTGGCTTTCCCCTCCCAAGGCGTTTCATGCGCGGCGGGCGAGACAAGCGGCCGCGGCCGCGCTCAAGGCCGCTTGCCGGGCGCGGCGGGAGGCTGCCGGCGGCGCACGAGCACCACCCTCCCGGCACGCTTGGCGTCGGGCGCCGGAAGAGCGGTCCGACGGGCCCGTCAGTAGGGCCGCAGGATCCTGAGCACGGCCTGGCGCGCTTTCTCGTCGGTCAGCTCGGGATGCATCTGAAGCAGGGCCCGCATGGCGTGCTCGGACTGCTTGGTTACGTCGAGACCTGCTTCCTTGGCATTCGCGAGGGCTTTTTCGACGATGCGCCGGACATCGCTGGTATCCGTCATGGCGCTTCCTCCCGATGCGTCGCCCCAGTCTACACGATTTCCGCTGCGCGGAAATCAGGGATCAGGGATCAGGGATCAGAGGACAGGCGGCCATCTGATACCTGATCCCTGTCTTCTGTCCTCTGACTCAGACCACCGCCAGCATGCCGCCGTCGACGTAGAGCACCTGGCCGTTGACGAAGTCGGAGGCGGCCGAGGCCAGGAAGATCGCCGCGCCGGCCAGCTCCTCGGGCTCACCCCAGCGCCCGGCCGGGGTGCGCTTGCAGACCCAGTCGTTGAAGGCGGTGTCGTCGATCAACGCCCGGTTCATCTCGGTCGCGAAGTAGCCCGGGCCGATGCCGTTGACCTGGAGGCCCAAGGGCGCCCACTCGGCGCACATGCCCTTGGTCAGCATCTTGACCGCGCCCTTGGCCGCGGTATAGGGCGCGATGGTCGGTCGGCCGACCTCGCTCATCAGCGAGCAGATGTTGATGATCTTGCCGGCGCCGCGCGCGATCATGCGCCGCGCGACGGCCTGCGCCACCAGGAACACGCCGGTCAGATTGGTCTCGATCACCGCCCGCCAGTCGGCCTCGGCGAACTCGGCCAGGGGCTTCCGCACCTGTATCCCCGCGTTGTTCACAAGAATGTCGATCGGCCCCTGCCCTTCCTCGATCTGGGCCACGCCGGCCTCGACCGCCGCCCCGTCGGTCACGTCGAAGGCCACCCCCTCGGCCGCGATGTCCTGGTCGCGCAGCTTCGCCACCGCCCGCCCCAGCTTGCCGCCATCGCGCCCGTTCAGCACCACCGCCGCCCCCGCCTGCCCCAACCCCCGCGCCATGGCCAAGCCCAAGCCCTGGCTGGACCCGGTGACGAGCGCGCGGCGGCTGGTGAGGTCGAAGAGGGGGTGGGACATGGGGTGGGGGGTGCCTTCTACTCTAATGTCTGAGCTGTCAAAGTGTTACTCCGTTCGGCTATGCAGTCTTACGGCTTAAGTCGGTATTGTCCACGCCAACTCGATCCAAGGGCATGGAGTGGTAATGGGGGAATCCGGACAGGTCCGTGTTTCGGAGTCCGTTGAGAGCCTATAACCGGACCCGCCAAAGGCAAAAGCCGGTCCCGAAGGGCCGGCTTGCCGGGCTCGTGCTGGGCGCGGAGCGTGCCCCCACGCCCGGTCGAACCTCTCGTTGCCGCGTTGCCTCGCCCCCTACGGCGTGAACCGGCGCGAGACCATGTCGCTCGGGTTGTCGGGCGCGGCGTTGGTCACGCCGAAGACGGCGATGAAGGTCTCGCCGGCGCTCGAGAGGCCCATGTAGTCGCCGAGGAACAGGCCGTTCGCCTGGGGCGCCAGGCGGTAGTCGAAGGAGGCGTCGGTCAGGCGCGCCTCGCCGCCCCAGCTGCCGGGGTCGGCGCAGTCGTCCGCCGGGTCGCAGAAGGCGACGAAGTGGTCGGCCAGCTCGCGCTCCGGCGGGCCGGTCGTGACGTCGTTGCGGAAGTCATAGTAGGTGACCGCGATCACGCCGTCGCCATTGACCGCGACCGAGGGCAGGAAGGCCTGGGCGCGCAGCGGGTTGGCGGCGTCGAACGGCGTCCGGTTGATGCGCACCGGCGCCGACCAGGTGAAGCCGCCGTCCAGCGACTGCGAGAAGGCGACCTCCTCGATGCCGCGGAAGCGCAGGTCCTGCCAGACCGCGTAGAGCGCGCCGCTGCCAGGGTCGACCGCGACGTCGAACAGGATCGCCGCGTCGCGCACCGACTGGCCGGTGTCGGGCGTGACCGCGCCGGCGCCGTTGGTGATCATCCGGTTGGCGCGGATTGGCTGGCC
Organism: Kiloniellales bacterium; assembly: GCA_041617155.1. Classification (GTDB taxonomy): domain Bacteria; phylum Pseudomonadota; class Alphaproteobacteria; order Kiloniellales; family JAKSDN01; genus CAMYKD01. Next base: position 5,141 of record JBFJPL010000185.1, read on the forward strand.
GCGCGGCCGCCAGGTCGCGCCCTTGTCGCTCGAGCGCAAGAGCGAGAGGTTGACGCTGAAGCCCGGGCCGCTGCGGTCGTTGTTCTTGTTGTTCAGGATCTCGGTGAAGACGTCGACCACCGTGCCGTCGGGCAGCACCGCGACCTGGTTGGCGATGGTCTGGTTGTTCGCACCGGGGTCGTAGATCTGCCGGGCCGGCTCCCAGGTGGCGCCGCCGTCGGTCGTGCGGGCCAGGAAGATCGGCCCCTTGAAGGCCAGGCCGAAGCGCACG
>JBFJPL010000186.1:0-5137 GCA_041617155.1 Kiloniellales bacterium
CTTCGTGCCGAGCGCCTTGACGCAGGCGTCTCGCTATGTGGCTTGGACGATCGTCGCGACGCTCTTTGCCTTTCTCCTCAACGTCTATCTGACCTTCTGGCTGGGCTGGCCGGGTGCCGCCGCGGCCTTCGACGGCGGATCGGCCTTGGCTTGGTCGCAGCTTCTGCTGTACGCCCTGGCCCTGGCCGGACCGGCACTCTTCGTCGTTAGGGGGAGGACCCGCAGCCTGCGCCGGGACAGCCTGACCATCACGTCGATTGCGGCCTACATAGTCCGTGCGGCTTTCTGGATGGTGCTTTTGGTCGGCCTTGTCGATGCCCTGATATCCTTCCTGCGGGTCGAGGGCCTGCTGCAGGCGGTGGTCGGTGAGCAGCTGACCCAGGAACTCGGCCGCAACAAGTTCCGCGGCCCCTACGTCCATATGCCACTCATCGTTCTGGCCCTGATCATCGCCGCGCGCAGCAAGACCTTGGGTTTTACCTGGCTGGCGCTGCTGGTGGTCTTGGCCGAGCTGCTGATCGTCATCACGCGGTTTGTGTTCTCGTACGAGCAGGCCTTTATGGGTGACTTGGTGCGCTTCTGGTACGGCGGGATGTTCCTCTTCGCCTCCGCCTACACCCTGCTCGAAGACGGCCATGTTCGGGTCGACGTACTCTATTCCGGTTTCACCGAGCGGACCAAGGGACTGGTCAACGCGACCGGCGCGCTGTTGCTCGGCATTCCACTTTGCTGGGTGGTGCTGGCCATCGGGTTGGGACAACGCTCCAGCATCATCACCAGCCCGCTCTTGGCGCTGGAGGTGACGCAGTCCGGTTTCGGCATGTACGTGAAGTACCTACTGGCGGCCTTTTTGGCGGTCTTTGCGATTTCCATGATGCTGCAGTTCGCGGCTTATGTCTTGGAGGGTATCGCAGATTGGCGCGGCGATCCGGGCAAGCGCCGGGCCACAAGCGACAGCAGCCACGGAGGCTAGGCGCCGGCCATGGAACTGCTCTTCCTCCTGCTCTTGATGATCTTGATGGCGGCGGCCCTGGGCTCCGGCTTTCCGGTTGCCTTCGCCTTGCCCGGCTCGGCGATCCTGACAATCGGCCTGGCGGCCCTGACCGGCTACCTCTTTGCCGGCGACACCAGCGCCTTTTTCGCTCAAGGCGGGCCGGTGCAGTGGCTGACCGCGGGCGTGACCAACTTTCGCGGCATCTACTGGGAGGCCGAGCGAGATACGCTGATCGCCATTCCGCTGTTCGTTTTCATGGGCATCATGCTGCAGCGGTCGAAAATCGCCGAGGACTTGCTGGTCACCATGGCCCAGCTGTTCGGCCCGATACCCGGCGGCCTGGGCATCTCTGTGGTCTTCGTCGGCGCGCTGCTGGCCGCGACCACGGGCATCGTTGGGGCGACCGTTGTGGCCATGGGGCTGATCTCGCTGCCTGCCATGATGCGCAGCAACTATTCCCGGCCGCTCGCGACCGGCACGATCGCGGCCTCCGGTACCTTGGGCCAGATCATTCCGCCATCGATCGTGCTGATCATCCTGGCCGACCAGTTGGCCAGCGCCGTCGACCAGGCGAGCACGACCCGCAAGGGGCTGCACAAAGCGGCGACCGGCGAGCTGTCGATGCCCTCGGAGTTCGACATCGTATCGACCAGCGCGGGCGACATGTTCATGGGCGCCTTCATCCCCGGACTGGTGCTGGTCGGGCTCTACATGGCTTTCATTCTGGCCTTGGCACTGTTTCGTCCGAGGGCTGCGCCGCCGGTGTCGTTCGAAGGCAAATTCGACACCAAGTTCGCCGGGCGGGTGCTGCTGATCCTCGTGCCGCCGCTGACCCTGATCTTCGTGGTGCTGGGCTCGATCATCATGGGCATCGCCACGGTCAACCAAGCGGGTGCCATCGGTGCGGTCGGTGCCACCGTCATGGCTGGTTATCGGCTCCATGAAGGCCGGCCGGGCGCCTTCCGCCCAGGGGCGCTGGCGATCGTATCGATCATCGGGCTGGCGGTGATCACCAACATCTCGCCGATCAACGTCAAGAACATCCACTCCGGGGGCGACGTGTTCGCGCTCGTCCTGGCCAGCATCGGAGCCGCTGCCTTCATAGCCGCGGTCGCCTGGAGTTTCTGGCGCACCTTGAAGACCGAAGACACCCTGCGGGGCGTGATGGTCGAGACTGCCAAGACCACCTCATTGGTGTTCATCATCCTGCTTGGCGCCGCCATGTTGACGGCGGCATTTCGCGCCTTCGGCGGCGAGGACCTGGTGCGCGAGTTTCTGACCGGCCTGCCCGGGGGCTTCTGGACCCAGTTCGTCATTGTCATGGCGGTTATCTTTTTGCTCGGTTTCTTCCTCGACTTCATCGAGATTGCGGTGGTCGTCGTTCCGATCGTGGCGCCGATCTTGCTGGCTGATCCCTCAGCCAACGTCACGGCGGTCTGGCTTGGTGTGATGATCGGCCTCAACATTCAAACTTCGTTTCTTACGCCGCCGTTCGGATTTGCCTTGTTCTATCTGCGCGGCGTCGCGCCGGCGGTGATCAAGACGCTGCAGATTTATAAGGGCGTGGTGGCATTCATCGGCTTACAGCTCTTGGCGCTGGTGATCGTCGGCAGCTACCCCAGTCTGGTCAACTATCTGCCGGCGCGGATCTCGCTGACTTCCGAAACGGCGCCGCCGCCGATCAATCCCAAGCTGCAGTATTGCATGGAGGAAATGCTCTTCGAGACCTACGAAACCCACGGCGGCGAACTTCGGTCGGCCATTGCCGCGGCCCGTAGCCTTGATATTAGCTATCTGCCGAAGCAGCTTCGGTCAACTCTAAGCGATAGTTTCAGCAAGGCGGAAGCCACTTTCGACCGCGTGGCGGAGGTGCGTAGAACCGAGACCGCCCTGAACGCCCAGGCCGAAGGCTTTCGCCCGCTGCACCGCAAAGTCAGGGCGATCCAGAGCGATATCGCCAAGATCGAGGCCGAGACCAAAGACCTTTCGACACGGATCAGCCGCGTTCGTAGCAGCGACGAGAACGCCGTGGCCCGCAAGGCGTCGCTCGAAGCGAAGCTGGCTGAACTCAGGGCGGAGCGTGATGATCTCGAAGCGGCCATCCCGGCGGACTGGGCCCCGGCAAGCAAGGCCTTCACCGAACTTGTGAAAGCCGATAGTCGGTCGCGCGCGCTTTACCGCCGCAATGTCGATGACGCGTACGAACCCGTCGCCGAAGTGGTCGCGACGATCGGTGACGCGGATCGGCTCGAGGCTTTGGGCAGCCAGCTTACCGGGCTGTCCCAGGCCATCGCGGACAGTCCACCGGCCGACGCGGCCGATCGGGTCAGAGAGGTCGCGCGCCTGGTCGGTGGCATCGAAGGCACGCGAGCCATCAAGTCTCCGTTGGAGCAGGCACGCCGGGCGCTCAAGGCCAAGGACCCAAATCGCACGCAGGCGGCTGAACTGCTGGACGAAGCGCTTCAGGCTTACGAGCAGGATCTTGTTTGGCGACAGCGCGCCATGGCCGAGCTTCTGCCGGAACTGCAGGCCTATGAGGCGGCGATCCGCGACACCATTGGCCTGCGGCGGCAGTCGCGCCTGCCGCGCCAGCAGGCCTTGGCGGTGGCCAGCTGCAGCTCGCACCATCGTGACGTCTCCCTGAGCTTCTGAACCCGCGCTGTTGTGAGGCGAAGGGCTGTTACGGCCGCCGGCGACAGCCAATTAGATCCTGCCGCCCGCGCCGGTGGGGCCCAATTGATCTGTCCGGCTGCCGCCGGGCAGGTCAGGGCGCAGCCGGTGACCCTCGGCGTCGAAGGCGGCTTGCAGCGTCAGCCGTCCCGCGAAGCTCTCGCGGGCCATGGCAACCTCAACCTTGAGGCCCTCCAAATCGCCGGCCATGCGCGTATCGACATAGGCGAGAGCCAGGGGCCGGCCGATCCGGTAGCCGAAGGCGGCGGAAGTGGTTTTGCCGAACGGCGCGCCCTCCAGGGTGACCGGCTCGTTGCCCAGCGGCGTCGCCCCGGGGGCGTCGAGCAGGATGGTCACCAGGCGCTGCCGCAGGCCCTCGTCGCGCCGGCGCAGCAGGGCCGCGCGGCCGATGAAATCCCGCCTCCAGTCGAGCGTGAAGCCCAGGCCGGCCTCCAGCGGCGTGATGTCGCTGTCGAGTTCGTGACCGCGGGCGAGAAAGCGCTTTTCGATCCGCATCGCGTTCTGGGCGAAGAGGCCGGCGGGCCGGGCGCCGGCCGCGGCCAGGGCATCGTAGATTCCGGCCGCGTCTTGGGCGCGGCAGGTGATCTCCCAGCCGGTCTCGCCGACATAGGAGAGACGCGCGGCCCGGACCGACCGCCCGGCGATCTCGGCATCCCCGTGCCGGAAGTAGGCGAGGTCGTTCAGCTCCGGCGCCCCGAGCGCCGAAGCGATGTGGGCCGCCTCCGGCCCCATCAGGCCGAGCATGGCGAAGGCCTCGGTTTCATCACTGAGGCGCAGCCGCTCGCCGTCGCCGAGGTGCCGCCTCAGCCAAGCCAAGTCCCGCTTGGGCGCCGCCGTGCCGACCGTGAGCCAGTAGCGCTCGTCGGTCAGGCGCAGGGCCGTCAAGTCGCTTTCGACCCCGCCGCGCGGGTTGAGCATGGTCGTGTAGATCGTCCGGCCCGGCGCCCGGCGCATGTCGCTGGCGCACAGGCGGTCGAGAAAGGCCTCGGCATCCGATCCCTCGACCAGGATCTTGCCCAATGGCGAGAGGTCGAAAACCGCTGCCGCTTCATGGGCCCGCGCCACCTCTCGCCCCACTTGGTTGAACCAGGCAGGCCGGCCGAACGTGAGCGCCGGTTCGGCTGTCTTGTCGAAATAGAGCGGCCGCTCCCAGCCGAATACCTGGCCGAAATGCGCCCGCTCGGCGACCCACTGCGCGTTGAGCGGCGTCGGCCGCAGGTGCCGCGCCGATGCCCACTGGCGGCCCGGGTAGGCGATCTCGTAGTGCTTGCCGAGCACCTCGGGCACGCGCGCCGTCAACGCCTCGACGGACGTGAAGCAGTCGGGGAAGCGCTTCGGGTCGGCCTCCTGCAGGTCGGTCGGCGTATGGCCGTGAAGGATGCAGTGCGCGAGCGCCATGCCGGCTCCGCCGCCGGTCGCGACCCCGACCGAGTTCATGCCGCAGCCGAGGAA
>JBFJPL010000187.1:0-5080 GCA_041617155.1 Kiloniellales bacterium
CCCTTGAGATGGGGCTTGGCGCCGCCGGTGTCGGCCGCGAAGTCGCCGGTCGCGTTCATCTGGTCGACCTGGATCTCCGCATTCTTGAACGCGAAGGTGCGGTCATTGACAGCGACCGCGCCCTTGATCTTGAGCGGGCCGAGCCCGCTGCCCTCGAGCTCGACCGGGTTGCCGGTCCAGGCGGCAAGCTTGCGGATCGAGGGTACGTCGAGGTCGACATTTCCGACCACCTTCAAGACTTCGGCCAAGGTCACCTGGCCGCCGTACGCCAAGCTGACCGGGCTGGATTTCAAGGCCACCTTCACGGGCGTCGCCTCGCCGTCCAACAGCCGGTTGGGGCTATCGCCGTCAACCGTGAGCGTCAGCTTCTCGCCGTTCCAGACCACCGACCCCTTGGCCCCAAAGGGGCTCGCCAGATCTGGCAGGGACACCGACATGTTGATCTCGGACAGCTCCAGCTTCTGGCCCGATTTGGCGTCATGGTAGGTGATCAGCCCCCGGGTAAGGCGCACGTCGCCGAGGCTCAGTCCGGCAAGGCCAGGCGGGCGGGCGCCTTGCTTCTGGTCCGGCGCCGCGGCGGGCGCTTGCGCGGCGCCCGGTGCAGCCTGGGCAAACTGCCAATTGGCCCGCCCTTGCCGGTCGATCTCCAGGTGGATCACTGGCTCGACCAGCACGAAGCTACCGACCTCGATCTCACCGGTCAGGAGCGGCAGGATCTCGAGCCGCACCAACAGCTGCTCGAGCTTGGCCATCTCGGCCTGGCTGGCGCCCGGGGCATTGGCGAAGACGACGTCGTTGGCCTCGAGCTCGATGCGCGGCAGCAGCGACAGGCGGAAGTCGCCATTGATCGAAAGATCCCGGCCGGTCGCCTCGCGCGCGGCCTTGGCGATCTGCTGCTTGTAGGTGTCCACGGGGATGAAATACGGCACCGCCACGAGAGCGGCGAGCACGAGCACGACGACGACGGCCAGACCGATCAAAAGCTTCTTCATGGCTTCGTCCTTTCTCGATGTGAGTTACCGGACTCCCCGCTCCCGACACGACGAATCGACCGGCCCCGACCGGCCGGCGAATTTCGATGCGATGGTCGCGCGTGCAGCACTTGGCAGCGGACACCCGAAACCCGATCGAGGCCGCGGGCCCGCCGCATCGCCGCTATCATGGCACCGGCCGGAGAGCAGCGTCGATACGCCCGCCCTCCGGCCGCCACCTACAACTATTTGGGCTCGACGAAAATAACCGCGCGACGGTTGCCGGCATCCGCCACGCCATCGCCCGTCGGCACTGCAAGGTTCGTCTTGCCGTACCCCTCGGTTTTGATCTGCTTGGCCGGATAGCCGTCGGCCTCCAAAATCTTAGCGACGGCACCCGCCCGCAGCTCGGACAGGGTCTGGTTGTACTTTGCGGAGCCGACCGTATCCGTGTAACCGGACACCACCACGCGCCCGCCGTCAAACCGCCTGGCGGCAGATTCCGCTTGGAAGATTACCTCCTTGGCCTTGGCATCGAGTTCGGTGCTATTGAAGTCGAAATAGACGATGAACTTGATGGCCTCGGGGGCCGGCTTCGGCGGAGGCGCCTTGGCCACCTTGGTGCCCGCTTCGAGCTTGGCCAGGGCGTCATAGAATCCGCTCCGGCAGGCCTCGATGTCCTTGGGCTGGAAGTTTTCCGACTGCTCCTGCATCCAGCAATCGAACTTGACCTGCGCCGCAGCCGCGTCGGCCGGAAGTTTTTGGGCTGCACCACGACCAAGCTGGGCGACCAAGCGCTCGCGCGCCGAGGTGAGCTCGCCTAACTTGTCCGACGGCTGTTTCCATTTGCTGATCTGCTCCGGCCCGCTGGTGTCGCCCTTGGAAGCGGCGATGGCCCTCCTGGCGAACACATCGGAGTCGACATAGTCGCCTTCGCCGTATTCCGACTTGGCCAACCCCAGATAGCCGTCATAGAGGCTTATGTCGAAGTCGGAACCCTGGGGCTTCAGTTTCTCGGCACGCTCGAGCTGCATGCCGCAGCCGGCCAGCGCGGCGCTCCCCAGACAAACAATAAAAAGCTTACCCAACCCATTCATGACACTCTCTCCCTGCGTCGGTTCGTTTGATCCCGGATTGCTTCGTTCAACGAGGCGTCACCTCGAAGTAGCAATCCAGGCCTAAACTTCTAGGTGCAATCAAGTATAATGCAACGTACTCGCCCATTCCAGTAACAACCCTCGCCCCCTTTTGCAAGATTATAGAATCCCCGATTTGGATTGGGCGGCCGAAACGAGGCAATCTTGACGCCGTCGGCCGACGCAGAGCGGCGCGCGATTCCGGCCGCCGGAGCGGCCCGCGGGAGGTCCGCCAAGTCTCCCCTTAGCATAATCTAAACCCTTGTGCTTTAGAGCTATTTCTTGGCTCGAACAGGCCCTTGAAGGGCGCTTGCCAGGCGCAAGCGCGGCGCCGCGAGGTGCGCCTGAAACCATCGGCAAGGCGCGGCCGCCGGGCCGCCGCAAGGCCGCAGCCAGGTAGGCGGGAGGTAGCTGAAGATGCGCGCATTGCAGGGCGACTACCCCCGCAAGAGACGGCGCTGGTTCGCAAAATCGACTCTCATTTTGCTACTCTTGGTGGCACCTTGGCCGCTATCCGCCGCCGACCCCCACCCCTTCGGCCAAGGCCTGCTGTGGCGGGTCGAGAAGCCCGGCGGCCAGCCCAGCCACGTCTTCGGCACCATGCATTCGGCCGAGCGCGAGGTGGTCGCCCTGCCCGCGCCGGTCGCCCAAGCGCTCGAACGCGCCGACAGCCTGGCGCTCGAGATCGTCATGACCGGCGAGGTGCGCAGCGCGCTTGGCCAGGCCATGCTGCTGTTCGACGGCCGCACGCTCCGGGATATCGCCGGTCCCGGCCTGACCCGGCGGGTCGCCGCGACCGGCGCGCGCTACGGCATGGCGCCGGAGCAGGTCCAGCTGCTCAAACCCTGGGCGCTGATGCTTCTGTTCAGCATCCCGCCCTCGGAGTTCCTGCGCCAATCGGCCGGCCGGGTGCCGCTCGACCAGATGCTGCAGCAGCAAGCGCAAAGCCGGCGGATCCCGCTCTACAGCCTGGAGAGCGTCGACGAGCAGGTCGCCGCGCTGGCCGCTCTGCCCGAGGCCGATCAATTGCAGCTGCTCGACGACACCATCGCGCTCAATCCGACCATCGAAGAGCTGTTCGACACCATGCGCCGGACCTACCTGGCCGGCGACCTGGCCGGCCTGCACCGGCTCAAGAACGAGCTCACCAAGGATACCGAGCCGCGGGTCCGCGAGGCCTACGATGAGCGGCTGATCCACAGGCGCAACCGGCGCATGGTCGAGCGCATGGCGCCGCGCCTGGCCGAGGGCCGGGCCTTCGTCGCGGTCGGCGCGCTGCACCTGTCCGGGCGCACCGGCATCCTCACCCTGCTGTCCGACCAGGGCTACACGGTGACCCGGGTTCACTAGCAGGCGTACGTTGATAATAAAGGTCATTGGGTCAGCTTTCGGATAGTTTAAGTCTCGGCCGTACCTTGCCTCATGCTCTGAGTCTGTCGAAGCATGAGGACGGCGGTCCACCGTCACTCTCGCCCTTCGCCCTTCGACAAGCTCAGGGTGAGGAAGCTCAGGACGAGGTTCGGCAGAGCCGTTAGAAAGCCTATACTCAAGGTCACTATCGATGACTTTCGCCATAACCCAGGCGCACCGCGCTGATCGCCATGGCGACCGCGGCCTGGGTCGGGTCGACGACTGGCAGCGCCAGCGCCTCTTCCAACCGCGCCCGGTAGCGCGCCATGCCGGCGCAGCCCAGGACCAGCACGTCCGCGCCGTTCTGGTCGCGCAGCCGTTCACCCACCTCGACCAGACGCCCGAGCGCCATCTCCTCCGCCGGCAGTTCGCCGACCCCCAGCCCCAGAGGCCGGTCACCCGCCAGGCGGCTTTCGATGCCGAGCGCCCGGACCATGCGCCTGTGGCGCGGCACCGAGGCGGCCAGGATCGAGACGATGCCGATTCGTTCGCCCAGGGTGAGCGCGGTCAGCAGGCCGCATTCGGCGATACCGAGCACCGGCCTGGTCGTCACCTCCCGCACCGCGTGGAGGCCGGGATCGGAGAAGCAGGCGATGACGAAGGCCGCCGCCTTTTCGTTCCGCCCCTCGACCAGGCGGCAGAGCGGCGGAGCCACCTCGGCGACATGGCGCTCCGTCTCGATGCCGGGCGGCCCCTCGGCCAGGGTCAGGCATTCGATCGTGAAACCGCCCGTGCCGCGCAGGGGATCGAGCGCCCGGTCGATGTCCTCGGTCACCCGGGTGCTAGAGTTGGGGTTGATGACCAGGATCGGGGCGTTCATCGCGGCCATGCCTTACTGGCCTCTCCCACTGGGAGAGGGAGGGTCCCGTGGCGAAGCCGTGGGAGGGTGAGGGCGCCTTGGTCATGGTGCGGCGTGAGAAGCAAGGCGCCGCAGCGGGACGGAGAAAACAACCCGCCCTCACCCTCCCACTTCGCGGGTTCCTCTCTCTCCCAGCGGGAGAGGGTCAAAGGCAACACGGCCGCCTTCGTTTGCCGTTCCATCGGGGGGGCCAACCTCACGCCGGCGGCTCAGCGGCGGTGCGCTCGGTGATCAGGCCGTAGTGCTCGATGCGCCGGTGGGCGGCGAAGTCGAAGATCGTGGTCTTGCCGAGCGCGCAGGCGTCGAGGTCGCAGTCGGCGACGATCAGCTCGTCGCCCAGCGTGCGGCACTGCGCCACGATCTCGCCGGAGGGCGCGACGATCACGCTGCCGCCCATGAGCTCGTGGCCGTCCTCGTTGCCGGCCTTGGCGACGCCGACCACCCAGGTCGAGTTCTGATAGGCGCCGGCCTGCATGACCACGTGGTTGTGGAACATGCGCAGATGCGGCGATTCCTCGGCTTCGGCGTTGAGCACCGGCGTGTTGTAGCCGAGCAGCACCAGTTCGACCCCCTGCAGGCCCATGACCCGGTAGGTCTCCGGCCAGCGCCGGTCGTTGCAAATGCACATGCCGACCACGCCGCCCATGGTGCGCCACACGGGAAAGCCCAGGTTGCCGACCTCGAAGTAGCGCTTCTCCAGGTGC
>JBFJPL010000188.1:0-4806 GCA_041617155.1 Kiloniellales bacterium
GACGACATCGCGCGCGGCGGCAATCTGCGCTTCGTTTCGATGATCGATGAAGACCGGGCTGCCGCGCCAGGTAACGGTGAGGCGCTGGCCCACTTCGATCGGCGAGAGATCAACCTCGGTCGAGGCCAGCGCGAGCACCTCGGCCGAGGGATTCATCGAATCGATGATCGGCCAGCAGGCGACGCCGGCACCCACCGCGCCCATTGCGCCGGCCGCCAGGAAAAGGAAATCGCGCCGTGTCTCGCCGTCGTGCGAATCAGCGGTTTGAGCCGTGTCTGCCATACCTTCCCATCCTCGTTATTCCTCGGCGCAGTCAGGCTCGCGGACCGGCCAGCGCCATCGGCTGTTCCGCGCGAGCCGCATGCACCGGACAATGAGCTAAGCTAGTTTTAGGATAAAGATAGTCCCGCGTCACGTCCTGCCACCCCCCGACTTGCCTTCGACGTCACATTTAGAGGAGTTTGCGGCGGAACGCAAAGGTTGGACAGGCGGCCACGACAGGAAACCGACGAAAATGCGTCTCGCCCTCTTCGAACCGGACATACCGCAGAACGCCGGGGCGCTTTTGCGCCTGGGTGCCTGTCTGGGGGTGCCGGTCGACATCATCGAGCCCTGCGGTTTCGTTCTCGATGATAAACGGCTGAAGCGCGCCGGCATGGACTATATGGAGCAAGTCGAACTCACCCGGCACAGTTCGTGGCGGGCATTCGAGGCGCAACGATCGAATCGTCTGATCTTGCTAACGACGGCGGGTGATGTTCCTTATTTGGCGATGACCTATCGGGCTTCGGATATCCTGTTGGTCGGCCGCGAGTCGGCCGGTGTGCCGGCGGCGGTGCACCAAGCGGCGGACGCCCGCGTCCTGGTGCCCATGCGCCCGGGCATGAGATCGCTCAACGTCGCGCTGGCCGCCGCCATGGTCCTGGGCGAAGCGCTGCGCCAGACCGGCGGTTTGCCAAAACCGTCGGCCGACCCAACCGGAGAGAAATAACCGATGCCTCTGCCCAACCGACAGCAGAAGGAAAGCGCGGTTGCCTGGTTCACCGAACTGCGCGACAGGATCTGCGCGGCCTTCGAAGCCCTTGAAGACGAGCTCTCCGGTCCGAATGCCGAGCGCTTCGCCGAAATTCCACCGGGCCGATTCGAGCGTAAGGCCTGGCAGCGCGAGGGCGGCGGCGGCGGTGTCATGTCGACCCTGCGCGGACGGCTGTTCGAAAAGGTCGGCGTCAACATCTCGACGGTTTGGGGCGATTTCTCGCCGGAATTCGCCAAGCAGGTCCCAGGAGCCGAGGCCAACCCGAACTTTTGGGCCAGCGGCATCTCGCTGGTCGCGCACATGCGATCGCCGCTGGTCCCGGCGGTCCACATGAACACGCGCCACGTCATCACCAGCAAGGCCTGGTTCGGTGGCGGCTCGGACCTCAACCCGATGTACCCGGTCGAGCGCGACACGCGCGACTTCCATGGCGCCTTCAAAAAGGCCTGCGACAAGCACGACCCGGGCTACTACCCGCGCTTCAAGGAATGGTGCGACGAGTACTTCTTCATCAAGCACCGCGGCGAAGCGCGCGGGGTCGGCGGCATCTTCTACGACTATGTCGACAGCGGCGACTGGACGGCCGATTTCGCCTTCACCCGGGACGTCGGCCTGGCGTTCCTCGACATATACCCCAAGCTGGTGCGCCGGCACATGGCCGAGCCCTGGACCGACGAACAGCGCCGCCACCAGCTGTTCCGCCGCGGCCGCTATGCCGAGTTCAACCTGCTCTACGACCGGGGCACGAAGTTCGGCTTGATGACCGGCGGCAACCCGGAGGCAATCCTCATGTCGCTGCCACCGGAGGCCGCATGGCCATGAAAAAAACAATTTCAAATAGGAAAACTTTTCAGGTTGCAAGCGCGCCGCCAGAGCTCGTTAAGCAAAAGTCACAAAATTGCCCTTGGTCGCGCCGCCGTTCAATTGCTCCTATATGAGATTGGAGAAAATTTTTGGGCCTCTAGTGCCGAAGCGGGAAACTGTGAGTCGGAATCAGACGTACCACGGGCTTTCCAGAAAGTCCGAAGCTTGCCGGCTGACCTCGGACCGGAATTGAAGATGCCGATCGACGATTCGGAGCCTGACATCCAGTCAAGCCAAAGCGACCCGGACTCCCGAGCCGCGTCCGCAGGCGCGGATTTCAATAAGGTTTTCGGCCAGATTCGCGACAGTCTGCGGGAACGGCGCGGCCTCGTTCTTGTGATCGGCGAGGCAAGGACCGGGAAAACCCCTCTCCTCTCCCAACTCAAGAAAGACCTCGAAAGCGAGGGCTGCCTCGTCGTCCTACCCAGGCATCCCAGCACGTCATTCGACGAACTGCTGAAGATTTGCTGCGATACCGCCGGCGTGGCAGCTGGCGTCGAGGATCGTCTGGGCCGCGTGCACGCCTTGACCGAAGCCCTGATAGACCGGCTGGAAAAGGGTGCGACCGGCGTCGTACTGATCGACGACGCCCAGCTGCTGGCTGTCGAGGTGCTGGAAGACTTCGCCCGCCTGACCACTGTTGAAAAGGACGGCCAGAAGTTGGTGCAGCTGGTCCTGGCCGGCCGGCCGGAACTAGTGCCGCGGATCTGCAACTGCAGCTACCGTCCGCTTCAAGACTGCGCCATCGGCCACCACAGGCTAGAGAATCTGGATCAGCCGGTGGCCTCGGCAACCGCGAGCGACGCCGGCGACGCGGCGGACGCCACCGAAACCGAAGCAGCCGCCCCGGTCGAGGTCGACGAGCAAAGCGTCATTCCGGCCTGGATGGGCCCGACAGACGTCGAGGGCACCGAGATGCCGGTCGAGATACCCGAACCGCCGGCACGCCAGGACGAGACAACGGCCCCGGCCGCCGAGGCCGACGACCAGCAAGAGGCGCAACCAGCCATCGCACCGACACTGGAGGCGCCCGTGACAACGGTGACCCTGACGCGGCCAAAGCGCAGGCCGGCGAGGCGTGTGCCGATCGCGGCGGGGCTTCTGATCGGACTCCTTCTGGGCGGCGGCGTCCTGATTTGGGGCGAACTATCGGGTTCGCGTCAGGCATCCGAAGAGGCGAAGCCGGCTGCCGAGATCACCCCGGCCGAGCCGGCCACCCGTGCCGTAACGACCGCGCAGCAGCAAGAACAGCGGGCCGGGAAACCCTCGACCGTTCGTATCGCCCGGTTCAGGGGGGTGAGCGGCGCCGTCCTCCAGGTCATGGATGCACAGGGCAAGGAGGACCGTGCGCTCCACCTCGACGTCAAGGCGCAACTACCTACCTCGATCGCCGATGAAGCGCTTTCGGTGGTCATTTCGGGCATGCCGGACGGTGCCCTGCTGCTGGCCGGCACCGACAACGGCGACGGCACCTGGAGCATCAGCTCTGAGCAGCTGGCGAACCTCACCTTGATTCCGCCGATGGATCACAGCGGCCAGTTTCAGGTGACGATCATGGCCATGCTGAATCAGGCCGGAAAGGCGGACGTGGTCGCGACCTTGCCGCTCAAGATCGACTTGGCCGGGGTCGCGGACCTGCCGGGCCTGGAAGTTGCGGATGCCAGCGGCGACGGCAGCGGCCCGATCCCGCTCGGTATCGAAGCGACACTGACCGACGGCGATGGGTCCGAGCGCTTGGCGATCACCGTTTCCGGCCTGCCGGATGGGGCCCGGCTGACGGCCGGCCATGAGCTGGGCGACGGTCGTTGGCGCCTCGGGCCGGATCAGGTGCAATCGCTGTCTTTGATACCGCCGCCGGACTTCAGCGGAACAGCCAAGCTCATGGTCAGCGCGACGGCCCACGAAGCGGATGGCGACAGTGCAACCGCCACGCTCCCGCTGACCATGACGATCGGCGGCGGCGTCAAGATTGCCGGTGCCGACACACATACCACCACACCCGGCGCCGCCCAATCCGTCATCGCGAAGCCCGGCGCAGCGCAACCCGGCCCAGCGGCGGCCGCCGTACCAGAGACCAACCCCGCAAAGACCGCGACCGAAAAGACCGGCACCGCCAGTCCCTCCGTCCTTCCCTCGGGCGACGGCAAGGGCGGCTTCGTGCTTCAGCTCGCCTCGTTCCGCTCCGCCGGAGATGCAAGCAGGGAAGTGGCTCGTTTGGAAAAGCGCTTCAACGACCTGCTGGGCGGCGCGAAACTGGAGGTCCATCAAGCCGAAGCCAACGGCAGCGATTACTTCCGCGTGCGCACGGCACCCCTCGAGGGTTGGACCAAGGCTTATGATCTCTGCAAGCAGCTTAAGGCCAGCCAACAGGATTGCCTGGTGTTCCAGCACGGCCCGACGACCGATCTGTCTCAGGTGCCTGCGGGCGAGCTCACCCCGAAAGACCCGCCGTCGACCGACCCAAACATGCCCGTCTCGCTGCTTACCGCGGCGCTGCCGACCGGTGCCGCCGGTCCGACCGGCGCCGAAGAGGGCGCGAGCCTGAGGGTGGTCGATTTCGTGGTGGCACGCGGGATCGTTGAACGGGAGCCGGTCGAGGTTTCCAACACCTTTTCGTCCGCCGACGGCAACGCCTATGCCTTCGCGCGGATCGCCAACGACGGTGAACCGACCGGCGTATCCTTCGTTTGGTTCCATCGGGATGCGGTCTATGCGGTGGTCGAAATGACCATCGGCACCTCGACGCGCTGGCGGACCTGGAGCAGCGCCGAAATTCAGCCAGGCCCCTGGCGCGTCCAACTTGTCGGATCCGACGGCCTGATCATTGCCGAAAACAGCTTTACGGTCGAATGACCGGGGGTCTTCCCGGAGCCCTCAGAAGCCGGGCGGTCGCGGATGCGACCGCC
>JBFJPL010000189.1:0-4618 GCA_041617155.1 Kiloniellales bacterium
CTCCCCCTCCCGGCCACCGACGGGATCGGATGATATGGGCGGCCGGGAGGGGGAGCGGGCCGGCACCGACGCTACGCAAACGGATAACGCGCTGGCCGCGGGCCCCCACCCGGCGTTCGGCAAGAGTGGGGCGAACCGCGGTGGGCAAGTGCCGGTCGACCGTTGTCGCTCGAGACCGGCCGGCTATGCGCCGCGCTCACGCCTCGCGCTTGGCCGCGTTGTAGATCACGTCCATGCGGTCGTAGTCCGGATTGATCTGATAGTCGACGCTGTTGGCCAGCTCTTCCTCGAGGCTGTCCCACTGAATGGCGTCCAGTTCCGCCGCCGTGAAATGCTCGAAGACCTTTGCGTCGGCCATCTGCGAGACCGGATTGTAGGTCCCTTCGGCAAAGGCCACCGCATGGCAGACTTCCGGCTTCTGGACGTAGTGCAGGAAGTCCTCGGCGAGCGGTGAGCCCCGAGGGTTGTTGACCACCGAGGTGACCTCGACCCAGACGATGCCGCCCTTGCCCCCCATCGGCCCCTTTTTCGGCGTGATCCCCCGAATGTTTGTCGCGCCGTCGAGCCGGGCCGGCGAGGCCGTATAGGTGCCTCCCGTGCAGTAGAAATCTATTTCACCGTTGATCAGCGCCAGGTTCATCTGAACCAAGTCATCGGTCAGCAGCTTGGCGCCCTTGAACCAACGGCGGGCGACCGTTTCGAAAGCCGCGATCTCGGCATCGCCGTGCTTCTTGAAGGGATCGACTCCCGCGCCGATGCACATGTGATAGATGTTCCAGTTGTCGTAGGTCAGGATGCCGAACTTGCCGGCGTTGGAGGCCTCGTTGAACAGATCGAAGCCCT
This sequence comes from Kiloniellales bacterium, assembly GCA_041617155.1. Taxonomy (GTDB): domain Bacteria; phylum Pseudomonadota; class Alphaproteobacteria; order Kiloniellales; family JAKSDN01; genus CAMYKD01. The sequence goes on from JBFJPL010000189.1 coordinate 844, forward strand.
CGTCTTCGGCCGTGGCACGCGACACCTTGTCGGTGTTGACCACGAAATTGAACGGTCCGAAGCGCTGGACCATGCCGATCAGGTCTTTGCCGTCGCTGCTCAGCGCCCATTTGTAGGGCGGCTTGAAGGCACTCATCATGCGTTCGAAGTAGGGCTCGAACTTGGCCCGGTCGAGCGGCTTGATAAGCCCTTCCGGATACATCTGGTCGCGCGCCCAGGGTTGGTTGACGTTGATCACGTCCCAAACGTTCACTTCGCCGGCGCGCAGCTTGTTGATCATGTCCGGATCGGAGGTGCCGCTCTCGGCCGAGACCTTGGCACCGGTTTGGCGGCGGAACGGGTCGAGCACCTCGTCCGAGTTGTAGCCCTCCCAGCAGAGAATGTTGAGTTCCTTCTCCCGGGCCGCGCGGGCGGACCTCGTAACGATCGTGGGCGCCGCCAGCGCGGCGGCGGTGGCTCCGGTCATCTGCAAAAAGGTCCGGCGATTCGGTCGCATGTCTTGGCTCCCTGTCTTTGGCGCTTTCGGCTCCCGCCGGCACTTGCATTCAACCCGCCGCCGTGCGGTTGCCCGGCCCACTGACCCATTACACCACAGGGCAGCCCTATCGTGGCGGAAATCCGCTGTCCCTGGCCCCTGCTCTTGACGACGGTACCACGCACCTATTGGTGATTCCAACATTTAGTCGTTGTGAGGCGGTCGCTCAATCTGCGATAAAGGCGGAAAAGCAAAGCCATGGTGCCGAGTGGCGCCGCGCCGCCGGGAGAACGCTCGATGATCGATTTCATCTTCATGTTGACGCGGCACGATCAAACCATCGAGGATTGCCTGGAAACAATCGATTTTATTTCGGGAGTCGGTCTCCAACACATCGGATTCAAGGACGTTGGCGTGGAGCTCAAAACACTTGTCGAGCTGAATCGCCGCATCAAGCGATCTGGCGCCACAAGCTACATGGAAGTGGTAAGTACCACACCGGAAGCCTGCCTCACCTCCGCCTGGAACGCGCGCGAGATCGGCGTCGATCGCCTGTTGGGTGGCACCGATGCCGACGATATCTTGAAAGTGCTCGATGGCAGCGGCATCGATTATTTTCCCTTCCCCGGTCGGCCGGAGGGCCACCCGACCCAGCTTGGCGGCGGCCCCGGCGACATAGCCGACGATTGTCGACGCTTTGCCGCGCTCGGTTGTGCCGGTGTCGACCTGCTTGCCTATCGGGCCACCGAGGCCGATCCGCTCGACCTCGTGCGTGCGGCGCGGGATGCCATGGCGGGTACCCTGATCGTTGCCGGCAGCGTTGATTCCCCGGCGCAGATCCATGCGCTCGCCGATGCCGGCGCCGATGCGTTCACCATCGGCTCGGCGGTGTTCGATGGCTCATTCTCGCATCGCAAAGGGAACACCGTCTCCCAGCTCAAGGACGTCCTGGCGGCCTGCGCCTAGCCGCCGTAATCGGTTCGGATATGGATGCGATAGCGACTCTCCTGGCTGGCCGCTATTGCGATCCGGAAGACGGTCGCGCGTTGTCGGTGCCGACCCGCGTGGTTGTCATCGCCGAAAGCCTGGCGTGGCAAGAGGACGTTCTGGTCGGCGAACTCGGTCTCGGGCGCCGCTTGGCGGTCGTCAGCGATCCGGCAACCCACGAGGTGATGGGAAAGCGGGTGGAGCGGGCCCTGACGGCGGTTGCCGCAGTGCAGTCGCTGATCCTGTCCGATCGTCCCAGTGCGACAATGGCGGCGGTCGAGCAATTGGCGGCTGCAAGTGCGACCGCGGATGCCCTGGTCGCTGTCGGGTCCGGTACGATCAACGATCTGTGCAAATACACAGCTGCCCGTGCCGGCAAGCCTTATGCGGTTTTCGGCACCGCCCCTTCGATGAACGGCTATACCTCGGTCAACGCCGCCATCACGGTCGCCGGTCACAAAAAGTCGCTGAATGCCGCGGCGCCAGCCGGGGTTTTCCTCGATCTGTCGGTACTGGCCGCCGCACCGCCCAGGCTGATCCGAGCCGGATTGGGCGACAGTCTGTGCCGTCCCACCGCCCAGGCCGATTGGCTGCTCGCCCACTTGCTGCTCGACCGGCCCTATCGCGAGCTGCCGTTCGCCCTGCTGGCCGAAGACGAGCCGGCGCTTTTCGCCGATTCCGAAGCGCTTTTGGCCGGCGACCTCGCGGCTATGGCCCGGTTGGTCCGCACCTTGGTGCTGTCCGGTTTCGGCATGACGCTCTGCGGCGGCAGCCACCCGGCCAGCCAGGGCGAGCACCTGATCAGCCACTATATCGAGATGATGGCACCCGACCTGCCGCAAAGCTTCCACGGCGAGCAGATCGGCGTGACCACCTTGACCATGGCGCGGCTCTACGATTGCCTGCTTGCCGGCGGCACGCCGCAGGTATCCGAGAGCCGACTGACTGAGACGGAGTTCATCGAACATTTCGGCGCCGAGTTGGGCTCCGCTTGCTGGGCCGAATTCACGGCCAAGCGGCTGGGTGTTGCCGGTGCCGAAGCACTCAACCAGCGGCTCCAAGCAAGCTGGTCAACCGTCGTCAGCCGCCTGACCTCGGTGCTTCGCACGGCCGATGAACTGGAACAGGTGCTCGAGGCCGTCGGAGCGCCAACCCGGCCTGAGCGACTCCATTGGCCAGCCGCGTCTTATCGGCAGGCGATCCGCCGCGCCAGGCAAATCCGTAACCGCTATACTGCGCTGGATCTCGCCGCGGATGCCGGATTGCTCGATGGTTTCGCACGTAGTGCCACGAAAGGGATGGGGACCTCGCATCATGGCTAACAGGCGTGACTGCCTGCTCGGCGTTGACCTCGGAGCCGGCAGCCTCAAGGCGACGCTGGTCGGCCCGGATGGAGGTGTGTTGGGCCAAGCGTCGCATCCCATTACGACTGAAAGTCCAAAGCTCGGTTGGTCGGAACAGGACCCGGAGACCTGGTACGCCGCGTTCTGCCGCGCGGTACCCGTGGCGCTTGCCGCGGCCGACCTGTCGCCCGAGCGGCTGGCCGCCATTGGCATTAGCGCCGGCGCCCATACCCAGGTTCTGTTGGACGCCGAAGATCGGGTGATACGTCCAGCAATTCTTTGGAGCGACCAGCGCAGTCTGGCGGAAGCCCAGGAACTCCACGCTCGCGCCGGCGCGGCCATCATCGCGACGGGATACAACAAGGTCAATCCGACCTGGACTTTGGCGCAGCTTCATTGGTTGAAGCACCACGAGCCCGAAGCGGCCGGGCGCGTCCATCGGCTTTTTCTGGCCAAGGACTACCTACGCTATAGGGTGACCGGCGATTGGCACAGCGACGTCAGCGATTCGGTCGGCTCCCTGATGGCCGACGGCGCAACCGGCCAATGGTCGGCCGAGCTTTGCGGATTGATCGACTGGCCCATGGAGAGTTTGCCGCCGGTCGTGCGGCCGACCGAGGTGGTGGGACAGGTGACCGAGCAGGCGGCCACGGACGCCGGACTGATGGCCGGTATCCCGGTGGTCGCCGGCGGCAACGACACCACGGTAGAGGTCTTCGGTGCCGGTGCGGTCGCGCCGGGGCAGGGGGCGATCAAGCTGGCCACGGCTGCCGTGCTCTACCGTGTGGTCCATGGGCCCAGCGTGCATCCGCCGGTATCGTGCTATCCGCATGTCATTCCGGAACTCTATTATACAGCGACCGGCACCAACTCCTGCGCCTCGGCGCATCGCTGGCTGCGAGACACCTTCTATGCCCCGGCAGAGGACTTCGATGCCATGGACGCGCTTGCCGCAAAGGCGCCGGCCGGC
>JBFJPL010000190.1:0-4520 GCA_041617155.1 Kiloniellales bacterium
GAGTCCTTCTTCCGGCCAGCCGATCCAGGTCCGGTCCAGTTTGCCGTTGTCGTTCTCGTCGTGGTAGGTGGCGAGCGCATAACGCCCCGGCGTCAGGCCCGGGAAGGTCACGCGGGCGACGCCGCCCTGGGGCACCGCCTTCCGCATGGCGATGGCCGCTTCCGGCTTGGCGAAGCCATCGGGGTCGTGCCACAGCGCCAGGCGCACCCGGCCCCGTCGCTGCGCAGATTTCTCACCACGACCGTGAGCTCGCCCAGTTGCACCCGGTTGACCGCGACCACGGGCGGTCCCGCCGTGGCGGCGAGAAATCCGGCGACAAGAGGTCCGAGCAACCCGGAAAAGAGCATGGTGGACTCCGGTCTCCGGCCCAGGGGCCGGCAGGTTCAGGCAACGAAGTCCGTCAATATGGGTTGCCGCAATGGGCGGTCAAGACGGCTCGCCCGAGCGCCCTTGAAAGCCGCGCCGGCGCCCGGAACGCGTCGGCCGAACCCGCAACCGCTCCGCCGCGCCATAGCCACTGCCGCTTTGGTGACAATGCGGGTGACGGCCATGTTGCCGGATATCCTGCGCGATTTTCCCAACGTGGTGTTTTTCGCACCGAAGGTGGCGTTCGAGCAGGACAACTGGTTCACGCGTCTGCTGCGCAACCAGACGCCGCTCTTGATCCAGCGCCGGCTCTCGCGCCTTGGCGTCGAGATGATGGTGGTGCCGCTCCGGCTCGAGTTGTACGGCCGCTAGTCACTGTGGGCTTCGGATCGGTTGCACGCCCGGATCCGGCGGCAGGGGGTCGCCGGCCGTGGCCGCGACGTCGCCGAAGCGCAGGCCGGGCAGGTGCAGCAGCAGGGCGGCGGCGACGAAGACGCTGGAATAGGTGCCGATCAGGATGCCCCAGGCGATCGCCAGGGAGAAGTTGCGCAGCACCGGGCCGCCGAACAGCAGCAGCGCCAGCACCGCGGCCAGGGTGGTGCCGCTGGTCATGATCGTGCGCGCCAGGGTCTGGTTGATCGACCGGTCGATCAGATCGGTCAGGGGCATGACCTTGTAGCGCCGCAGGTTCTCGCGGACCCGGTCGAAGATCACCACCGTGTCGTTGATCGAGTAGCCGGCGATGGTCAGGACCGCCGCCACCACGGTCAGGTTGAACTCCAACCGGAACAGCGCGAACAGGCCGAAGGTCGCCAGCACGTCGTGGAAGGTCGTGATCAGCGCCGCGACGCCGAACTGCCACTCGAAGCGGAACCAGACATAGGTCGAGATGCTGACCACCGCCAGCACCGAGGCCAGGACGCCGTTGCGCAGCAGCTCGTGGCTGACCTGCGGGCCGATGAACTCGGTCGACCGGATCTCGTAGCCCGCGAGCAGGCTCTTGATGGCGGCGATCGCCTTTTGTTGCGCCTCCGGGCCGCCGGGTTGCTCGCGGGCGCGGATCAGCAGGTCCCGGTCGTTGCCCAGGGTCTGCAGCGAGACCTCGCCCAGGCCGACCGCCTCGAACCGGGGTCGCAGGCGGGCCAGATCGACCGGCTCGGGGGCGCGGGCCTCGACCACGATGCCGCCGACGAAGTCGAGCCCGAGATTGAGGCCTTGGAAGGCCAAAGTGATGAGGGACAGCAGCATGACCGCCGCCGTGAAGGCATAGGCGATGCCGCGCTGCCGCATGAACCCGACCTTGGTATCGTCGGGTATCAAACGAAGTGGGCGCAAGGGAAACCGTGCTCCGAGCCGCGCTTGAAGGCCGGCCGCTCGTGCCTGGGGAGTGTTGGCCCGCGGGCGGGCGGAAGCTGGCCTGAACAAGACCGCTTCATCAGGTGGGATGCGAGGCCGGCGGCGTCCAGGGGCGCGGGCCGGGATATTTTTCGAGCCGTCCGCGCCTATTTCTTCTTCTTCTGGTAGAGCCGGTCGATCGTGTCCCGATAGACCTCGAGGATCTTGTGGCGGCGGATCTTCATGGTCGGGGTCAACATCTCGTTCTCCGTCGAGAAGGGCTCGCGGGCGATCGTGAATCGGCGCACCTTCTCCATGTTCGAGAGCTTCCGGTTGACCCGGTCGACCGTTTTCGAGAGCGCGCCGCGGAAGTCCGGATCGTCGGCCAGCGCGGCGAGGTCCCGCGGCTTGTTGTTCGCCTTGGCCCATTCGGCGACGAACTCCTCATCCGGCACCAGCAGGGCGACCAGGTGCGGCCGCTTGTCGCCGAACGCCATGGCCTGGCTGATCTCGGGTTCGAGGGTGAGGAAGCCCTCGACCCGGGCCGGCGAGATGTTGTCGCCGCCGGAGAACACGATGATGTCCTTCTTGCGGTCGGTGATCCGCAGGTAGCCGTCGGCGTCGAGCTCGCCGATGTCGCCGGTGTGCAGCCAGCCGTCCCGGATCGCGCCGGCGGTCGACTCTTCGTCGCGCCAGTAACCCTTCATGACCAGCTCGCCGCGCACCAGGACCTCGCCGTCGTCGGCGATCTTGACCTCGACGCCCTTGAGCGGCGGCCCGACGGTGTGCATCTTGACCGCGCCCGGCGGGTTGGCGGAGATCACCGGCGCCGCCTCGGTCTGGCCGTAGCCCTGCAGGATCGGCAGGCCGAGCGCCTGGAAGAACAGGCCGATCTCCGGGTTGAGCGCCGCGCCGCCGGACACCATGGCCTTCAGCCGTCCGCCGAAGCGGCCGCGCACCTTGGCGCGGACCAGGCGTTCGACCAGGGCGTTCTGGATCGCTTCGACGGCGCTCAGGCTGCCCGGGTCGGCGATCGCCTTGCGGCCGAGTCGGACCGCCAGTTCGAACAGCTTCTTCTTCAGGCCGCCCTGTTTCTCGACCCCGCGCAGGATGCGCTGGTGCATCGATTCGTAGAGCCGCGGCACCGCGGTCATGATGGTCGGCCGGGCTTCGGCCAGGTTGGTCAAGAGCTTGTCGACGCTTTCCGCGTAGTAGATCTGGGCGCCGACCGAGATCGGGAAGAACTGGCCGGCGCTGTGCTCGTAGGCGTGGGACAGCGGCAGGAAGCACAGGAAAACGTCGTTGCCCAGGCCGATGGTTTCGAGCAGCGCATGGGCGCCCATGCAGTTGCACAGGATGTTGCCGTGGGTCAGCATCACGCCCTTCGGCGTGCCGCCGGTGCCCGAGGTGTAGATCAAACAGGCCACGTCGTCGCGCTTCGCCGCGCCGGCCTTGTCCGCCACGTCGTCGGGCAGGGCGCGTCCCCTGGCCAGGACCTCGGCCCACAGGTGGTTGTCGAGCGTTGCCTTCTGCTCGATCTCCAGGTCCTCGATGCCGATCACCCACTTGCAGTCCGGCGCCTCGATCGCCGCCGGCAGCAGGCGGCGCGCCAGGGCGCGGCTCGAGACGATGGCCCCGCGCGCGCCGCTGTGGGTCAGGATGTGGTTGTGGTCGTCCGCCGTGTTGGTCGTGTAGGACGGCACGGTGATGCCGCCGGCGGCCATGATCGCGAGGTCGGCGATCAGCCATTCCGGCCGGTTCTCCGAGACCAGGACCACCCGGTCGCCGGGCTCCAGGCCGAGCTCGCGCAGGCCGCGCGACAGGTCCTTGACGGCCGCGGCGGTGTCGTGCCAGCTGAGCGGCCGGTAGGCGTCGTCCCGCTTGGCCCAGAGGAACGGCGCGTCGCCGAAGGCCTCGGCCTGCTTGAAGAACAGCCCGGTCAGGCTCGGCCAGCTTTGGTAGTCCATGGCTCTCCCCCTTCGGCCGGTCCGTCGCCGGCTCGGTTTTACTCTTGGCGCTCATGTTAATGCGGCCTATATGCCTCAGGTCAAGGAGCACGCGCCATGCCGAACCGCAGTCAAGCCGAAGCCGCCGGCCGGAAGGCCCTGGAAGACCTGCCCGAATGGGACCTGAGCGATCTCTATCCCGGGCCCGAGTCGAAGCCCTTGGCCGACGACCTGGCGCGCGCCGAGGCCGAGGCGCGGCGCTTCCGCGAGACCACCCAGGGCAAGTTGGCCGGGCTCGACGGCGGGTCGCTGGCCGGCGCGGTCGAAACCTACGAGGGGCTGCAGGAGCTCCTTGGGCGGGTCATGAGCTACGCCCAGCTGGTCCATTCCGGCGACCTCGGCGACCCGGAGATCGGCCGCTTCTACCAGACCATGCAGGAGCGGGTGACCGCGATCTCGACCGACCTGCTGTTCTTCGGCCTGGAGCTCAACCGGATCGACGACGCCGCGCTCGAGGCCAAGCTGGCCGAATCGCCGGCGCTGGCGCGCTACCGGCCCTGGCTGCGCGATCTGCGGGCGTTCCGGCCGCATCAGCTGGACGACCAGCTGGAGCGCCTGCTGCACGAGAAGCACGTGACCGGCCGCGCCGCCTGGACCCGGCTGTTCGACGAGACCATGGCGGCGCTCCGGTTCCCGCTCGACGGCGCGCAGCTGACCAGCGCCGAGGTGCTGCACAAGCTCAGCGACCCGGACCGCGCGGTGCGCCGGGCGGCGGCCAAGTCGCTCGGCCAAGTGCTCGGCGACAACGCCCGGAGCTTCGCGCTGATCACCAACACGTTGGCCAAGGACAAGGAGATCGAGGACGATTGGCGC
>JBFJPL010000191.1:0-4506 GCA_041617155.1 Kiloniellales bacterium
CTCCGATAGCCTTGGACCGGGAACAGTTTGATGTCGAGGGAGAACTGGTAGACCAGGAGGTAGCCGAGCACGAAGACCGGGATCGAGAAACCGGTCACCGCAAACAACATGATGCCGCGGTCGACCCAGGTCCCGGACTTCCAGGCGGCGATCACGCCCAGGGGAACGGCAACGATGATCGAAAAGGCCAGCGTCGTCGTCGCCAGCATGAGCGTCGGCTCGAGCCGCTGGACGATGAGCTGCGACACCGGCAGGTTGGAAAAGATCGAAATGCCGAGATCGCCGCGCAGCAGGCTCCAGATCCAGGTGGCGAATTGAACGACGATCGGCTCGTTCAGTCCGAGTTGCTCGCGGATGCGTTCGATATCCGAAGGCGACGCGTAGTCCCCGGCGATGATCGTCGCCGGATCGCCGGGGCTCAAACGCAGCATGAGAAAGACGAACAGGGCCACCACCCCCATGACGGGGATGGTGGAGAGAACGCGCTTGGCGATGAAGCCGAGCATGACGCGCCCTGCGCGCCCTGTTCGCCGTCAGGGCCTCAACGTTCGACGTCGATGTTCCAGAAGAACTGGACCGGCGATTTGATCAGACCCTTCACGTTGTCGCGGTAGGCGACCGGCACGAAGAAGGTGCCGACATTGCCGTGGGTCACGGTGTCGATCACCTTGGCCTGGATCTGGTCGGCCAGGGCCTTCTGCTTCTCGGTGTCGGTTTCCCGGGCGAAGGCGCTGCGCATGCGCTCGATCTCCGGATCGTCCGGCCAGCCGAACCAGGCCCGCTCGACGCCGCCACCGGACATGCCCGTGGCCAGCACCGGGTTGGTGATGTCGCCGCCGATCCACCAGGTGTGGAAGATGTTCCAGCCGCCTTTGTCGGGCGTCTCCTTCATCGCCCGCCTGGAGGTCAGGGTCGACCAGTCCATCGCCTGGACCTCGACCTTCATGCCGATGTCGCGCAGCCTTTGCGCCGTTACCAGGCTGAAGGCCGAGAGGATCGGGATGTCGGTCGGCTGCATGAGCACCACCTTGGTGCCGTCATAGCCGCCCTCGGCCAGCATCCTCTTGGCTTCCGCCAGGCTCGGTTCGGCAATCAGCTTGTTGCCGTAAGTGGTTTCGAGCGGTGAGCCGCAGGCGTAGTAGGAGTAACAGACCGAGTAGTAGTCGGGGTGGCCGACCGCCGCCTGCATGTAGACCTCCTGGTCGATCGCCTTGAGCACCGCCTGGCGGATCTTCTTGTTGTTGAACGGTGGATGCAGGTGGTTGAGCCGCAGCATGCCCTGGTTGCCGAGCGGGTCGTTGACCTCGACCACCACGCCGGGCGATTTGGCCAGGATCGGCGCCAAATCGGGCGGCGGCTGCTCGAAGTAGTCGACCTCGCCGTTGATCAGGGCGTTCATGGCCGTGGTCTGGTCAGGGATGTAGTTCCACTCGACCCTGTCCACCTTGGCGATCTTGCCGCCTGAGGCGCCGCTCGGCGGCTCGGAGCGCGGGACGTAGTTGGGGTTCTTGACATAGACGACCTTGGAGCCGGGCACCCATTCGTCCTTCTTGAAGATGAAGGGGCCGGAGCCGACGATCTCGGGCACCTGCTCGAAGGGGTCGGTTTCGGCCAGGCGCTTGGGCATCATGAAGGGCACGTTCGAGCTGATCTTGCCGATCGAGTCGAGCACCAGGCCGTAGGGCTCGCCGAGCTTCATCACGATGGTCTTTGCGTCCGGCGCCGTCAGCGTCTCGATCACGTCCATGAGCGCCTGGCCCATGCCGTCGCGCGCGCCCCAGCGTTTCAGAGAGGCGACGCAATCCGCCGCGGTGACCGGGTTGCCGTCATGCCAACGCAGCCCGTCGCGCAGAACGAAGGTCCAGGTCAGCTTGTCGTCGCTCACGGTCCAGCTGTCGACCATTTGCGGCTGCGGCTTCAGGTCGGCGTCCAACGCGAACAGCGTGTCGTAGACCATGTAGCCGTGGTTGCGCGTGATGTAGGCGGTGGTCCAGATCGGATCGATGTTCTTCAGATCCGCGTGCGGGATGACGCGCAGGACCTTCTCCGCCGCCGCGGGAGAGGGCCCGGCGAAAATCCCGAACGGAATGGCGAGGGCTGCCGCCAAGAGCAACGCGCGCCGGGTAAAGCTAGTCATGCCTATTCCTCCTTCTGTTCTTAAGCGGCGTTGCCCCTCATTCGTGACCCTCGAGAGGTCCTGGCGAAAGCGAGGACGGAACGCCTTCTATTATTCATTGGATGGGTAATTAGAGCGTTGAATCTCGTCCAGGGTCAATCAGTTGTTGGGAACGAATGCGAGAAGAGCCGTCTTGACGGCCGCGGCGCCCGGGCGCGACGCTTCCGGATCGGGGTGAAATCCCGGTCGTAGGGGTCGCGGCGAGCCGAGGCCGAAGAGCAAAGGAGAGCCAAGCCATGCGCCTGCTTGTGGCCATGATGAAGCACGAAACCAACAGCTTTTCTCCGGTACCGACCGATCTCGACCGTTTCGAGGACTGGGCGCTCTATCGTCATGAGGCCGCGCAGCGGGCGCTCAAGGGGACCAACACGCCGTTCGCCGCCTTTCTCGACCTGGCGGCCGAGGCCGGTGCGCAGATCGTGACGCCGATCGCCGCCGAGGCGATGCCGAGCGGCCCGGTCCAGGCGGACGCCTACGAGGCCCTGGTTTCGGCCATCCTCGAGCCGCTGGCAAAGCAACGATTCGACGGCGCCCTGCTCGACCTGCACGGCGCAATGGTGGCCGAAGGCGAGGCCGACGGCGAAGGCGGGCTGCTCGAACGCCTGCGCGCGCTGGCGCCCGAACTGCCGATCGCGGTCGCCTGCGACCTGCACTGCAACCTCACCTCGAGGATGGTCGAGAATTGCACCGCACTGATCGGCTACAAGACCTATCCGCACGTCGACATGTACGATACCGGCGCGCGAATCGGCCGCGTGCTGCTGGGCGCGCTCACCGGCGAGACCAGCCCGGTCATGGCCTGGGGAAATATCCCGCTGCTCGCCCAGACGCTGTGCATGGGCACCGACGACGAGCCCATGGGCGCGCTTCAGGAGATGGCGCGCGAGGAGGAGGCGAGGGGGGTTCTCGCTGCGACGTTGTTCGGTGGCTTTCCCCTGGCCGATATGGCCGATGCCGGTGTCTCCGCGGTCGTCGTGGCGAACCGTGACATGAGCCGGGCCGAGGCAGCGCGCGACCGCCTGCTCGCCGCGGCCTGGGAAAGGCGCAGGGATTTCATCTACGGCGGCACGGCGCTGCCGGAGGCTCTGGCGCGCGCCAAGGAGATCGAGGAGGGGCCGGTCATTCTGCTCGACCATGCCGACAACGTGGGCTCCGGCGGCACCCAGGACGCCATGGCGGTGATCGCGGCGGTGCTCGAACAGGGCCTCGACGACGTCGCGGTCGCGGCGGTGCGCGATCCGGCGGCGGTCGCGGCGATGTCGGCGGCCGGCGTCGGCGCGGAGCTCACGCTCGCGCTCGGCGGCAAGACCGCCATGCCGGCGATCGGCCGCGAAGGCGAGCCGCTCAGGGTGACCGGCCGGGTCAAGGCGCTGACCGACGGGCGCTGGCGGGTAAGGGGTCCGATGTATACCGGCGTCGAGGTCAACACCGGGCCGAGCGCGCTCTTGCAGGTCGGCGGGGTCGAGATCGTCGTCACCTCGAAACATCACGAGCCCTGGGACCTGGGCATCTTTACCCACAACGGCGTCGATCCCCGCGCGCGCCGTTATCTCGTGATCAAGTCCCGCATCCACTACCGCGCCGGGTTCGCGCCCCTGGCCAAGGCGACGATCCGCTGCGACGGGGTCGGTGTGACCACCTCAGACAATTCACTGCTCGCCTTCGAAAAGCTGCGCCGGCCGATCTTTCCCCTCGATTGGAACGCCGCGCCCTGAGCGCGAGCCCGCGTAGGCGGTCCGGCGCATGGGGTCGCCGTCTATCCATTGTTCCGGTAGGTTGGGAGGGCATCCAAGGACACGACATATCCGGAGGCATTTACGCCTCGATTGGGCTGCCGCCCGTGGCTATTGCCAGGCAGAAATCCGGCCCGCGGCTACCAAACGTCCGGGCTTATGCCCTTGGCCTCGAGTTCGGCGAACTTCGCCTGCAAGAACTTCTGGAAGCCCATCTGCCGGTACATGCGGCCACGCACGTATTCGAACATGGAATAGAAGTGAAAGGGTTTGAAATAGCCCGGCATGCGGAACACTTCGGCGGCCTTGCCGTCCTTGCCTTTGACCGCCTGCGGATCGTCGGGAAAGAACAGGATGCTCGGCGTGAAATTGACGCCCCATTTTCGAGCCAGATGCCGCTCCTCGAGGACTTCGCCGTCGAAGTCGGTCACCTTGCGCGAGCCCCAGAGGTCGAGTTGCAGGATGACAAAGTTCGATGTCACGAAACTCTTGATACGCTCGTCGGCGAAGTTGACCCGGTGCATCTCGCGGCAGTAGGGGCAGCCACGCTGTTCCCAGACCACCGCGAAGTGTTTGCCTTCGCCGGCCGCCTCGGCC
>JBFJPL010000192.1:0-4500 GCA_041617155.1 Kiloniellales bacterium
CAGCGCGTGCCCGGCAAATGACACAGCATGTCACGATAATGCCATTTGTCTCTGATAGTTAGAATGCGTATCTCAAAGCCTCAGTGTTTGATCGAGGGTATTGATGTCGAAGGGTGCCGCGTGGTTCGAGGCCGGTGTGGAACCGGACCTGGAAGAGCTCTTGTCCGATCCACTCGTAGAGATTGTCTTATCGTACGACGGTCTGACGCGGGAAGACGTGCGCACCGTGGTGCGCGCCTACAGGTCGCGAACGCGCGGCGGGATGCCGGATCAGGGCCCGGGGCGTCGGTCGGCCGCGTGACCTGGCACCAGTTGTCAGTTGGTTTCGGACAGCCAGTCCTCGACCAGGCGCCGGGCGATGGAATCGACCCGCGGCAGGCGGAAAGTATCGTCCTCCGGGGTGTTGCGAAGCTCGGCGCGGCTGAACCAGCCAGCGCTTTCCAGTTCGTCGTGATTGATCCGGAGTTCGCGGCGCGCGGTTCGGGCGTGAAAGCCAAGCATGATGGAGGAGGGGAACGGCCAGGGCTGGGACGAGTGGTAGGCAATCTCTCGAAGCCCCAGCCGTAGGCCGACCTCTTCCTCGATTTCCCGGGCTACCGCTTCCTCCAGGCTTTCGCCCGGCTCGACGAAGCCGGCCAGGGTCGAGTGCATGCCCGGCGGCCAAATCTTCTGGCGGCCGAGCAGGCAATACTCGCCGTCGTGAACCAGCATGATCACAGCCGGATCGACGCGCGGGAAATGCTGGGCGCCGCAAGCGGGATTGCTGCAGGCGCGCAAGTGCCCGGCCCGTTCGCTCTTGGTCGGGTGGCCGCAGGTGCCGCAGAAACGGTGCCGGCGGTGCCAATGCATCAGGCCACGGGCATAGGCGAGCAGGGCCCCTTCGGTTCGGTCTATCAAGGGCCCCACCGCGCGCAGATCCTCGAACACGCCGACTCCCGCCAGGCTCGATTCGCTCTCGGGCGCTTCGAGCTCGGACAGGTCGAGCGCGACATAAGCTTGCCGGCCGTTGAGGCCGAGGAAGGCCAGGGTGTGGGCCTGTTCGACCAGCACCGCCGCGCGGCCGGCATCGAGCCAGACCGCACGCGCGCCGCCTTCAAGCGCCACCAGATTGCGCGAACGCCAGACCGCCACGAAGCGGGTTCTGGGGTCCTTGAGCCGTGCGCTCAGCCAGTCCTCGTCAAGCCTCAGGTTGTCGGCCCGGTCAAGCCCGACGCCGCTGTAGTAGTTGGCCCGTCCCATGGCGCTGAAGTTGGCACAAGGCGGCGCATGAGGCAATCGGGCGCCGGATATCTTGCCGCGATCGACCCACGCCGCTTGCCGCAGGCCATGGGATCGGTCACCCTTGATCGCTCGAACCGCCGTGGCGAGGAGCGCCGATGGATCGCAGGGACGCACTGAAGGTTTCGCTTGGCGCTCTGGTCGGGCTGGCCCTGCCGATGAGACAGGCCTCTGCGCGGCTGGTATTCCCGCGCGACGCGCTGATGGACTACCTCGCCCTGCGCCACGACGAGGTGGTCGGACGACAGAGGCTGCGCTTCTCCCGCGATTCCGGCACCTTCACCATGCGCCGCGACGTCGAGTTGGAGCTGCAGCGGCTGAGTGGTCCGGCCTACCGTTTCGAGCACCATTGCCAGGAAATCTGGGCCGAAGGCTGGTTGTCGGGCCTGGTGTCGGACACCGACGACAACGGTGCCCTCTGGCGCGTTCGAGCCGAGCGCAACGAGGACGGTGTCTTCGAGGGCGTGGTGAACGGTCTCCACTTCACGGTCTCTGGCTATGCCATCACCTCCAGCCTCTGGCACCGCGATACGCCGACCCAGGAAGCCCTGCTCGATGTGATCGACGCCCGGGTCAAGCTGATCCGGTCGCGCGACCTGGGCCTGGAGACAATCGACCTGCGCGGCGAACCCGTCGAAGCCCGGCACTACTCGATCTGGGGCGAGATTCAGCGCGACGTCTGGTACGACGCGGAGTGCCGGCTGGTCCGGGTCGTCCTGCCGGTCCTGGAGGGCACACCGATCACCTTCGAACTGCAGTGAAGCTTGCCGATTCCACGCTTGCCCCAGGCGGCCGGATGGCAGATAGTCTGGCCCGGGAGGTTGGTGGCGGACGGGTGGCTCGCCAACCCGGTCAGGCCCGGAAGGGAGCAGCCGTAACGAGATTTGCCCGGGTCGCCAATCCAGCCTCCCACCCAACGGACAAGCAGGGCGCCCATGGGTGAACGTCACGGCATCGAGCCCCCCCCCACTGAACTTTCAGCAATGACGGAACAGCCCGCCGAGCGCCCGGAGAACACCGCCTACCGCGTGCTCGCGCGCAAGTACCGGCCGGCCAGCTTCGCCGACCTGATCGGCCAGGAGGCCATGGTTCGCACGCTGAGCAACGCCATCGCCGCCGGCCGTCTGGCCCATGCCTTCATCCTGACCGGCGTGCGCGGCGTCGGCAAAACCACCACGGCACGGATCATCGCCCGGGCGCTCAACTGCGTCGGACCCGACGGCAGCGGCGGCCCGACCGTCGAACCCTGCGGCACCTGCGAGCCGTGCCGGGCCATTGCCGAGGATCGCCACGTCGACGTCATGGAAATGGACGCGGCCAGCCGCACCGGCATTGACGATATCCGCGAGTTGATCGAGGGCGTACGCTACCGGCCGGTCTCGGCGCGCAACAAGGTCTATATCATCGACGAGGTGCACATGCTCTCGCGCCAGGCCTTCAACGGGCTCTTGAAGACGCTGGAAGAGCCGCCGGAGCACGTCGTCTTCATTTTCGCCACGACCGAGATCCGCAAGGTGCCGGTCACCGTGCTGTCGCGTTGCCAGCGTTTCGACCTGCGCCGGGTTGGCCAGGGCGAACTGGCCACCCATTTCGCCGGCATCGCCCGCAAGGAGGAGGTCGAGGTCAGCGACGAGGCGCTCGCCATGATCGCCCGTGCGGCCGACGGTTCCGTGCGCGACGGGCTTTCGCTGCTCGACCAGGCGCTCGCCATGGCGGGCGCCAGCGCGGACGGCGCCCCGGCGAAGATCGAGGAAGGCCAAGTCAAGGAGATGCTGGGCCTGAGCGACCGGGCGCGGATCTTCGATCTCTTCGAGGCGGTGGTCGGCGGCCGCACGCCGGAGGCGCTCGAGATCCTGTCGGACATGTATGCCGCTGGCGCCGACCCGGCGGTGGTGCTGCAGGACCTCCTGGAGCTGACCCATTTTCTGACCCGCGCCAAACTGGTGCCAGAGAGCGCGGCGGCGGCCGGCGTTCCGGAGACCGAGCGGGTCCGCGGCCGGGCCCTGGCCGAACAGCTCGGCCTGCCGGCCCTGGCGCGCTGTTGGCAGATGCTACTGAAGGGGCTGAGCGAGACCCAGAATGCGCCGGCGCCCCTGCGGGCCGCCGAAATGGTGCTGATCCGCCTGATCTACGCAAGCGAACTACCGACCCCCGGCGACCTGGTCAAGCGCCTGGCCGGCGACGTCAAACGCCTGGACGGCGAGCGAGGTGCGCCGGTCGCAAGCGCGACGGCCACGGGACCCGGCGCGGCCGTGACAAAAAGTGCCACGCCGCCGGACCGCCCGGAATTGCCGCCAATCGACAGCGGGACCCGATCGGCCTTGGCGCCGCACATCGAGCCGTTGCCCGAAGGCGCGCCGACGGCCGACCCCGATACCAGGGCGCAGCCGCGCAGCTTCGCCGAAGTGGTCGAGCTGGCACAGGCCAATTGCGAGGTGGTGTTGGCCAATCACCTGGCCGGCGACGTTCAACTGGTGCGCTTCGAGGCCGGCCGTATCGAGCTGCGTCCGGGCGAGGCCGCGCCGCGCGACCTGGCTGGGCGGCTTGGCCGTTTGCTGGAGGAATGGACCGGTCGGCGTTGGGTGGTCAGTGTGTCCGATGCAGCCGGCGAGCCGACCCTGCGCGATCAGCAGCGGGCGGCCGACGCCAAGGCGCGCGAAGCGGCGCTGCAGGCCCCGCTGGTGCAGGCGGCGCTGCAGGTTTTTCCCGGCGCCAAGCTGGTCGCCCGGCGCGACGGGCCGTCGGCAAACGATGAAGAAGCCGCTTTGGCGGGCGGCCGGAACCAGGGAGGTGAGGCCCCATGAAGAACCTTGGACAAATGATGAAACAGGCCCAGCAAATGCAGGCCAAGATGGCCGAACTGCAGGAGCAGCTCGCGGCCGCCGAGATGACCGGCCTGGCCGGCGGCGGCATGGTCCAGGTCACGATGAACGGCAAGGGCGAGCTGCGCGCGGTCAAGATCGACCCATCGCTCGCGGTGCCCGATGACGTCGAGGTGCTGGAAGACCTGATCGTGGCCGCCGCCAACGAAGCCAAGGCCAAGGTCGAGGCCCATGTCGCCGAGGAGATGCAGCAGCTGACCGGCGGCCTTTCGCTGCCGCCGGGCATGAAGCTGCCGTTCTGAGCGGCGCCGTCCCGGCGGCCATGCCCGAAATACCAGAGGTCATTGGCAAGGGCCCATTTCACAAGAGCGCTCTTGTCCGCCAGCGCTGTTTTTCGCCC
>JBFJPL010000193.1:0-4471 GCA_041617155.1 Kiloniellales bacterium
TACGAGACCCGGGCGCTCAAGCGCGAGGACTTCAGCAACGACAAGGTCGACGCCGGCGACATCGGGGCCGGCCATACGGTGACGGCGATCTACGAGATCACGCCGGCCGGCGGCGAAAGCCGCCTGATCGAGCCGAGCCGTTATCAGGCGCCCACCGCCACCCCGGGCGAAACCGCCCTGGCCAACGAGTACGCCTTCCTCAAGATCCGCTACAAGCTGCCCGACCAGGACCGCTCGACGCTGATCACCACGCCGATCACCCTCGCCGATGAGGACCTCGGCGAAGCGGCCGCGCCGCGCGCGCGGGAAGCCCGCTGGGCGACCGCCGTGGCCGGCTTCGGCCAGATCCTGACCGGCGGCAAGTACACCGGCGCCTACGGCTACGACGAGGTCATCGCGCTGGCGCAAGGCGCCAAGGGCGACGACCGCTTCGGCTACCGCGCCGAGTTCCTCAACCTGGTGCGCCTCGCCCGCACCGCCTCGGCCCTGCCGAAGAACTAGACCGAGCCCTCGATCTCTCCTGCCGAGAACGTCGCGACGAGAACAATCAAACGGCTTGATTGCGCTAGTCCCCTCGCGCACCGGTGCTATGGTGCCGGAAGAAGAAATGGGACAGCGGCTTCTCGGGAGGAGGAGGTTCGAATGTCGAGCGAACAGGGCCGACGGGGCGGCCGCAGCGCCCGCCGGGAAGCACGCCTCGCGACGCCCAACATTTGCCTGCCCACCCTGGTGCGGAACATCCCGCTCTACGAGGTGATCGACCAGGAGGGCGTCGAGCTGATCCACGACGCCTCGATGAAGATCCTCGAGCAGGTCGGCATCGATTTCCGCGACGCCGAGGCACTCGACATCTGGCGCAAGGCCGGCGCCGAAGTCGACGGCCAGCGGGTCCGTATCGACCGCGGCCTGCTCATGGAGTTGGTTGCCAAGAACCCGGCGGAGTTCACGCTACACGCTCGCAACCCGGAACGCTCGGTCAGGATCGGCGGGCGCAACATGGTGTTCGTGCCGAGCTACGGCTCGCCCTACGTGCTCGATTTGGACGAGGAACGGCGCTACTCCACGCTCAAGGACCTCAATGATTTCCACAAACTCGCCTACATGTGCCCGGCCCTGCACCTGACCGGCGGGATCATCTGCGAGCCGATCGACATCGCGGTCGCCAAGCGGCACCTGCACATCGCCTACAGCGCGCTCAGCTACTCCGACAAGCCCTTCATGGGCGCAACCACGGCGCGCGAACGGGCCGAGGACACGGTGGCCATGGCCAAGCTGGTGTTCGGCGACGACTTCGTCGAGCACAACGCGGTCGTGGTCTCGGTCTGCAACTGCAACTCGCCGCTGGTCTGGGACGCGACCATGCTGGACGCGGTCAAGGTCTATGCCCGGCACAACCAGTCGGTCCTGCTGTCGCCCTTCGTCATGGCCGGGGCCAGCACGCCGGCCAGTTCGGTCGGCGCGGTCGCCCAGCTCAACGCCGAGGCGCTGGCCGGCCTTGCCTTCGCCCAGGCGGTCAGGCCGGGCGCGCCGATGATCTACGGCCAGTTCCTGGCGACCGTCTCCATGAAGTCGGGCGCGCCCATGGCCGGCACACCGGAAATCAGCCTGATGAACTTCATGATCGGCCAGATGGCCCGGCGTTACAACCTGCCCTGGCGCTCCAGCGGCATGGTCTGCGGCTCCAAGCTGACCGACGCCCAGGCGGCCTACGAGTCCAACATGACCATGCAGTCGGTCCTGCTGGCGGGCGCCAACTACGTGTTCCACGCGGCCGGCTGGCTGGAAGCCGGCCTGACCGCCGGCTTCGCCAAATTCGTGCTCGACAACGAGCAGATGGAGATGTTCTATCGCTTCGGCCAGGGCGTCGATTTCAGCGACCTGGACGACGCCATGGCGGCGCTGCGCGAGGTCGGGCCGGGCGGCCACTACCTGGGCACCCAGCACACCCAGGACCATTTCCAAACCGCCTTTTATATGCCCGAGCTTCTGGACAATAATAGCTATGAGCAATGGGCCGCCGAGGGCGCGGCGGACAGCAACGTGCGCGCCCTGGCCAAGGCCCGGGAGATGCTGGAGCGTTACGACGACGACGCGCCGAAGCTCAACCCGGCGGTCGACGAGGCGCTCAAGGCCTTCATCGCGCAGCGCGAGGCCGTGCTGCCGGATCAGGTGGAATAGAGCCGCCCTATGGACCGCGAACCGTCAGACGTCGAACCCCGATGAACGATTCGCGACCCACGACCAATCCACTTGCCGGGTCCGAGGCCGCGCCGCGCGTGCCAAACGGCCCGCTGCAAATGGCGCCGGAGGACTTCGAGCGCCTCGGCCGAAGGCTCCTCTCCCTGGTCGCGCCGCACGCAACCGGGCGGGCCGACGGTCCGGTCCACCCGAGTCCGCCGCCAAGCCACGTCCGCGCCATCATGGATCAGACGCTGCCCGAGCACGGCACGGAGGTCGACGCGATCGTCGACTTCATCGAAGAGAACATCCTGCCCTACCCGCTCGGTAACAACCACCCGCGCTTCTTCTCCCGGGTGATCGGCGCCGGCGCGCCGGTCGGCGCGATCGCCGACATGGTGGCGACCGGCTTGAACATCGGCGTCGCGGGCGCGGCCAAAGCGGCGATCGGACTGGAGCACTGCGTCAACCGATGGCTCATGGAGCTGATCGGCTTCCCGACCGAGGGTTCGATGGGCCTCCTGACCAGCGGCGGCAGCCTGGCGAACCTGATCGGCATCGCCGTCGCCCGCCATTGGGTCGCCCGGAACGACGGCTGGGACATGCGCGCCGAGGGCCTGCAGGGCGGGCGTTCCGCCCTTACGCTCTACGCCTCGGCGGAGGCCCATCTCTGCATCGGCAAGAGCGTGGAACTGCTGGGCATCGGCAGCGCCAATCTGCGTTCCGTCCCGACCGACCGGGCCTATGCCATGGACACAGCCGCCCTTGAGGCCGCCGTGGCCGCGGACCGCGCGGCTGGACATCGGCCGTTTTGCGTCGTGGCTTCGGCCGGGACGGTCAATACCGGGGCCATCGATCCCTTCGACCGGATCGCCGACCTCTGCGCCGCCGAAGACCTGTGGTTCCACATCGACGGCGCCTATGGCGCGCTCGGTGTGCTCGATCCGGCGGCGGCGCCGCGGTTCGCCGGCATGGCGCGCGCCGATTCCCTCGCGCTCGACCCGCACAAGTGGCTGTCGGTGCCGATCGAGTGCGGTTGCGCCCTGGTTCGAGACCGCG
Source organism: Kiloniellales bacterium (assembly GCA_041617155.1). Lineage (GTDB taxonomy): Bacteria > Pseudomonadota > Alphaproteobacteria > Kiloniellales > JAKSDN01 > CAMYKD01. The sequence continues at coordinate 3,238 of JBFJPL010000193.1, forward strand.
GCCTGCAGCACGAAACCTTCAATTACGTCGCGCCCTACCTGCAGATGGAGCGGATCGCCGGCGGCGACGAACTGCCCCTACCCTTCGAATACGGGGTCGAGCTGTCGCGCGGGTTCCGCGGCCTGAAGGCCTGGGCCACCTTGATGCATCTGGGGCGCGCCGGGCTCAGGGAAAAGATCAGCCGCAACAACGCCGTGGCCCACCACCTGTTGCGGGCCATCGAGAGCGCGCCGGACCTGGAACTGGTGGCGCCGGCTCCTTTGTCGATCGTCTGTTTCCGTTTCGCGCCGCCCGGCTGGCCCGGCGATGCGGCGGCGCTTGACGCGCTCAACAAGGCGATCAACGATCGAATCAACGCCGACGGCGACCTGTTCTTTACGCCGACCACCCTGGAAGGCCGCTACGCGCTCAGGGTCTGCATCATCCACTATGGTACGAGCGAGGCCGACGTGGAACACTTGGCGGCGCGGGTTCGTTCCCTGGGCAAGGAACTAATGGCGCAATTCGTTTAGCAACCGAGCAAGGAGGGCCTGATGGCAAAAACGGAAACCGCGGCGGGGGTCTGGGCGCCGGCGCTGACGCCGCTCACCGAGGACCTGGTGCCCGACGCCGGGCGGGCCGCCGCCCACGTCCGGCGCTTGCTCGACGGCGGCTGCCACGGCGCCGCCCTGTTCGGCACCACCGGCGAGGCCACGTCCTTTTCCGTCGAGCAGCGCATGGCGCTCCTGGAGGCCGTGCTGGAGGCCGGGGTCGCGCCGGACCGTCTGATGGTCGGCACCGGCTGCTGCGCGCTCGCCGACAGCCTGCGTCTGACCGCCCATGCCGCCGGGCTCGGCTGCAAGCAGGTCCTGATGCTGCCGCCCTTCTACTACAAAGGCGCGAGCGATCAGGGCCTGTTCGACAGCTATGCCGCCGTGATCGACCGGGTCGGCGACCCGGAGTTGGCCATCTACCTCTATCACTTCCCCCGGCTTTCCGGCGTGCCGATCACCCACGGTCTGGTCAAGCGGCTGCTGGCCGCCTATCCGAAGACCGTGAAAGGCCTCAAGGACAGCACGGGAGACCCGGAAAGCTGCGCCGGATTCATCGCGCAATTCCCGGGGTTCGCGGTCTTCCCCGGCACCGAGACGATCATGCTCGATATGCTGCTGAAAGGCGCGGCCGGCTGCATCACCGCCTCGGCCAACGTCAACGCGGCGGCGATCCGCCGGGTCTACGACGCCTGGCGCGCCGA
>JBFJPL010000194.1:0-4404 GCA_041617155.1 Kiloniellales bacterium
CCGCGATCGTCTCGGGCGCGAGCCGGCAGCGGATCGGGATCACGTTGTCGAGCTTCAGGCTCCGGCTGATGGTCGCCAGCGCGCCGGCGAAGACCGGTGTATCGAGCCCGGCGGCGGTATGCTCGAGCTTGGCCGCCTCGATCACGTAGAACCCCACGTTGCAGCCGATGTCGAGCACCGAGGAGGGTGCCGGCGGCAGCTCGGCGCGGATCGCCTGCCAGCGCGCGTGAACCCCCGTCTCGCGCCCCGGGGCGATGCGGATGCTCAGGTCCGGGATCGGCTGATAGGCGCTGACCGCGCCGAGCTTGAGCGCCAGCTTGAGCCCCCAGAGATCGAGCCGCGCCCGGGCCCGCCCGCCCAGCGCATAGGCCTTTTTCATCACTTTTCGAAGCAGCGCTTTCATCGCCGCGCCGCCGCCGCCTGCCGGCCGCCGCCGTGCGGGTCGCGCGACAGGTCGACCTCGGGCTCGTGCAGCCGCGCGACCGCCGCGCGCAGCGCCGCGGGCAGGCGGCCCAGTTCCAACAGGTCCTTCGGCGTGAACAGCAGCACCTCCAGGCTGTCGTAGCCGAGCAGCCGCGCGATGCTCGCCCGGTGATGGCCGTCCAGGCGGTAAACGGTTTCTTTCGAGGCGAACAGCCAGGGCACCGAAAGCGGATTGTCCCGATCTGGCCGCAGGCCGTGCCGATGGATCGCGTTGAACATCTTGCGGTAGTCCCAGATCCGGCGCAGGCCGCGCCACGGCGACCCGAATTTCTTGAAGTAAAGTGTGCGGACCGCCCGGAGGTAGTAGCGGGTCGGCCGTTCGGACAGCAGGCTCAGAATGTCGCGGCGCTGATCGAAATGGGAATCCGGCACGACGTAGTGGACATGAACCCTCCGGTACTGGCCGATCCTTTGCTTGTGGAGTTTGACGGCGGGCCGCAGAAAGTCTCTGCTCACGGACTTGATGAAATTCTGATGGTCGGCCGTGCCGAGAAAGGCATCATTCGGCATCCTCCGCTCCGCTGACGGTTTGTCCGAGTGCGGACCGATCACGCGATCTTCATTTGTCGATCGCCCTCAGCGCCACGAAGGCCTCCGCCGCCTCGAGGCGGACGGTGGCGCCGATATCGACGAAGCGCGACGCCGGGACCGCGGACCTAAGGCGCCGGTTATCATGCCAAAAACTCAGAGCATGACTGATTCGGCAAACCAGCCATCCTGGGGTGCCCTTGTTGGTCGAATTATTCCGCTCGATATTTCAACTCGTCCTGAGCGACCTGCGTCTCGCCCGGTTCCAACATGGTCCAGTCGAGCGGCGTGCCGCGCTTGATCGCCGTTGCCGCGCGGCGGCCGAGAATATCCGGTAGATGCTTGGGTGCTAGGCCGTGACCGGGGCGGATTGAGCGGACGTTGCCCGCTGTTAGGGTCTCGCCCTCTGCCACATCCTCGACGACATAGAGCGAGCGCCGGAAAGTCGCGTTGCCGGCCTCACTCGGTGCTCGTTCATAGCTCACCCGGCCAAGTGCCGCCCAGGCGTTTCGAGTGTCCTCGCACAGCGTCGTCAGTTCGGCGGGCTCCAGTGAGAACGCGGCATCGGGTCCGCCGTCGGCGCGGCGCAAGGTAACGTGTTTTTCTATGACCGATGCGCCGAGGGCGACGGCGGTCGTGGCAACGGCAGTGCCCAAGGTGTGATCTGAGAGCCCGACTGCAACGCCGAAACGCTCCGCGAGGTCGGCAATGGTCATCAGGTTGGCTTCTTCGACTGGCGTCGGATAGCCGCTCACACAATGCAGCAGGACAAGTTCCCGGCACCCGCCCCGCCGGGCCGTATCCAACGCCTCGCCGATTTCTTCCAGGTTCGCCATGCCGGTCGAGATGATCATCGGCTTGCCGGTGGCCGCGACCTTCTCGATCAGCGGTAGGTCGATGGCCTCGAAGGACGCGATCTTGTAGGCCGGCGCCTTGAGGCTTTCCAAGAGATCCACCGCGCTCGGGTCGAAGGGGCTGCTGAACACGGTGATGCCCAGTTCTCGGCCCTTCGCAAAGAGCGCCTCGTGCCACGCCCAGGGCGTATGCGCCCACTTGTAGAGCTCGTAAAGGGTATAGCCGTCCCATAGACCGCCCCTCACCAGAAAATCGGCGCCGTCGTGATCGATGGTCATGGTATCGGCGGTGTAGGTTTGCAGCTTGACCGCGTCGGCGCCCGAATTCTTGGCGGCTTCCATGATCGCAAAGGCGCGCTCGATTTCGCCGCTATGGTTGCCAGACATTTCGGCAATGACGTAAGGCGGATTGCCGGTCCCGATCGGCCGCCCCGCAATTTCGAGGATCGCGGTCACGAGTTCCGCGCTACCGGGTCCGTCGGACGGCAGATCCAGCCCTGCGCCGCCCGATTGTGGAGCAGGCCAACCTCATCCGGAGCATAACCTGCTGACTTGAAAAGCTCTTGAGAGGCGGTATTGCCCGGTAAGACTTCAGCGACCAACTCCGCTTCGGACAGCCAGTCCCGTGCCAGGCGGAGCGCCTCCAGGGCAAGGCCCCGGCCTTGCTGCTCCGGGGCGATCAGAATCGAGATCTCATATGCCGTGCGCGGCGCGGCCTGTTCGAGCAGGTCCAGGCGCAGCACCCCCACGGCCGTGCCGCCGTGCTCGACAACCGTCAGAAGGCAGCGGGACGAGCCCAGGCACCGCTGCAGCCATCGGTGGTGCTCATCCGCCGTGGGTGGCCGGGGGTCGCGGGCGTAGCGCCGGGTCGCCGGATGCCGCTGCCACGCGAGGAGGGCTTCTTCGTCATCCGGTCGGGCCAGGCGCAAACGGACAGTATAGCCGTCGCGCGATCGCCCGCCGGGCAACAGGTACAGAAGTGCGCGGGTCGCGCCCAACCCATCGCAAACGGCCGCGCAGCGATTCGCCATTTCCGCGACGACACGCGGTTCGGTGATCAGGGCTCTGAGCGCGTCGGCAACTTTCCGAGGATTTGTCCCCAAGCCGTTGGAAATGCGTTGCGCCCCGCCCGCGCGGCAGAGGGCATCCGTGATCTCGCGTTGATTTTCGGCGAGCACGACCAGCAAGGCCGGCAGGCCCATGCAGCAGCGCTCCCAAGACGTGGTCCCGGCCGCGCCGATGGCGAGGTCGGCCTCGGCCATCAACGCGGCCATTTTCTGAGTGTCGACATGCAGGCGCGCGGTCTGCGGCATGCGCTCGATCAGGCCTTGGACGTCGGCCAGCCCCGGCGCGGCGGCGCCGAGCACGACGTCGACCTCCACCTTGCTGCCCGACTGCACGATGCCTTCGAGCACCACAGGGGTCACGTTGTGCGGGTCCGAGGCGCCAAGGGAGACCAGGATGCGGCGGACGCCGTCGGCAGCCCCACGGCGGGCCAGAGCGGCGGCACGTCGGGTCGGGAAGTCCGGCCGCAGCAGGGCGTAGTCGGGGCCGAGCAGGAGCCGGCAATCCTCGGCTATTCGATTCGCATAGTCGGCCGCCTGTCGTCCCAGGGTCTGGTCCAGCAGCAGGTCGCAATCGTGATCCCGGTCCGCCAGGTCATCGATCGCCATGATCTTTCGGGCCCACGGCCGGCAGGCCGTTTCGAAGGCGGCGCCGCGGCGGTAGTGGTCGACGATCAGCCAGTCGGTAGCCTCGGGCCAGTGGTCGGCCAGGGCCTCGGGTTCGCCGGCCTCGTCCGGCTCGAGGATCAGCACCTCGTGGTGCGCGCCGTCCAGCGCCGGGACGGTCTCCAGGGTGCCGGCGCCCACCGCGAAACGGCAGCGCCAACCCCGCTCGGCCAAGGCGTCGGCCAGGGTCAGGCAGCGCACGACATGGCCGCCGCCGATCTCCGGCGAGGCGTCGGCGCGGAACACGGCTGTCGTGGCGGCGCTCATCTCGGGCCCTGTCCCATGGCCGCGTCGGCCGCCAGCGACTTCTTCAAGCCGGCGTCGCGGTCCTGGCCGGCGTTGATCGCGGCCAAGGCCGGGTCTTGCTCGACCAGGGCGAGCGGCACCCGGTAGTGCCAGCTTTCCGGCCCCGACGGCAGGCGCGCGAAAAGGGCGCGCAGGAAGTCGAAATCGGCCGGGGTGTCGAGTGTCCAGCGGTGCTGCACGCTGGTGCCGCCGGGGCCGTGCAGGTTGGCCTTCCGGGCGGCCGGGTGGTGGCGGATAAAAGGGCTGACGTGCTCGCGCTCCGAGGGTTTCCGCGCTTCGCCGGCGGCCCGTTCGAGCCAGGCGAAGCTGAAGGCCTCGCAGTCCAGGCCGTGCGGCCAGGAGGGCGGCATGTTGTTGCAGGCGTAGTCGGCGTCCTCGCGGGCGCGCAGGGCCAGGAGCTCGCCGCAGACCGCCGGATCGATCAGCGGGCAGTCGCTGGTCACGCGCAGGACGGTCTCGGCACGGTGCTCCTTGGCGGCCCGATAGGTGCGGTCGAGCACGTC
>JBFJPL010000195.1:0-4390 GCA_041617155.1 Kiloniellales bacterium
GTACGCATGACGGAATTGCTCCGCGAGACGAGGACACGCGAATGACCCAAGCCGCCTGGCATACCCGCGCGACCGCCGGGATCAATGACGGCCTGCCGCCCTGCGCCGGGGTGGCCCGATCGCCCGGCGCCAAACCACCCTCAAGCCCAGAACTGGTGCTGCCATGACCGAACAATCCCCCAATGCCGTGTTCCACGCCTCGAGCTTCATGCAAGGCCACAACGCCGAGTATCTCGAGCAACTTTATGCCCGCTACGCCAACGACCCCAACGCGGTCGACGAGGCCTGGGCCAGCTTCTTCCGGCAACTCGGCGACGACGAGATCAGCGTCAAACAGGAAGCCGCGGGCCCAAGCTGGGCGCGCCGGGACTGGCCGCCGCAGCCCAATGACGAGCTGACCGCCGCGCTCGACGGCCAGTGGGCCAAGGACGAGATGAAGGAGGCCGGCAAGAAGATCGCCGCCAAGGCCGCCGAAGCCAAGGTCGATGTCAACGACGAGGCGATCAAGCGCGCCGTCCTGGACAGCATGCGCGCGCTGATGCTGATCCGCGCCTACCGCATCCGCGGCCATCTGGTGGCCGATCTCGACCCGCTGGGCATGCGCGAACAGACCCCGCACCCCGAGCTCGATCCACGTTCTTACGGCTTCTCCGACGCCGATCTCGACCGGCCGATCTTTCTCGACAAGGTGCTGGGTCTCGAATTCGCGACCATGCGCGAGATCCTGGCGATCGTGAAACGGACGTATTGCGGCACCTTCGCGCTGCAATACATGCACATCTCCGATCCTGAACAGGCCAACTGGCTGAAAGAGCGGATCGAGGGGCTGGGCAAGGAGATCGCTTTTTCCCGCGAGGGCCGGAAGGCGATCCTGAACAAGCTGGTCGAGGCCGAGGGCTTCGAGAAATTCCTGCACGTCAAGTACATGGGCACCAAGCGTTTCGGCCTCGACGGCGGCGAAAGCCTGGCCCCGGCTATGGAACAGATCATCAAGCGCGGCGGCTCTCTGGGCGTCAAGGACATTGTCATCGGCATGCCGCACCGCGGCCGCCTGTCGGTGCTCGCCAACGTGATGGGCAAGCCCTACAAGGCAATCTTCAACGAATTCCAGGGCGGCAGCTTCAAGCCGGACGAGGTCGACGGCTCGGGCGACGTGAAATATCACCTCGGCGCCTCTTCGGACCGCGAGTTCGACGGCAACGTCGTGCACCTGTCGCTGACCGCCAACCCCTCACATCTGGAAGCGGTCAACCCGGTGGTGCTGGGCAAGGCCCGCGCCAAGCAGGACCAGAACAACGATCCGGACCGCACCAGCGTCCTGCCGGTTCTGCTGCACGGCGATGCGGCCTTTGCCGGCCAGGGCGTCGTGGCCGAATGCTTCGGCCTCAGCGGCCTGCGTGGCCACAAGACCGGCGGCACCATGCACATCGTGGTGAACAACCAGATCGGGTTCACCACCGCGCCGCACTTCTCGCGGTCCAGCCCCTATCCCACCGACATCGCGCTGATGGTCGAGGCGCCGATCTTCCACGTCAACGGCGACGACCCAGAGGCGGTGGTCCACGCCGCCAAGGTCGCGACCGAGTACCGCCAGAAATTCCGCAAGGACGTGGTGATCGACATCTTCTGCTACCGCCGCTTCGGTCACAACGAAGGCGACGAGCCGATGTTCACCAACCCGATCATGTACAAGAAGATCAAGGGTCACAAGACGACCCTGTCGCTGTACACAGAGCGGCTGGTCGCCGACGGGCTGATCCCCGAGGGCGAGATCGAGGACATGAAGGCCGCCTTCCAGGCGCATCTGAACGAGGAATTCGAAGCCGGCAAGAGCTACAAGCCGAACAAGGCGGACTGGCTGGACGGGCGCTGGTCGCATCTGGATAAGCAGGGCGAGAAATACCAGCGCGGCAAAACCTCGATCAAGGAGAAGACGCTGAAAGATCTGGCCCAGGCCCTGACCCGGGTGCCCGAGGGTTTCGCGATGCACAAGACCGTGTCGCGGCTTCTGGAAACCAAGGCGCAGATGTTCGACAGCGGCGAAGGGTTCGACTGGGCCACCGCCGAGGCCATGGCCTTCGGGTCGCTGCTGCTCGAAGGCTTTCCGGTGCGGCTGGCCGGCCAGGACAGCACACGCGGCACGTTCAGCCAGCGCCATTCCGCCTTCGTCGACCAGAACACCGAGGAACGTTTCTACCCGCTGAACAACATCCGCGAGGGCCAGGCGCATTACGAGGTCATCGACTCGATGCTCTCGGAATACGCCGTGCTGGGCTTTGAATACGGCTTCAGCCTGGCCGAGCCCAACGCGCTTGTGCTGTGGGAGGCGCAGTTCGGCGATTTCGCCAATGGCGCGCAGATCATGTTCGACCAGTTCATCTCGTCCGGCGAGCGCAAGTGGCTGCGCATGTCCGGTCTCGTCATGCTTCTGCCGCACGGGTTCGAGGGCCAGGGGCCGGAACATTCCAGCGCCCGTCTGGAACGCTTCCTGCAGATGTGCGCCGAGGACAACTGGATCGTCGCCAACTGCACCACGCCGGCCAACTATTTCCACATCCTGCGCCGGCAGCTGCATCGCGACTACCGCAAGCCGCTGGTCCTGGTTACGCCGAAATCGCTCTTGCGCCACAAGGCCGCGATCTCGGCGAACGAGGATTTCCTCACCGGGTCCAGCTTCCACCGCGTGCTGTGGGACGACGCGCAGAAGGGCTATTCCGAGCTTGAGCTTCAGCCCGACGACAAGATCAACCGCGTCGTGATGTGTTCCGGCAAGGTCTACTACGACCTCTTGGAAAAGCGCGACGAGCGCAACCTGACCGATACATACATCATGCGGATCGAGCAGTTTTATCCGTTCCCCGCGCTCAGCCTCGTCAAGGAACTCAGCCGCTTCAAGCACGCCGACATGATCTGGTGCCAGGAAGAGCCCAAGAACCAGGGCGGCTGGACCTTCATCGAGCCAAACCTCGAATGGGTGCTGACCCGGATCAAGGCCGCGAACCAGCGTCCCGAATTTGTCGGTCGCCCGGCCTCCGCCTCGCCTGCCACGGGCCTGGCCTCTCAGCACAAAGCTCAACAAGCCGCGCTGGTCGCCGCCGCGCTCGGTCTCAAGGAAAAATAACATGTCAATCGAAGTCCGCGTCCCCACTCTCGGTGAAAGCGTCACCGAGGCCACCGTAGCCACCTGGTTCAAGAAGCCCGGCGACGCCGTGGCGGCCGACGAGATGCTGTGCGAGTTGGAAACCGACAAGGTGACGGTCGAGGTCCCCTCGCCTGCCGCCGGCACGCTCGGAGAGATCGTGGCCGGCGAGGGAGAGACCGTCGGTGTCGACGCGCTCTTGGCCACGATCAGCGAAGGCGCGGGCGGCGGCGAAGCCAAGGCCCCGGCCAAGGAGGAACCGGCCAAGGAGGAGGCGCCACAGCCCGCCCCCGAGCCGGCAAAGGCCGAGGCGCCCGACCCCGCCCCGTCCGCAAGCGGCGGCGGCGATGGCGGCAGCATCGACGTCATGGTGCCGACTCTGGGCGAAAGCGTTACCGAGGCCACGGTGTCGACCTGGTTCAAGAAGGTCGGCGACAGCGTCGCGCAGGACGAGATGCTGTGCGAGCTGGAGACCGACAAGGTCAGCGTCGAGGTCCCGGCCCCGGCCGCCGGCGTGCTGACCGAGATCCTCGCCGAAGAGGGCGGAACGGTGCAGGCCGGCGGCAAGCTGGCCACGATGTCCGGCTCGGCCGACGGCGCGGTGCGGCCGATCCAGGAGGCCCCGGCCGAGAAAGCCCCCGAACCGGCCGCCGGCAAGGATGTCGAGGACGCGCCCTCGGCCAAGAAGCTGATGGCGGAGAAGGGCCTCAGCCCCGACCAGGTGACCGGCACCGGCAAGGACGGCCGGATCATGAAGGAAGACGTGCAGACGGCGCTGACCGAGGCGCCGAAACCCGCCGCGGCGGCCAAGTCCGAGGCCCCCGCTCCGGCCCCTGCCCCGCGCGCGCCGGTCTCGGCCGAGGACGAGGCCCGCGAGGAGCGGGTCAAGATGACGCGCCTCCGCCAGACCATCGCCCGGCGGCTGAAGGACGCGCAGAACACCGCCGCCATGCTGACCACCTACAACGAAGTGGACATGAGCGCGGTGATGGATTTGCGCAACGAATACAAGGACCTGTTCGAGAAGAAGCACGGCGTGCGGCTGGGCTTCATGTCGTTCTTCACCAAGGCCTGCTGCCACGCGCTGAAGGAGGTGCCCGAGGTCAATTCCGAGATCGACGGCACCGACATCGTCTACAAGAACTTCGTCCACATGGGCATCGCCGCCGGCACGCCGCAGGGCCTCGTCGTCCCGGTGATCCGCGACGCCGACGCGATGTCGTTCGCCGAGATCGAGAAGGCGATCGCCGA
>JBFJPL010000196.1:0-4378 GCA_041617155.1 Kiloniellales bacterium
CACCCTGGCCGACGAGCCCCGGCCGGGGCTGGTTCGCGCCGAGCTGCGCGACATTGCCGCCAGGGTTCTGAAGGTCGCCGACGGCTTGTGACGCGCGACCGGGACCGCTATGTCTGAGCGATGAAGCTCGCGCACGCCCGGTCGACCGCTTTCCTCCTGGCCATCCTGCTGTTCGCCCTGGGCGCCATGCTGCCGGCCGCTCAGGGCTTTCAGGCCGGTTTCGAGCGGGATGAGCTGGTGATCGAGACGGCCGGCGGCGCGCGCCACGGCTTCCGGATCGAACTCGCGCTCAGCCCCGACCAGCAGCAACAGGGCTTGATGTTCCGTCGGGAACTGGCGGCCGACGCCGGTATGCTGTTCATCTACCGGCCGCGTCAGATGGTCTCGATGTGGATGAGGAACACGATGATCCCGCTCGACATGCTGTTCATCGCCGAGGACGGTGTGATCGTGAAGGTCGTCGAACGCACCGTGCCGTTGTCGCTCGCGACAATATCCTCGGACCGGCCGGTCCGGGCGGTGCTGGAGGTGAATGGGGGTACGGCGGCTCGGCTGCGTTTGGCGCCGGGCGACCGCGTGCTCCATCGCGCCTTCGAGTGAATCGAGCTCGGCTCGATTTATTCGAGTCTTGTTCCCTGAGGGCTTAAGAAGAGAGGAGGCTTAGGCCTCGGGCTCCATGGCGACCTGCTCCAGCGCGCGCCAACCCTCGCCCGCCGCGACCAGGCAGCTCATGCCTTGAGGCGTGGTGACGATGATCGTCCAGGTGCCGCCGTTGCCGGTCGAAAGGACTTCCACCAGGCCGCCGGTATTGGTCACGCCGACGGCGACCGGGGCCTCTTTGTACTTGTTGGAGAGCAGCGAGATGACGCTCTCACGGGTGTTGCATTGGTTTTGCGCTGATGCCGCTGACGAGAAGGCCGCCAGTGCCGCGCCAAGCATTAGGGTCTTCCACATCTCGGGCCTCATGACTTGACTAAACCGCACGGCCGGAAACTCTTGACCGCGTTGTTAATCTTCTCATCGAGGCGTAAAGATCGGCTTAACCTTGGGTTAAAATTGACTTAACTTCTAAAAGCCGCTTGGCATCGAGGTTTTGTTGGTGGTTCGATGCTGGGACATGAGTTTCAAGGCTTCGGACCTGACATATCTTGTCATGCTCGTCTTGCCATGCTCAGGCTTGATCCGAGCATCCAGGCTTGCCTGCCGCCCTTGATTGCCGGGCTGTGTAGCAGGGCGCGAAGCGGGCCCGGCAATGACAGCCGCGCGGAATCGATCGCTGGAGTCAAATCACCCGCGCTTGCGGGCCAGTGTCAGGCCGTCGCCGATCGGGACCAGTGACAGCTCGACCCTTTCGTCGCGGCTGAGCTTGTCGTTCAGAGCGCGGATCGCGCGGGTGTCGTCGTCCTGTTTGCCCGGGTCGATCACGGAGCCGTTCCACAGGACGTTGTCGACCGCCAAGAGCCCGCCCGGCCGGAGCAGCGCGAGCGCGCGCTCGGCGTAGCCGTCGTAGTTTTCCTTGTCGGCGTCGACGAAGGCAAAGTCGAAGCTGCCGGCCTGACCCTCGGCCAGCAGGGCGTCCAGGGTCTCCACGGCCGGCGCGATGCGCAGGTCGATCTTGTCGTCGACCTTGGCCTCGGCCCAATAGCGGCGCGCGATGGCGGTGAAGGCCTCGCTGATGTCGCAGGCCACGATGCGGCCGTCGTCGGGCAGGGCGAGCGCGACCGAGAGCGTGCTGTAGCCGGTGAAGGTGCCGATCTCGAGACAGCGCCGGGCGCCGGTCAGCCCGATCAACAGCCGCATGAACTGGCCCTGCTCAGGCGCGATCTGCATGCCGGCCTCCGGCAAGGCCGCCGTCTCTTCGCGCAGCCGGGCCAGTAGCGGCGGCTCGCGCAGGGAGACCTGGAGCAAGTAGTCGTAGAGCGCGTCGGTAAGCGAGAGACTGCGCGTGGTCATGCCGAGGGGTTCCGAGCATCGTGGCTATCGGCCGCCACTATAAGTGCCGGCCGCCCGCCCGCTCAAGCAGGCCGATCGCATTTGGCCTTGGTGCTTGTGGCCGATCCTTCGAGACGGCCGCTGCCGCGGCCTCCTCAGGATGAGGCTTGGCTTGATATCCACACCCGACCTCATCCTGAGGAGCGCGCAGCGCGTCTCGAAGGATGGGCCGTCGCACCCGGGGCAAATGCGGTCGCCTCGCCCGCTCAAGCTTGCCGGGTGACCCGCCATCGTGTATCTGACGGTCGACCTACGGGGCGTAGCTCAGTCTGGTAGAGTGCCTGCTTTGGGAGCAGGAAGCCGGAGGTTCGAATCCTCTCGCCCCGACCATCCGTATGCCGCGGCGTTTGCCACGTCCGCGCCGCCGCCAAAAAGTAAAGGAGGCGGCGCGTCAAGCACCGCCTCCCGTCAGATGCTCGCTCGATCAGAGCGACGCGCGGTCAGTTCCCGGCGACCTTGAGTGAGCCTTTTTCGCGCAGGATGTAGAGCCCGCCGTTGCGGTCGGAGGCATAGATGTCCTTCTTGCCGGGAACTTTGTAGATTCCCCAGACGTCCTGAATGCCGCCGTTCGCCGCTTCGAACTCCGCACCTTCCTCGTGGAAACGCGCGGTTTCCTCCGGATTGTAGGGATCGCTCACATCGAGGATCAGCACACCGTCGCTGTACCAGGAGATATAGGCTTTCACCTTGTTGCCGTGGTCCTCGACGATGAGATTGTGAGACGAATAGGTGCCTCGCACGTCGCAGCTCGGATCCACCGGGTCGGCGCTGCACACCGTGTTGAAGGTGGACGCCAGTACCGGATTGGCGGGATCCGAGTAGTCCCAGACCCTGAGGCCGCTCCAGCCGTCCGGCTCGACCGTCGCCGCGACGCTTTCACCAAGGTCGCCGATCACAAGGTCGGCGGCCGAAGCGACGCCCGCGATTGTCAGCCCCGTCGAATTGCCCACCATGACACCCGGAATATCCCGCGGGTTGCCACCCATCGGGAAGAAGTCTTCGCCCGCGTTGTTGAACACGACCATGCCCGCGTAGTTCGCGTTGATCACACTGGTCGCCTTCTCGTCGAAGCGGCAGCCGCCCCGCTGGATCAGCGCGATTTGACCCGGGTCTGCGGCCGGGACGGCGAGATTTTGGTCCGGGTTGGTCGACGTCGTACAGGCGAATCCGACATAGACGGTCGGTCCCGCCATCTCCTCGCCGGGCAGAGAATTGATCGGCGTGGTGAAGCCGCCTTCGGCGGCCGGGACCTCGCCCGCCGCGGGGCCCGAGGTGATGCGGAAGACCGTCGTGAAGGGCGCGAAGTCCTCCTCGCCCTCGACCACGATGGTTTCGTCGCCCGAGAACCAGACGGAGTGGCTGTTGACCTCGCCGTCCTCGCTGGTCGGGTCGAGCGCAACAGAGACCAATTGCGGGTTGGCCGGGTCGCTGATGTCGAGCAGGATGAGCCCGGCGTCCCAATGCGCCAGGTAGGCCCGCTGGCCGTCCGGCGTGATCGTGAAATCGTGCAGGAAACGGTTGGTCGAGGCACCGAATCCATCGAACATCCAGTTGATGGCGTCGAGCGTGCGCGCGCCGGTCGGATCCTCGGCCAGGGTCAGGGCTCCCACACCCGGGTCGAAGACCTCCTCGGCGCCCCAGCCGGAGACCAGCACCGGATTGGCCGGATCGGTGATTTCGAAGATCTGGAAGCCGTCGAATACGCCTTCCGACTGCGCGGCCACGTAATCCCTGTCGCCCTGGGTGAAGAGCCACAGATTGTGGACGCCGTTGTCCTCGAGTGCGCCGGGGGCGAAAAACAACGGGCTGATCTCGGCGATTTCGTCGACCTGGACGTGGGCCAGGTGCACGGGGTTGGTCGGGTCGTCGACGTTGTAGACCTCGAAGCCGCCGGGGCCGCCGTTGCAGGCCTCGTTGGAGTGCACCAGGATGGCGCCGCTGTTCATGTTGGCGGCCTTGACGTCGTTCGACCGACTGCCCACGGGTGAGTCGATGACGCCGACCAGATTGACCTTCTTTCGCTTGCGCACGTCCCAGACATGGATGCCGGCGCCTGGCTCGCCGCCGCAGGGGCTATTGAAGGTGCCGGTATAAGCAAAGCCGTCGAGCGCCCAAACGTCGGTCGTTGCGTTTTCTTCCAGGCGCACGCCGCGGCTGACCAGTTCGAGATTCTTACTCTTCCTGGCGAAGGGGCCGCTGCTGACCACGTCGCCGTCCGCTTCGATGCGCGCCCGCGCCGCGTCGCGCTCGGCCAGCGCGGCGCTGGGATCGTGAAGCTCGAAGACGCCGTGAGCGTGTTCGTGATTGGGGTCGTCGGTCTCGAGTTCCGGGTGATGGGCCCAGGCCCCGGCGAGGGGCAGGGCTGCCGCCAGGACAAGCGCGCCGG
>JBFJPL010000197.1:0-4374 GCA_041617155.1 Kiloniellales bacterium
ACTCAACATGTGGTTCGTGGTCGCGACAGAGGACCCCGCCCGGGTCCAGTGCGTGCTCGAGGAGATCGAAACGGCGACCGGCCTTCAGGTGCTGAACATGCCCAAGCTGGAAGAGTTTTTCCTGGAATTGAGGCTGACGGCATGAGCACGCTCGCCCAACGACGAGAGCCGGGCTCGATCGATACCTACGACCGGCGCATCATCGCCGCAAGCGACGCCGGGCTGGCGCTTTGCCCGCGGCCCTACCATGCGATTGCCGAGGCCGTCGGGCTGAACGCTGGCGAGGTCATACGCCGGGTCGAGGACTTGTTGGCCGCCGGCGTAATTCGCCGGATCGGCGCGGTGCCGAATCACTACGCGCTGGGCTACCGGGCCAACGGCATGTCGGTCTGGGACGTGCCGGACGACCAAGTCAGCGTATTGGGTCGGCGGGTCGGCGAGCTCGACTTCGTCACCCACTGCTATCGCCGGCCGCGCCATCCACCGCTCTGGCCCTACAACCTCTTCGCCATGGTGCATGGCCTGAGCCGCGGGGAAGTGGCCCGGAAGGTGGCCGAGATCGCTACGCTGCTGGGCCCGGCCGACCGCGGCCACGACGTGCTCTACAGCACACGCATCCTCAAGAAGACGGGCCTGCGCCTTGCCCGCGGGAAGGAGTGAGACGCCATGTTCCGCCTCAACCAGTTCATGCGCGAGTTGATCGAGCCGACGGCGGCGCGGCGGCGCGAACCGCCTGGCCCGGTGGTGATCTGGAACCTGATCCGGCGCTGTAACCTCAACTGCCTGCACTGCTATTCGCTGTCCGCCGACGTGGATTTCCCGGGCGAGCTCTCGACCGAGGAGGTCTTCGCCGTGATGGACGACCTCAAGGCCTTCCGCGTGCCGGTGCTGATCCTCTCGGGCGGCGAGCCGCTGCTGCGCCCCGATATTTTCGAGATCTCGCGGCGCGCCAAGGACCTCGGCTTCTACGTCGGCCTGTCGAGCAACGGCACGATGATCGACCAGGCCATGAGCGAACGGATTGCCGCCGTCGGCTACGACTACGTGGGCGTCAGCCTGGACGGGATCGGCGCGGTGCACGACCGCTTCCGCCGGCAGGCTGGCGCCTACGAGGCGGCGCTAAGCGGGATCCGCCTTTGCCACGAGCGGGGCGTCAAGGTCGGCCTGCGCTTCACCATGACCGAGCGCAACGTGGAATCCCTGCCCGAGATGCTCGACCTGATCGATCGCGAGGAGATCGACAAGTTTTACCTCTCGCACCTGGTCTACGCCGGACGGGGCAACCGCTACCGCGACGACGACGCCTACCACCGGACCACGCGCGACGCCATGGACCTGGTGTTCGAGCGCTGCTGGGACTATGTACGGCGCGGACTGGCCAAGGAGTTCGTGACCGGCAACAACGACGCCGACGGGGTCTATTTCCTCTACTGGGTGCGCCGGAACTTCCCCGAGAAGGAGAGCCACATTCGCGCCAAGCTGGCCGCTTGGGGCGGCAACTCGTCTGGAGTCAACGTCGCCAACATCGACAACCTGGGCAACGTCCATCCGGATACCTTCTGGTGGCACTACAGCCTCGGCAATGTGCGCAGGCGGCCCTTCTCCGAAATCTGGCCGGATACCTCCGATCCGATCATGGCAGGTCTCAAGGCGCGGCCGCGGCGGATCGGCGGGCGCTGTGGCAAGTGCGCGTATTTCGACATCTGCGGCGGCAACACGCGAGTCCGCTCTTTCCAGCTTTCCGGCGATCCCTGGGCCGAGGACCCGGCCTGCTATCTGAGCGATGCCGAGATCGGCGTGGCCCCGGGACCACGCCTCGAGTTGACACCTTACAGGAAGCAAAAGCATGTCGCGGCGGCCACTTGACGCCGTTCTCGGGACCGCACTGCTGCTCGCGCTCGGCGCGGCGCAGGCCGCCGTCGCCGAGACCAAGGACGCGGACAGGGCATTGGTGCTCTACCAGGTTCACTGCGCCGCCTGCCACGGCGAAGATCGGCTGGGTCGCATCGGCCCGGCCCTGCTGCCGGAGAACCTGCGTCGGCTGCGGAAACCCAAGGCCGCCACGGTCATCGGCAAGGGCCGGCCGGCAACCCAGATGCCGGCCTTCGAAGACAAACTCGACGATGACCAGATCGCCGCCCTGGTCGAGCTGATCTATGCACCGCTGCCGAAGGTGCCGGCTTGGGGGATGGCCGAGATCGAGGCGTCGCGCAGCATCGTGACCCGGCGCGAGGATTTGACCGACGCACCGGTCCACCAGGCCGACCCCATGAACCTCTTTGTCGTGGTGGAAAGCGGCGATCACCACGTCACCATCCTGGATGGCGACCGCCTGGAGCCGATCAACCGCTTTCCCAGCCGTTTCGCCCTGCACGGCGGGCCCAAGTTCTCGCCGGAAGGCCGCTTCGTCTACTTCGCTTCGCGCGACGGCTGGATCACCAAGTACGACCTCTACGGCCTGAAGGTCGTGGCCGAGGTGCGGGCCGGCATCAACACGCGCAACCTGGCGATCTCGCACGACGGGCGGGTGGTCGCGGTCGCCAACTATCTGCCGCACAGCCTGGTGCTGTTCGACGCCGCCGACTTGACGCCGCTCAAGGTGATCGTGGCGCGCGATTTCCGCGGCAAGACAACCTCGCGGGTCAGCGCGGTCTATCAAGCCGCGCCGCGCGAAAGCTTCGTGATCGCTCTCAAGGATGTACCGGAAGTCTGGGAGATCTCCTATGCCGCCGACCCGCCGGCGATCTACAGCGGCCTGGTGCACAGCTACGAGAAAGGCATGGTCGAGGCCCTGCCGGCCGAGGACGCGGCCTTCCCCTTGCGCCGCATCGAGCTGAAGGAGCCGCTCGACGATTTCTTCTTCACACCGTCCTATCGCGCGCTTATCGGCTCGGCGCGCGACGGCGGGCGCGCGGTGGTGGTCAATCTCGATGTGCGACGCGAGATCGCCGAACTGCCCCTGCCGGGCCTGCCGCACCTCGGTTCCGGCATCTCCTGGCTGCGCGACGGCCGGCGCATCATGGCGACACCGCATATCAAGCAAGGACTGGTCAGCATCATCGACCTGGAGGACTGGAAGCTGGTCAAGACCATCGAGACGCTGGGCCCCGGTTTCTTCCTGCGCAGCCACGAAAACACACGCTATGCCTGGGTCGACGTCTTCTTCGGGCCGAACAGGGACGCCGTGCACGTGATCGACAAGCAGACGCTGGAGATCGTCGCCACGCTGCGCCCGGCCCCGGGCAAGACCGCGGCCCACGTCGAGTTCACCCGTGACGGCCGCTATGCGCTGCTCAGCATCTGGGACATGGACGGCGCGATAGTCGTCTACGATGCGGAAACCCTGGAGGAAGTGAAACGCCTACCGATGGTGAAACCTGCCGGAAAGTATAATGTTCACAACAAGATCCGCCGCTCCGAAGGCACCAGTCACTAACCCCGCCCGCCACGGGCTCGGCCTGCTGGTTTGCGCCCACGGTGTCTACGGCGGGCCCGGAATAGCCGCCCGCCACGTGGCGGCGATCCGGCGCCTTGGCCTCTTTGCCGACGTGCGGGCTTGCTGCTTGAAGGGACAGCCCAACCCGGCCTCAGTGGTCAGCCATATGACCAGCGCCGAAATCTTCGTCGTGCCTCATTTCATGGCGGAAGGCTTTGCCCTGCGCGAACTCCTGCCCGCAGCGCTGGCCGGGCTATCGGCCGACGGCAGACGAGTCCACTTGTGCCGGCCGGTCGGCGCCAACCCGAGGCTGAGCGGGCTGCTGTCGGCGGCGGCCTTGCGAACCTGCGGCGAAAGGCACTGGATGCCCCGGGAAACGACGCTCGTGGTCATGGGCCACGGCACGCTCCGCAATCCGGCTTCGGGCGCGACGGCTATCGGCCACGCCGGAACCATTGCCCGCGCGAACCGCTTCGGTTCGGTCGAGGTCGCCTTCCTCGATCAGGCGCCGAGCTTGCCCACGACCCTGGCACGTCTGACCACCCGCCAAGCCGTGGTGGTCGGCTTCTTTGCCGACCGCGGTTCGCACGGCGAGAAGGATGTGCCGCGTCTTCTGGCGGAGAGTCCCGTTTCGGCCGCCTACGCCGGGCCGATCGGCATAAGCCGCGAACTACCGGACCTCATCCTCGACCAGATGTTCGCGAAGCTGGTGCCGGTTTCCTAGAACGGGATGCGGTTAAGTTGGTTCACTCATCGGAGTCATGCCCGGGCTTGACCCGGGCATCCAGGGCTCCAGTGATGAGCAGCCGCACTCATGGCCCTGGACTACCGGGTCAAGCCCGGTGGTGACCGTCAAAGTTTGAGTGATGCCGCGCAATTTCATCCCGCTCTAGGAGCCTGTCCGAGTATTGGTCACGGGCTGCACCGCGGTTTCAAGG
>JBFJPL010000198.1:0-4177 GCA_041617155.1 Kiloniellales bacterium
AGGGGCCAGCGCGCCTTTCGGCCGAAGCGGTGCCGATTTTGGCCGCGTTGAAACGCAGCCACTGGCCCTATGGGTCGCGCGCCTTGTCCGGGAAGCACGCCCATGAACCTCGCCAATCTGCTGATCCGTGCCGGTCGCGAACGTCGCGAGGGACCCGCGGTTGCGGTTGGCGCCGCCGTGCTGTGGCGCTACGGCGAACTGGCCGAACGTGCCGCCCGTTTGGCTGGCGGCTTGCGCCAAGACTATGCGCTGGCGCCCGGCGACCGGGTCGCGCTGGTCATGCGCAATTGCCCCGAGGCCCTCGAACTGCTCTACGCCTGCTGGCATGCCGGTCTGGCGGCCGTGCCGGTCAACGCCAAGCTGCATCCGCGCGAACTGCGCTTCATCCTCGAGCACAGCGGCGCCAGCCTTTGTTTCGCCACCCCGAAGGAGGCCGACGCGATCGGCGCGGAAACCGCCGGCTTGACCGATTTGCGCGAACTTTTCGACGTCCGAGCGCCCGCCTACCGGCGCCTTGAGCGCCACGAACCGATCGACCCGGCGGGCGGCGGTCCGGACGATCTGGCCTGGTTATTCTACACCAGCGGCACCACCGGCCGGCCCAAGGGCGCCATGTTGAGCCATCGCAACTTGCTGACCATGTCGCTTTGCTACTTCGCCGACGTCGACAGCATCGCGCCCGGCGACTGTATTCTGCACGCCGCACCCTTGTCGCACGGCTCGGGGCTCTACGGTCTGCCCCACTTGGCGGCCGGCGCTTGCCAGGTCATCCCGGAAAGCGGCGGCTTCGACCCGGCCGAGCTGTTTGCGCTGCTGCCGGCGCATCCGGGCACGACCCTGTTTGCCGCGCCGACCATGGTAAAGCGCTTGATCGAACACCCGGCCGCCGGTCAGGCCGATATCGCGCACCCGAAGACCGTGGTGTACGGCGGCGGTCCCATGTACCTGCAGGACCTGAAGAACGGCCAGGCGCGCTTTGGCCAGATTTTCGCCCAGATCTACGGCCAGGGCGAAAGCCCCATGACCATCACGGCACTCAACAAGGCAGAGCACGCCGACACCGGGCATGCGCGCCACGAGCAGCGTCTGGCTTCGGCCGGCCGCGCCCAGACGGCGGTCGAGGTACGCGTCGCCGACCCGGAAGACCGGACCCTGCCGCCCGGAGAACTGGGCGAGGTATTGGTCCGCGGCGACTCGGTCATGTTGGGCTATTGGAACGACCCGGCAGCAACCGCGGAAGCCCTCAAAGGCGGTTGGCTACACACCGGCGACCTGGGCCTGTTCGATCAGGATGGCTTCCTGACCCTGAAGGACAGGTCGAAGGATCTGATCATCAGCGGCGGCGCCAACATCTACCCGCGCGAAGTCGAAGAGGTGTTGCAAGGCCACGCCCTTGTACAGGAATGCTCGGTGATCGGCCGGCCCCACCCCGAGTGGGGCGAGGAAGTCGTCGCCTTCGTGGTGGTGAAGGCCGGCGGCAAGCTGAGCGGACCCGCGCTCGACGCCCATTGCCTGGAGCGGATCGCCCGGTTCAAGCGGCCCAGGTCCTATCGCTTCGTCGAAGCGCTGCCCAAGAACAACTACGGCAAGATCCTTAAGACCGAGTTAAGACTCTGGGCCGAAAAGGTCGCTTGACAGACTCCAGGTCAGCCCTCGACCAACAGCTTGTAGTCCGGCGTCGGGTTCAATGGACAGGAGTAGACGTACTCGCCCGCCTTCAACTCGATCACATAGTCCTTGGTCGCGCCGGTCGTCAGGCCGCCGCCGGAAACGCTCGGCAGGGTCGCGCGGTTGAGCAGGCCGTCACCGCGCAGCCAGAAGCCAAGCGGATAGGGCACGTTCTTGTTGGTCACGCGGAAGACGTACTTGCCCGGTTTCAGCGTGATCACCTTGGAGTTCTCGAGACGCGCCGCGCCGGTTTGATCATTGATCGCCTCGCAGTCGGACTTCTTCGTGCTGACGTAACCGTGGTCCCGGCCCTGTTCCGACTCGATGAACTGACAAGGGGTTTGCGTCAGCTCGATCACCATGGGGGTCTCCGCCAAGGCAGGCCGGGCGGCCAAGCCCAAGGCCAGCGCGGAGGCCGCCAGTACGGCGTTCAAAGGATGTTTGATGGTCATACTTCGATCTCCTTCGTCACAAGGCCGGGAGTTCCGCGCCCTTGGGGTTTCCGTTGCGGCAACACTTGGGCTCGAACGGTTCCGATCGCAGGGGCCATCACAGCCATGTGATGCTGCGTGACCCCGGCCGGCGGCGTCAATCGACAAATGCCGTTAACTTGCACGAAAAGCACCCTTGGCTAAGGTGTCCGGCTCAAGCCTCACCGTAGCCCCCGCAGCTGAAATCAAAATCGATGACCTTCGAACAGACCGCTATCTTCGTCATACTCGCCGCCGTCATGGGGCTCCTGATGTGGGGCCGCTGGCGTTATGACCTGGTCGCCTTTACGGCGCTGCTGGTCGCGGTGGTGGCCGATCTGGTGCCGGCAAGCCAAGCCTTTTCGGGATTCGGCCATCCGGCCACGGTGGTGATCGCCATGGTTTTGATCGTCAGCCGCGGCCTGTCGAACTCCGGCGCGGTGGACCTGCTGGCGCGCGAGATCATCGGCGCCGCCAAGAACCTTACCTCGCACATAATCGTCATGTCCGGCCTGGCCGCCGCCCTGTCGGCGGTCATGAACAACGTCGGCGCCCTGGCGTTGCTGATGCCGGTCGATCTGCAGGCGGCAAAGAAGGCCAAGCGTTCGGCCGCCCTGACGCTGATGCCGCTGTCCTTCGCCTCGATCCTCGGCGGGCTGGTGACGCTGATCGGCACGCCGCCCAACATCATCGTCGCCACCTTCCGTGAGGACGCCCTCGGCGCGCCCTTCGCCATGTTCGATTTTACGCCCGTGGGCGCGGCCTGCGCCGTGGTCGGCGTTCTCTTCGTCGCCCTGTTCGGCTGGCGGCTGATTCCGACCGGTCAGAACAACGGCGGCGCGGCGACCGCCTTCGACCTGGAAAACTACATCGCCGAGGCGAGAGTGCCGGAAGGGGCCCAGATCATCGGCCAGAAGATTCGCGAGCTGGACGACCTGGCGGCGAAGTACGAGGTCGATATCGCTGGGCTGATTCGCCGCGGCAAGCGCCTGCCGGGTATGGCACGGCACACCGAAATCGCCAAGGGCGATCTGCTGGTCCTCGAGGGCGGCCCCGAGGATATCGAGAAGATGATCTCCGGACTGAAGCTGGGGCACGCGGCGGTCGAAGGCGCGAAGACCGGCCTGTTGTCGACCGAGGACGTCAGCATCATGGAGGTGGTAGCGCCGCCCGGTGCCCGGGTGGTCGGCCGCAGCACCATGAGTCTGCGGCTCAAGTATCGTTTCGGCGTGCACCTGCTTGGCGTCTCGCGGCGCGGCAAACGTTTTCGCGACCGGCTCCGCCAACTGTCGATCGAGCCGGGCGACGTCTTGCTGCTTCAGGGCAACGCCAACGAGCTGCCCGACGTGGTCAACTGGCTCGGCTGCCTGCCGCTGGCCGCGCGGGGCATTCAGCCGGGCAAGCAGAACCAGGCCTGGCTCTGCGTCGGCATCTTCGCGCTCGCCATCGCCTTGGCGGGCACCGGAGTGCTGTACCTGCCCGTCGCGCTGGCCGGCGCCGCGGCGGCGATGATTTTCCTGCAGATCGTCCCGGTGCGGGAGATCTACGAGCAGGTGGAATGGCCGGTGATCGTGCTGCTCGGTTCCATGATTCCGATCGGCGCGGCTCTGGAGTCGACCGGCGGCACCAGCCTGATCGCGCACGGCATCGTCACGCTCTCGGCGGGCGGCTCGCCGACCGTGGTGCTGGTGCTGCTGATGGTCATCACCATGACCCTCTCGGACGTCATGAACAACACCGCCACGGCGGTGGTCGCCGCGCCGATCGCCCTGGAGATCTCCAGCCGCCTGGGCGTCAGCCCGGACCCCTTTCTCATGGCGGTGGCGGTGGCGGCCTCGTGCGCCTTCCTGACGCCGATCGGACACAAGAACAACACCCTGATCATGGGCCCCGGCGGCTACGGCTTCGGCGACTACTGGCGCATGGGCCTGCCGCTGGAAATCCTGATCATCGCCGTCGGCGTGCCGATGATCCTGCTGGTCTGGCCGCTCTAGAGCCTTATCCGTTCGAATAGAATCGGTGCCGGCCCGCTCCCCCTC
>JBFJPL010000199.1:0-3944 GCA_041617155.1 Kiloniellales bacterium
GACCTCGATGCCGACCGGGAGCGCATCCTCGGCTCGCTGCCGGGAACCGACCCGAAACCGAAGGATTAGGGGTCCCGCACGGAGGGTTGGACGGTTTCGGCCTCCGATATCGCCCAGCCTGTCATGCTCGGGCTTGACCCGAGCATCCAGGGGTGGCCGGAGCAGGACCCGGGTTTCAAGGAGCCACGACGTCCGTGCGGTGCTGCGAGCGCGCGGGCTTTTCTCTTGAGCCTCGATTGGCCGGCTTTACCTTAAATCAAGAGCCTTTCGGCCATGCTCGCCCGTCGACAGGCTCGGGACCGGGCCGGATGCCGGTGTCGGATCGACTTGCTCGCCCGGACCCGTTCGAAGGGTGAGCCCGCCGAAGGGTGCGGCCGGCGCGGCGGACGCGCTCCGGCGTTACATCGAGAGGCTACCTGCTATCGCCTTGATTCGGTTGACAATTATTGCGCTGTTCCTGGCCGCCGCCGGGCCGGCGCCGGCCCTGGCCGAGCGCCCGGCCGAGCTCGATGGCTTCGACCGCTTCGTCGCCGAGGTCATGGCCGAGTGGCAGGTGCCCGGCCTGGCGGTCGCGGCGGTCCGCGACGGCGAGCTGGTGCTGCTGGCGGCCTACGGCGAGCGCGACCCCGAGCGCGGCCTGCCGGTCACCACCGAGACTCTGTTCGCCATCGGCTCGGTCACCAAGACCTTCACCGCGACCGGCCTCGCCATGCTGGCCGACCAGGGCCGCCTCGACTGGGACAAGCCGGTGCGCGCCTACATGCCCGACTTCGCCCTGATGGACCCCGAGGCGAGCCGGCTGATCACGCCGCGCGACCTGGTCAGCCACCGTTCCGGCCTGCCGCGCCACGACGTCTTGTGGTACGCCGAGGCCTTCGACCGGGACGAGCTGCTGCGCCGCCTGCGCTTCCTCAAGCCGACCAAGAAGCTGCGCCAGGCCTTCCAGTACCAGAACCTGATGTTCATGGCCGCCGGCATCCTGGCCGGCCGCCTGGCCGGCACGACCTGGGAGGACTTCACCCGCCGGCGCCTGCTGGCGCCGCTCGGCATGAGCGCGACCCGGATCGGCCTCGGCGCCTTCCTGTCGGCGCCGGAGATCGCGCTGCCCTACTTTCCGGGCGAAGACGGGCGCGAGGCGATCGACTTCCGCAGCACCGACCGGATCGCCCCGGCCGGCGCGATCTATTCCAACATCGAGGACATGGCCCGCTACCTGCGCTTTCACCTGGGCCGCGGCGTGTTCGAGGGCCGCCGCCTGCTGTCGCGCCAGGCCGCCGTCGAGCTGCTCGGCGAGCAGGCCAACCTGCGGCGCGCCGGCAAGCCCCGGGACTACGCCACCGAAGGCTACGGCCTGGGCTTCTATCTCGGCCGCTACCGCGGCCACCGGGTGGCGCGCCACGGCGGCGCGATCGACGGCTATCTGTCGCGCTTCAGCTTCATGCCCGAGGCCGGCATCGGCATCGTCGTGCTCAGCAACATGTCCGGCGGCAACCCGGTGCCGCGGATCGTCACCCTCAACCTCTACGACCGCCTGCTCGACCTGGAGCCGCTGCCCTGGGCCGAGCGGCGGCGCGCCGCCGACCAGCGCCGCAGGGCGCGCGGTAAGCCGCCGAAGCCGCAGATCGGGCCGGTCGAGAACGCCCGGCCGCCGTCCTGGCCGCTGGCCGCGCTCGCCGGGCGCTACGAGCATCCGGCCTACGGCGTGATCGCGATCGAGCTGAAGGACGGCGCGCTGGCCGGCCGCTTCAACGACATCGGCTTCGACCTGGTGCACCACGACGGCGACATCTGGCAGGTGCCGGAGACCGTCTGGCCCCTGCGCGAGGCCCTGGCGATGACCTTCGAAGCCGGCGCCAACGGCGCGGTCGGCCGCCTGACGACGCCGATCGCCGACGGCCCGACCTACCGTTTCAACCCCGGCGACATGATCTTCGAGCGCCGGCCGTGAAGCGGGACGCTCCGCCTGACCTCGCCAACGAGAAGTAGGGCATCGGCGCGGCCTGCCCTCTCCCTCCGGCAGAGGGCGGGTTGGTTTCTCGGATCTAAGTCAAGATCGGCTGCCGGCCCAGTCGGCGTTCCCTCTCCACCTGGGTGAGGGCGGGTTGGTTCCTTGGATCGAAGGCAAGATCGGCTGCCGGCCCAGTCAGTATTCCCTCTCCCTCCGGGAGAGGGCTGGGGTGAGGGCGGGTTGGTTCCTCGGATCGGGGGTCGGTTTACGTGACAAGCATCCGGCGCCGGCCGGCAAGCCGCAGAACTACGCGCCTTCACCCGCCCACGGCTGCGCCGCGGGCC
This sequence comes from Kiloniellales bacterium, assembly GCA_041617155.1. GTDB lineage: Bacteria > Pseudomonadota > Alphaproteobacteria > Kiloniellales > JAKSDN01 > CAMYKD01. The sequence goes on from JBFJPL010000199.1 coordinate 2,293, forward strand.
CCTCTCTCTCCCGAGGGAAGAGGGAAACGGGAGCGAACGGCCCCGGCGCGGTGAAGCCTACTTGGTCGCGTCCAGCAGGTAGGCGATCACGTCGGCGCGGTCCTCCTCCTTCTTCAGGCCCGGGAAGGCCATGCGGTTTTTCGGGATGTAGCTCTTGGGGTTGGCGAGGTAGGCGTCGACCGTGGTTTCGTCCCAGACGATCCCGGACTCGATCATCGCCTTGGAGTACTTGAAGCCGTCGACCATGCCGGCCTTGCGGCCGAACATGCCGGCCAGCGACGGGCCGATCTTCTTCTTGCCGGCCTCCAGCGAATGGCAGGCCTTGCACTTCCTGAACACCTTCTCGCCGTTCGCGGCGTCGCCCGCGGCAAGCGCCCCGTGACTGGCCAGCGCCACGACGGCCGCCGCCAACAAGCTCAAAACACCGGTCTTTGTCATGCCTAGGTCTCTCCCGTGATACCAGGTTTTCCGGCCGCCGATCATAAGGCCCCGCGCCCGGAATGCCAGCCCCAAAACGGCACCGGCTCATCGCGCGCGAACCGGGGCCGTGCCGTGCCCGGCCGGCCCGAGCGCCGGCCGGCCGGCCGTCGCGCCGACTAGCGTGACATCTGGTCGCGACGGGCCCGAAATCAAGCCCGCGAGGCTGGCGGCTTAGGCCAAGTCTCGAAAGCCGTGACTCATGGCGTCTCCTTCGAGACGCGTTCTTCGGGCGCGCCTCGGGATGAGGATATGTGTCTTATATCAATGGCTTACCTCATGCTGAGCCGGCCAAGCCGGCGTCTCGAAGCAGGGGCCATCGGTCGTTGTCATCGAGATCTGGCATCAACGGATTTTTCGCCGGGGGCGCGCCGGCCCGCGCTCACGACCGCCGGTCGCGCAGGTTGGCGGTCAGCCAGCGCCAGACCTGGGCGAAGCCGTTGCTGGCGTTGTCGAAGCGCTCGTCCAGCTCCAGGCGCTCCATGAACGGCAGCCACTTGGTCACCACGAAGCGCCGGTAGAGCCGCCAGAGATAGATCGCCAGCAGGCCGAGCAGGGCGAAGAAGCCGATGTTGAACCAGGGGATCGGGAAGACGTCCGGGCCGGCGGCCGGCTCGATCTCGACCGCGTTGGGGAACATCGAGAACAGCTCGATGCGCCAGCCGTAGTGGGTGATCACCACCCAGGTCGGGTCGGCCTTGGTCGAGCGCAGGTCCTGGGCCAGGGTCTGCAGGTTGCCGGAATCGAACTTGAAGTACCAGGGAAAGCCCCAGTCGGTCTCCTCGTTGCGGTAGACCCGGGGCTTGCCGTTCGGCCAGGCGGCGTTGATGAAGCGCACGTCGCGGGTCCGGGTGACCCGGGCGGTGGCGTCTTCCTTGACGAAGTTCTTGGACACCACGTCCATGCGCTTGACGTCGGTATCGACGATCCGCACCACGTCCTTGCCCGGCAGGTAGAAGTGCAGGAAGGCCGCGACCGCCAGCACCGGCACGATCCTCAGGCTCCAGACGAAAACTCTCCAGCCGATCGAATTCATGGGCCGCCCATCGCTTGCGCTGCAAAGCCTATAGCTGGGCCAGCGCGACCAAAAGCGCAATGGCGGCGAGCGGCACCAGGTAGACGCCGAGCAGCAGCTTCTTGCGCAGCGAGCGCTCGTAGGCGCCCATGCCCCGGGC
>JBFJPL010000200.1:0-3920 GCA_041617155.1 Kiloniellales bacterium
CGCCGCGGCGCTCGACGAGGCCGACGACTTCGGGTCGGGCGACCCGCGCCTGGGCCGCAGCCTCAACAACCTGGCGACCGCCCGGAACGCGCTCGGCCGGACCGAGGCCGCCGAACCGCTGTTGCGACAAGCGCTCGAGATCTGGCGGGCAGACCCGGCGGGCCACGAGCTGCAGCTCGCCACGACCCTGCACCACCTGGCCGGCATCGCCCACGGCAAGGGCGAGCGCCAGGCCGCCATGGCGTCCTTGCGGCAGGCCCTGGCGCTCAGGGAAAAGGCGCTGCCGGCGGACCACGCGGCGCTCGCGCGCACCCGCAACTCGATCGCGACCCTGGAGCGGGCGCCGACGCCGCTGGCCAGGGCTCGGTCGGCAGAAGCGAAGCCGGCGACGCGGGCGACCAGCGGCTTCGTCCTCCACCTGGCCTCGTTGCAAAGCGACGCGCAGGCCAGGCGCGAATGGCGCCGCCTGCGGCAAGCCTTCCCCGAGTTGCTCGGCGAGCTGGCCCTGACCCTGGAGCCGGTCGACCTGGGCACGCGCGGCGTCTACCAGCGCATCCTGAGCGGCCCCTTCGAGGACCGCGCGGCGGCCGGCCAAGCCTGTGCCCGGCTCAAGGCCAAGCAGCAATACTGTCAGGTGGTCAAAGCCAAGGACGGGTAGCGCGCGCCGTTCCCCGGCGTCAGCGCTGCAAAACGTAGCTACCCGGAGCGTCGTCGAGCGGCGGGTAGCCCCTGTCCGGCGCGCCCATCGGCGGCGGCGCCGTTTGGCCGGCCGAGTGTGCGGCCAGCCAGTCCCGCCACACCGGCCACCACGAGCCCTCGGTGACCGGGGTGTGGGCGAACCAGCTCTCCGGGTCGAGGTATGTCTCGTCGGCCTTGTGGTGCGCCAGGCGATAGTGCCGTCGCGGGTGGCCCGGCTCGCTCACGATGCCGGCGTTGTGGCCGCCGCTGGTCAGCAGGAAGCTGACGTCGGTGTCGGTGGCCAGGCGGATCTTGTAGACCGAGCGCCACGGCGCGACATGGTCGGTCTCCGTGCCGACCGCGAAGATCGGCGCCCGGATGTCGGACAGCACCGCCGGCTTGCCCTCGACCTCGTAGCGCCCCTCGGCGAGATCGTTGCCCAGGAAGAAGCTGCGCAGGTAGCGGCTGTGCATCTTGTAGGGCATGCGCGTCGCGTCGCTGTTCCAGGCCATCAGGTCGGTCATCGGCTCGCGCCGGCCGAACAGGTAGCTGCGCAGCAGCCGCGACCAGATCAGGTCGTTGGAGCGCAGCAGCTGGAACGCGCCGGCCATCTGCTTGGTATCCAGGTAGCCCTGGTCCCACATGATGTCCTCGAGGAAGGCCAGCTCGCTGTCGTCGATGAACAGGGAGAGCTCGCCGGCCTCGCGGAAATCGGTCTGGGCGGCCAGCAGGGTGATGCTGTTGAACCGCTCCTCGCCGCGCCGGGCCAGCACCGCCGCGGCGATCGCCAGAAGCGTGCCGCCCAGGCAGTAGCCCACGGCGTCGACCTTGCGCTCGGGCACGATCTCGCCGATCACCTTGAGCGCCCGTTCGACGCCCAGGCGGCGATAGTCGTCGAAATCGAGGTCGCGGTCCTCGACGCCCGGGTTGCGCCAGGAGATCATGAACACGCTGTGGCCCTGCTCGACCAGATAGCGCACCAGCGAATTGTCCGGCGACAGGTCGAGGATGTAGTACTTCATGATCCAGGCCGGCACGATCAGCAGCGGCTCGGCCTGCACCCGCCCGGTCGCCGGCGCGTACTGGATCAGCTCCATCAGACGGTTGCGGTAGATCACCTTACCGGGGGTGACCGCCACGTCGCGGCCGGCCTGGATCGCCTCGCTGCCGACCGGCGGCCGTCCGGCCACCGCCCGCTCCCAATCCTCCAGGAAGTTGACGGCGCCGCGCACCAGGTTTTCGCCGCCCTCGCGGGCGGTAGTCTCGAGCAGCTCCGGATTGGTCGACAGGAAATTGGACGGCGAAAAGACGTCGAGCAGCTGACGCGCCATGAAGGACACGACGTTGGCGTGGTGCGGCGAGACGCCCCTGACCCCGGTGGTCGCGTTGTGCCACCACTGCTGGGTCAGCAGGAACGACTGGTAGGTCAGGTTGAAGGGCCAGCGCCGCCAGGCCTCGGCCCGGAACCGGCGGTCCAGCGGCAAGGGCTCGATGCAGGGCGGCGTGTCGGGATCGGTGGCCGCCCGCGCGGCGTGGAGCGCAAGGCGCGTCGTCTTGCGCAGCGCCTTCTCGACCAGCTGCTGCTGCTTGCCGGGCGAGGCCGCCAGGTGCAGCGCCCAGTCGGCATAGGCCAGCGCCAGCGCCGGCGGCGAGACGCCCTGGGTCATCCGGCCCAGGCTGGCGTGCAGCAGCCGGTCGATGCTGGACGGCCCCTCCAGCTCGTCCTCCTCGCGGGCGCCGGTCGCCGGCGGGCTGGAGGTCGTCTGCGCCTGGCTGTCGAAGGCCGTCAGCCAGGGCAAGTATGGCTTGAAGGCCGCGGCCTGCAGCCAGTCGGGCGACCCGAACGCCGGCCAGGGAAACAACCCCTTCGGCTGGTCACGCGCCGTGGACTTGGTTTCGCCGGCGGTGCCGCCGCGTTCGGCCGGCGGCGCCACGGCCTGTCCCGGAAATGCCTTGATCTCGGCCGTGCGCCTCTGCGTGGCGCGCCGGCCGCCGCGCCGCCGAACGGCGGCACCTTTGCGATCCTCGCTCATGTGTCGGCCTCGCTTGACCGTCCCCGCCGTCGCGGTCGACGGCGGGTGCGCCGGTCAATTGTGGCGGCCCTCAGGCCTCCGGCTTGTTCAGTTCGCCCAAGGCCTTGGTAGTCTGCTCCTGAAGCGGCTTCCAGGTGTCGAAGGTCATCTTCGAAGCGAGCTCGAAGAGCTTGCTGGCCTCGGCGAAGTATTCCTGCGACACCGTTTGCATCCAGCCCTGCTGCAGTTCGGCGGCCTCGGTCCAGTTTCGGCATTTCGACAGCGACTGACCGAGCTCGGCATCGTGGTTCAAGCGGGCCGAGACGAACTTCACCATCTCGCCGTTCAGCGCCGTTGCGCCTTTAAAATAGGCGCCGCCGGCGCGCGAAAAGAAATCCATCGCGACATCGTTGAAGGCCGCGACCTGTTCAAAAGGCTCGCCCAACCCGGGCTGTTGTTGCTTCGCCGTCTTTCTGGTTTCCGTTGCCATGCCTTTCCTCCGATTGGTTTGCTTCGGCCAGGGCGCAAAGCTCGCTTCGCACCGTAAAGACCCACGCCCGCAAGCTTGTCGATGATGTGGGTCAAGCGGATGAGCCCGTCCGTGGCCGGGCGGCCGGCATCCTGCCGCCTCGTGTCGAAACCAGAGGGTCGAGGTCGTGTACATCATGCCGACCGGACCCGGGCTCGCGGACTCGGTTTGAATATAGTGTGACGAAAGCGATCAGACCAGTGGTCTGATTCAGATCACTAGGGGGCGCGACTTGCGGGCGGCGCTTTCGATCGCTCGATCGAGTTCTCCGGCCTTTATTGCGCGGATGACAGTACGAAACACCGTCGGCAGCCTCTTCAAGGGGCCAACTTCAATCGAAGTGCCGCGTCCGCCAATATTCAACGCGACTTTGTTGTATCGAATTTGCGTGAATATTTTGCCTTCCGGGTCCACTTTCCACCAAATCCGCGGTCGCACCTTGACCATGTCGTGGCCTCGCTTTCTGCGCAGCACAAGAGGCTTGTCCTGCACTGCGAGGTTCGCGAGTTCGATTTGCTCTTCGATGTTCGCTATGAGCTTGTTGCGTCGGTATTCCGCCGTCTCGGTCTTGTACCGCGGACGCGCCGCCGGGATAACCCGCTTCGAAACCTTGAGCTTGTCCAAGTGGCCCATGTTCCACTCCCCACCAAAGCGACCGTTCTAGAGTCCGTGCCTGACGGCCACAAGCTTCCCAATCAAAA
>JBFJPL010000201.1:0-3874 GCA_041617155.1 Kiloniellales bacterium
CGGTCTTTAGCGAGGCGGTGCCGTTTGCCTCTGACCAAGATGGGGAAATCGCGCACTCGGGTCCTCATTAGGTCACCGGCTCCTTGCGGGCCATGTTCCCACGCCAGGCTTATCGAGCGCCGCTACGCTGTTTGGCCATCTCTTTCATCCACTCGCAGAAACTGTTGTTAGCCGATCAGCTCGGCCTGGTTGAAACGCTCGCCCTTCGTCAACACAGCCCAGGCGATGCGCGCTAGCTTGTTCGCCATTGCCGTTGCGGCCACGTTGGGGTGGGTTCGTTGCTTCAGGCGGTCAATCCACTTCGCCATTGGCGTGGACCGGTCTTTGACCAGGTGGAGAACCGCACGGGCGCCATGGATGAAGAGCTTGCGCAGGTAGACATTGCCGCGCTTGCTGATGCCGATCAGCTTCGGCTTCCCGCCGGTACTGATCTGCCTGGGCACAAGCCCCAACCAGGCCGATAGATCGCGGCCTTTCTTGAAAGCTGATCCATCACCTATGGCGGCCACGAGGGCGCTGGCAATCGTTGGCCCGACGCCAGGTATCTCCATCAGCCGACGCATGTCGGGATCCGATCGGCAGAGCGCGATCATCTCCTGGTCAAAGGCCCGGATCTTTTGGTTGAGCTGGCTCAATTCCGCGGCCATGTCGGAGACCAGCAGGCTCATTCTGGCGCCAAGGCGATCTTGGTCCCCGCACAGCATCTCGTTCACTGCCTTCTCCAACCGCCATCGGCCCCGAGCGATGCGAATGCCGCGTTCAAACAAGAAGGCCCGTAGCTGATTGACCAGCCGGGTCCGGGTGTGAACCAGTCGCTCGCGCGCCCGGTGGAGCGCTTGCAGATCGAGCTGTTCGACCGTCTTGACCGGCACAAAACTCATCGTCGGCCGGGTGGCCGCTTCGGCAATGGCCTCCGCGTCGCGCTCGTCGTTCTTGTGCACCTTGAGATAGGGCCGCACGTACATCGCCGGCATCAGGCGAACCAAATGGCCTCGAGCCGCGCAGAACCGGCCAACATGATGCGCCCCGCAACAGGCTTCCATTGCCACCGTGCAGGTATCGAGCCTGCCAAGAAATTCAAACAGGCGATGGCGCTGCACCCGCCGCCGCAAGATGACAGCCCCGGCCTCGTCCAAACCGGCCAAGCTGCAAACGTTCTTTCCAAGGTCGATGCCAAGCGTCGCTATCGTCATGATCTGCTCCTCCGTGAATGGTCAACACCAGCATCCTAGCCAGTGTGAGCGGAGGGGCAGGTCATCCCATTAGGTCAGTCACACCCGGAAGTTCCCTGCGGTCCTGATGAACGACTGCCTTTGAGCCGACAGCGGACCTTGCACACAGTTGCGTCGAACGCCGGTTCTTCATCGCGCTCGGACATTAGAATTCAATTTGAGACACTGCCGCTGCGCCCGGCGGCGTGACAGGCGCGCGGATTGGTGCTAGGGGAATGCCGCGCGACGCAACAAGGCAGGAAACCATGGCCGAGACCCAGGATCTTTTGAACGGCGGCCTTCTGGACGAGCTCTACGAGGTCGTCCTGGAACGCCGCGGCGCCGACCCGGCGAGCTCGCACACCGCCAAGATGTTCGAGCGCGGCGTGCCGAAGATCGCCCAGAAGGTCGGCGAGGAGGCGGTCGAGGCCCTGATCGAGGGGGTCAGGGGCAAGCCGGTCAAGCTGGCCGAGGAAAGCGCCGACCTGCTCTATCACCTGCTGGTGCTGTGGGCGGCCTGCGGGGTCGAGCCGGCCCATGTCTGGCAGATCCTGGCCTCGCGCCGGCGCGTCGCCCGGCTGTTCCCGGGCACGGCGCCGGAGGACGAGCGCGAGCCAGAGGCGGGATAAAAAAGCGGGAGGGGGACCATGGCCTACGACGACGGCAACATCTTCGCCAAGATCCTGCGCGGCGAGATCCCCTGCGACAAGGTCTACGAGGACGACCACGCGCTCGCCTTCCGCGACATCAACCCGCAGACCCCGACCCACGTGCTGGTCATCCCCAAGGGCGCCTATGTCTCCTCCGACGACTTCGCCGAAAAGGCGAGCGACCGGGAGATCGCCGGCTTCGTGCGCGCGGTCGGCAAGGTCGCGCGCGACCTGGGCCTGGTCGAAGCGGGCTACCGCGTGCTCTCCAACCACGGCCGCGACGCGCACCAGGAGGTGCCCCACTTCCACGTCCACATCTTCGGCGGCAAGGACCTTGGCCGCATGATCAAGCCGGTCGACAAGTAGGCGGCGGCCGGGTTCGGCATCGGGCACCCGGTCCTCACCCCGGCTTAGGTACCGAGAAAAGCCCCTTCCTCTTCCTCTGGGAGAGGAAGGGGCTCGCGGAGCGGGAGGGTGAGGGCGCGTGGTTTTGCGCCTACCCGCCGCCACCGGGGTACCAGAAGTGAAACGAAGTTTGGCCCGGATAACCAACCCGCCCTCACCCTATCCCTCTCCCAGAGGGCGAGGGGACGCTGTCACGCCCTCCTCATGCTTTGGCAGGCTGGTCTGGTCGAAGGGTGAGTTCGGCGATGTCTCCGCCGTGTAGAGTTGCGTCAGGCTGGCGGTCGCCCGCTTGACGCCCTTTGGTATTAAGCGCGAGCCCCAGCAGCTGGTCGTTTTGCGCCGGGCTATCGCCGAAGGCGACCGCGTCGGTGGCGTCGTGGGTAACACCGCTCGCCGCCCGAAAGGCGCGCCAGAAGGTTTCGACGTCCGGACTGCGTTGGCCCATAAGGTCACGGCCGGCGAGCGAACGGAGCGGGTCAGCTGCGGCGCAGACGTTGCATGCGCGCCTCGGTCCTGGCCTGTGCCGCCGCCCGCTCTGCGCCGGCCGCCGCCTGGCGGGCCTTTTCGCCGCTCGGGTCGCTGTTGCGGACGGTGTCCGGCGTGACGCCGAAGATCCGGCAGAGCAAGGCCAGGAAGGCGGTCAGCTTGTCCAAAAGCCACATGGTTTCTTTCCCATCGCGCGGCGGACCGATGCGTTATAGCACGGCGCGCCGGACAAGTCTGTCGCCCGGCTGCTTGCGGGCGGCCGTTCGGCCCGCAAAAGCTTGCACCGAGTCCACCTTCGGCCTCCGGAATGGCGCCCAATTGGCGCCCAAATGCTGCGCCGATTCGAGCGGCCCCGGCTCCCTCGAGGCCGGCCAAAACAGCCGCGAAGCCAGCCGCCAGGCGGGGTTCCCGCCGTCGGCGTTTCACGTGAAACGGGCAATCCAGCAAACCGGCCCGGAAAAGTCGTCATTTGACAGCCTGGCGCTCACCACTCGAGGCCGCCTCACCCCCGCCCCGGTGCCACGCGCCGATAGCTGAGCGCCTCGGCGACGTGATGGCGGCGCACGTCGGCGGTGCCCTCCAGGTCGGCCAGGGTGCGGGCGACGCGCAGCACGCGGTGGTAGCCGCGCGCCGAGAGCTTCATGCGGTTGGTCGCCTCGGCCAGCAGGCGGCGGCCCTCGGGGTCGGGCGCGGCGATCTCGTCGAGCAGCTTGCCGTCGGCCTCGGCGTTCGAGCGCGGGCGGCCTTCCTCCGGCAAGGCGGCGTAGCGGGCGCGCTGCCGCTTGCGGGCCTCGGCGACCCTTTGGGCGACCTCGGCCGAGCCTTCGGCGGGCGGCGGCAGGGACAGGTCCGTGGCGGCCACCGCCGGGACCTCCACATGCAGGTCGATGCGGTCGAACAGCGGGCCGGAGATCTTGGCCTGATAGTCGAGCGCGCAGCGCGGCGCGCGCGAGCAGGCCAGGGCCGGGTCGTCCAGGTGGCCGCAGCGGCAGGGGTTCATGGCCGCGACCAGCTGGACCCGCGCCGGGTAGACCACGTGGGCGTTGGCCCGGGCGATCGCCACACGGCCGGTTTCGACCGGCTGGCGCAGGGCCTCCAGAGTGGCGCGGGCGAACTCCGGCA
>JBFJPL010000202.1:0-3848 GCA_041617155.1 Kiloniellales bacterium
CGCTGTCCCACCGACAGGGTGCGTCAAGCCGCTTGCCCGATGCGCCGGCATCGCGCCGCACGGCTTTCCTACCCAGTCGGCGGGACAGCGCCGCGCAGAGCATGTGCAGTGTGAGAATTGCGGGTTGATCCCCTGCCAAAATTCGCAGGCTGAAGAAGCGATCCGCGTTTCAGGAGGATCGGATGCTGCTGCGGGCCGTCTTGGTCGGATACTTTTTTCTCTGGGGCGTCAGTTTGCTGATCCAGTCCTAGAAGCCTGTCCGAGGATCGATCACGGGCAGGCTCCCAGGCCGACTTGCTTCGCGCCGGGTAACCGAACCCGAAGCGGGCGAGAGATTTTGTTGTCAGCAGGGTGAAATCTTTACGTTTCGTTAATCATTCTGGCCCAATCTGACGCTGTCCTGGACGCTTCGGCGTCTCTGTACAGCAACCTCCCCTTCCCTGATCAGAGCGACCCCGCCGGTAGACCCAACCGGCGGGGTCACCCTTTTGGGCCCACTCATGTCTAGAGCCGGCGCGGAATGTAGCGGGCGAGAAACGACAGTCCAAGCAGCGTGCCACCGCCGGCGACGAAGACCGCCGGCAGCTCGAACAGCCTGAGCAGCAGTGAGAACAGGCCCGGCGGCGCCAGTTGCGAGGCGTCGCGATAGGTCGTGAAGACCGTGGTCATCTCCGGCCGCTCCAGGGGGTGGACGGCCCGCAGGAACGGCAGGTTGCCGGCACCGTCGATGATCCCCGTGGCGAAGGCGGCCGCCACCAGGGCCGCGGCGCCCAGCCACGGCTGAGCCATCACGGCGACCACGACCAGGGTCGCGCCGCCGCCGGCCAGATAGCCGGCGATCAACAGCCGGCGCATGCCGACCGATCGGCCGAGCCGGCCCCAAAGCGGCGCCAGAAAGACCGAGGCGGAGCCGATCGAGACGATCGCCCCGCCGGCCGTCTCGCCCAGGCCGGCGGCGACCGCATAGATCGGCGCGTAGATGAAGAACATCGACCACCAGCTCGAGCGGCCGAACGCCAACACCCAGGCAAGCCGCAGCCTCGGCTGCTCGAAGAAACGGACCAGATAGGCCAGCGGGTTCGGCGGCGCCCGCTTCATCGGCGCCACCGCCGGGTTCTCGGTCAGCCGCAGGAACCAGAAGTAGGAAAAGAGAATCAACACCAGCGCGCTGACGAAGGCAAAGGGCGCCCAATCGGCGATGTGGTTCTGCAGCAGGACGCCCAACAGCGGACCGAGCGCGAAGGCGCCGCCGGCAAAGAACACGCGCAGGGGCTCGAAACGGGCCAATTCGCGGCGCCGAACGTGGTCCATCAGATAGAGATTGAGCGTGATCTCGATGCTGGCGATGGCGAAGATCTGGCACACCATGCCCAGCACGAATAACGCGAAGCCCTGGCTCGCGAACAACAGCGCCGCAGCCAGCGTGGCGAGCGTGCCCAAACTGAACAGCCAGCGCCGGCGCAGCCGGTGAACCAGCCAGGGGATGGACAGGCTGGCGCAGAGACCGAGAACACTGACGACAAGGTAAAGCACGCTGACCTTCTGCGCGTCGCCCAGGTACGCGAAGGCCTGCAGCGGAATGACGGTGATGAGCAGCGTGCGCGGCCAAACCGCCAGGGTGAAGAGCGCAACGAACACGCCGGGGCGCGGCAGACCGGGCGCGGCCAGCCAAACGGGTAGATGGATGTTGCGCAACTGGGCCCCCCGCGCGCCTCGCGGATCACGTCATAGAACCATCACACTAGCCGAGTCGGATCAGCCGGAGCCTTGCAGAAATCGCAGGTCAGCTAGGAACCGTGACCGGCGTCGGCCAGAACGGACAACAGCTCTTCCGTCGTGAGCCGGCGGTAGCGCCGCCGGGAGCGCGGCGCCGGGCCCGGCGGCCGGGTCGTCGCGCCGGCCCCTGCTCGCCCGGAGTCCGGCGAAGCCGCTGCGGCATGGCCGAGGTTCCGCCGCTCTTCCCGGTGCAGAACCGGTTCGAGTCCGAGCGGCCCGGGCCTTCTGGCGGCCATGCGGTTGATCATGCGAAAGCGTCCGGCTGTTGCTGCCGAACAGACATAACCGGGGATCGTGAAGGTCGCCTTAACGCCGCGGCGGCAGTGTCTGAGCGCGTGGCTTTCACCCGTCCGGCGTGACGTCGAACGCGATGCTGATGCGGCTCTGGTCGCTGAAGTACGCGATCGTGCGGTGCCAGAAGCGGGACGGAAACAACACCATCAGGCCCTCTTCCGGGCGGATCAGCCGGAGCTTGGCCGGTGGTTCGGAACCGAACTCCTCGCCGGGCCGGCCGAACTCGAGAAACCCTTCGTTCGAACCGTCGCCGGCGCCGATCACCTGCGGCAGTTTGGCGTAGTAGACGCCGCTCACGACGCCACTCGGGTGGTTGTGCGGCGCCTGGTGGCCGCCAGAATTCAACACGGTCGCCCAGCCATTAATGTGCCACCGTTCCGGCTGTCGGGGCCCGAAGGCATGGCCCGTGACCTCATCGGCAGCGAAGTACTCGGCCACGGCCGCGCGGACCGCCTGGTCCAGTTGTTGGATCGGGCCGGTCGGCTCGGCGAAGAGGTCGCCGGTCTGCCGGCCATGCCGGGTCGTCCGGCCCGGACGATCGGCGATCAGCGAGGGATGCCGGCGGACGTGATCGGCCAGCGCCCGGTTGAATGCCTTGACGCTCGGGTAGCCCGGCACCTCGCCGAGACGTGTCGACCTCAGGAGACGGTCGTAGTCGAAGATTTCCGCCGCTTCCGATTTTCGGCCGAGACGTTGCAGAACGAGGCCCTTGGCGCCGAGCGCCCGAGCGTTCTCCGGATCGAGCCCGAGTGCCGTGTCATAGGCCGCGAGCGCCTCGTCGAGCGCGCCGGCGGCGTGCAGCGCCACGGCGAGATTGGTGTGCAAGTCGGCGCTGCCGGGCACCAGGGCAACGGCCTTGCGGAAGCAGGGCACGGCGGCCGCGTGGCGGCCTTGCGCCAAATGGAGGCCGCCCAGGTTGGCTTGGGCGATCGGACTGTTCGGATCGAGCGCGACCGCGCGCTCGAAAGCCGCAAGCGCTTCGTCCTTGCGCTGCTGCCTGACCAGCGCGAAGCCCAGGCCTTCATGGGCCCCGGCTAGATCGGGATCGAGCTCGAGGGCCCGTTGAAAGCACTGTTCCGCCTCGATCACGCGGTCGAGCCGGACCAGCAGGCCACCGAGGTTGACCAGCGCGGACAGGTTGGCCGGATCGAGCTCCAAGGCCTGCTCATAGGCGCCGACGGCGTCGGCATGCCGCCCCGCGGCGGCCAGCACGCTTGCCATGTTGACCCGATAGCCGGGATGGCCCGGCTGCTTTGCGATCGCCGCGGCGACAAGCTCGCGCGCTTGGCTCAGGCGTCCCTGTTGAGCCCGCAGGACGCCCAGCAGATTGAGCACGTCGCTGTTGCCGGGCTGTTGCCGGAGCACGGCATTGTAGAGTTCCTCGGCCCGAGCCAAACGCCCCTGCCGATGATGCTCGGAAGCCAGCGCCAAGAGGTCGCGGTCGCCCGGCGGCGGACTCTGAAACGATGTCGCCATGGGGTGACTGTTGCCCACCCCACCGGCATTGTCCATCTCCGCGGGCCGCTGTCGCCACGATCAGCCCGTCAAAGTGGGCATGCGGCCGATTTCAGCTATCGTCTATACTGCAACTTCAATGCAGCGCCGGCGTGCCGAGCGTGCATCCCGATGGCGCCGACGACAAGGAGAAACCCCATGACCGACCTGGTCTTCCGCACCCACGAGGTGACCAACCAGCCGCCGGCCCTTGTCGATTTCAACCTGTTCGACAGCGACCGCTGCCTGAGCGAGGCGGCACAGCGCGAGGGCGCGGCCTGGGC
>JBFJPL010000203.1:0-3843 GCA_041617155.1 Kiloniellales bacterium
CTCGCGGACCTTTGACAACGGTGTCATTTTCGGTGTTTTCGCGACCAAGACGAATGTTTCCGCCAAGGAGTTCGGCGAAGGCAAGTTCGACAAGGGGTTCTTCATTTCCTTCCCGCTCGACCTGTTCTTTGCCACGCCAACACGACAGCGCGCCGGCTTGACATTTAGGCCACTGACACGAGACGGCGGGCAGCAACTGATCATACCGAAACCGCTTTACGGCATCACGGACGGAGCCGATTTCAGAGCGATCAATGACGGCTGGAGCCAGTTTCTTGATTGAAGAGAAATGGCCAGCGGCGATCGAAGGTGACCGACCAACTTCGGTTCCTATTGAGTCGCGATCGAAGTCGTTGGAGCCGTGGATCGTCAGGTATGCGGGCGGTGTCTCGATAGCCGGGACGGAATTTCGCACCAGCCGATCCGGCGAAAGGGAGCGATGGCAATGATCAGCGACGTCAAGGCCGGCCGGAAATTGGCCGCCGGTCACGCCTCGACGCACAATCACCTCTATCGGGATCGGCGTCTCAACCGCCGAGACTTCTTCAAGGAGAATCGTTCGGGAGCCATCGACGAGTGGCGTAAACCGGCGGCTCAAGAGAACCGCAATCTCGTACTTTGGAGACTGGTTCGCATTACAATTGAAGCACTGCGCCGCGCGACCAACCGGCAAAAAAGAGCCCTGGCAAGGAGGCCAAGGCTCAAATTCTTATCGGGTATCTAGTATAGACGCTAACACTACATGTTAGCAAAGATAGTGTTGCAACTCTTTCGCTTAAAATCAAGAGACAAATGTCGAGTCTCGGTCGCACCACTGGCTCTTTCCAATCGAATTTACGGCACACCCGAGGTGGTCCGCCTCGCAACGATGATGTCCATCGGTTATCCGCTGTCATTGCGGCAGGTCGAAGACCTGCTGTTCGAGCGCGGCATCGGCGTCTGCCACGAATTTGTCCTGTTTCGGCGGGGCCGCTTCGGGTATTGGAATTGACCGGAACCATGCCGCAGCTTCGAAGTCAGCCTGGCGCCGTCGGCGGCGGCGGACTCCCAATTGAAGCCAAGAAACACGCGGCAGCCAGCCTTCGGATATCTGCAAATTACCCCGGTTGCGTGCCCCCGCAACCATGTGTGGACAGCCCTTGTATTGCAAGGGTCGTCCACACCATCAAACAATACCCAAGCACAATCAACCACGAAGCCCCGCTCACGCGGGGCTTTTGCCGTTTCGGTACCCTGCCAAGAGATCCCATCGGAAACCGCGGAGTTTCAATGATTGCCACCCATTGCCGGGATTTCCGCGCGACGCTGGCTCTGGCGCCGACCCCGACCCTAGGGCCCGTGTCGGTTGCTGTTCGCGGCCGTTTCGCCGGCGCGGGACCTGGTCCTCTGAATCAGCCGGCCTGGGCCGGCCGCGACCTGGCCGCCGGCATCTCCAGACGAACCGCCAGCAGGGCCGCCATGGCCAGGGCGAGTCCGATGCCGAACACGCAGGCGGACCAATCGAAGCGCTGGTAGATCTGGCCGAGAACCGCGCTGCCGACCAAGCCGCCCAGATAGTAGCTGGCGAGATAGAGGCCGCTTGCCGAGCCGCGATCGCTGACCGCGGCGCGGCTGACGAAGCCGGTCGCAGCCGCCTGGGCGAAGAAGGTGCCGACTCCGATCAGCGCGAGGCCCGCGAGCACCGAGGCGAGATGGGGCAGGAGGATCAGCGGCAGCCCGGCGCCCGCGATCGACAGGGATCCCCAGAACGTCGGGCGCGTGCCGAAGTGCCGGACCGCGCGGCCGGCCAGGGGCGTCGTCAGGATCGAAGGCAAGAATACGAAGTAGACGAAGCCGAGCGCCATCGGCGTCAGCGAAATGGGCGCGCCGGCCAGGACGAAATTGACATAGGTGAAGGTGCCGATGAAGGAGAAGAGAATCAGGAACCCGATGGCGAAGCTCGCGCGCAGCGCCGGGTTGCGCAAGTGCTCGAGCCAGCTTGCGAGCGGGGAGCGTGTCGCCGGACCGCTCGCTGCCATGGGCGTGGTCCGGCTCAGGCTGACGAAGACCAGAGCCGCCCCGGCGAGGTTCAGCGCGGCGAAGACGTAGAAATTCGCGGCAAGGCCCAGATGATCGGCGATCGCGGCCGACATCAGGCGGCCGAACAGATTGCTGGCCACGTTGCCGGTTATATAGGCGGCCAGAGCTCCGGCCGCATCCTCGGCGCTGCACTGCTCCGCCAGGTAGGCCATCGTGAGCGTAAAGGCGGTGGACATGAACACGCCCTGGGCGATCCGCAGCGCCGAAAAGGTCGCCAGGTCCGGCGCTGCCGCCAGCAGCGAGGTCGGAATCGCGAGTAGGGCAAGACTGATCCATATGCCTCGGCGGCGGTTGATCCACCGGCTGGCAAGCGCGACCGCGACGCCGGCCACCGCCATGCCGATGGTGCTGGCGTTGACCGCGAAGCCCATCGCGGCCGGGCTGACGCCATAGGCGCGGACCAGTGACGGCAGGATCGCCTGCGCCGCGAACAAATCGACCAGCGTCAGAAAGCTGATCAACCCGATCACGAGATTTCGCAGAATCGCTGATTCCCCGCGCTGGGTCACGTTGGTCGGGGAGGTTTGGAGACTCTGGGTCAAGTCGGCCATGGTGCATTCAATCCGTCTCGAAAAGTTGGATGGCGGTGTAACGCCCCTGCCAGGGGTGAGGAGCTCGCGGGGCGTTACACCACTGCGCTCGCCGGTTTCGCGCCGGGGGTCGGCGCGCGGCGAACGGCCTCTACATCACGTGGCCGTCTTCCTTCGCCATGTGGAGAATGTCGGCGGACAGGAGGACGGCAACCGAGTCGCCGGTGTTCTTCCACCAGTGCGCGAGACCGACGGATTCCATCGCGACCTCGCCGGCACGGTGCTCGATCGGCACGCTGCAGTTGCTGCTGTATTCCGTCATCGTGCCCTGGACCATGTAGATGATCGCCGGCCGGTCGCCGTGGCTGTGCCAGGGCACGACGCCGCCCGGCTGGACCTCGAGACGGCGCAGCCGCATCTGGCGATCCTTCAGCTTCACCGCCTCCTTCGAAAGGTCGATCGAGGCGAGGACCGTGTCCGTGACGCCTTGCGGTGCGGTCGCACCGGGCGTCATCGCGTTCGCCGCGATCTTGTCGGCCGGACACTCACCTGCGTTCGCGCCCTCAGCGAGCACGAACAGGGAGGCAGCCACCAGGCCGGCCATGGTAACGGCGCGGCTGAGAGCGCGGCCGTTGTTGCGTGTTTTGGGCATCAAATCGTTCTCCTGTGGTTCGCTATAGCCGCAGCCGAAATGGCCGCTGCTTGGTTGTCGAGAATGGCCAAAGCCGGGTCCGAACGGAAATGCCGAATGGCATTCGAGTCGATAGCGTTCAGCTATACCTGGGTGCGATCAATCGGCGCTCGGTGACAGCGTTGCTCGGCGATCGAGCCGAAGCGGATCCGCACGGCCAGGAAGCGGGTTTCCAGCTTTGTTTTGCAGGGATAGGCGCCCGCGCCCGGCCCAGGAGAGTCTACCGGGCGTAGAGCCTCCGCGGCGCGGCACGGACCGCTCGGGCGGACCTCGGCGTGGAGCGCGGAGACAAGTCGTCGGTCAGAGGTAGCGGGCTCGAATGTCGACGGAGGACTCGACGTTCAGCTTGCCGCAATGCTCGGTGAGCCATTGCTCGGCCGTCTCGCGCCCGATGTCGCGCAGATGCGTCAGAAACTCCCAGTCAGGATTCAGCTTGCTGGACACGCTGAGCTCGCGCATGAACTCGTCGGCCTCGATGGCGTGGATCAGCACACGCTTGAGCGTATTGTCCTTGATCTTGCCCTGGTCGATGAGCTGAGTGAC
>JBFJPL010000204.1:0-3744 GCA_041617155.1 Kiloniellales bacterium
GGCGGTCGAGGCCCTGTGCCGGAAGGACCATATCGTCGCCGGCGGGCCGCGGGTGCTGCCGCAGTACCTCGGCAGCTGGTGGCAGCACGTACGCAGCTGGACCGAGGCGCCGGGCCTCAAGCCGCATGTCATGCGCTACGAAGACATGCTGAACGCGCCGGAGGCCGCGTTCGGGGCCTTGGCCGCCTTCCTCAAGTGGCCGCCCGAGCCCGAACGCTTGCAGCGGGCGGTTCGCTTCAGCTCGTTCCGCGAGCTTTCCGGGCAGGAAAAGAGCGGCGCCTTCAAGGAGCTGCCGGCCGGCGCGACTTCGGCCTTCTTTCGCCAAGGTAGGGCCGGCATCTGGCGCGACGCGTTGAGCGACGCCCAGGTCGAGCGCCTGGTCGCGGCCAACGGCGAGGTCATGCAGCGCTTCGGCTACCTGACCCCGGAGGGCAAGCCGCCTGCGGCGTGAGCGGCCTATATCGCTGTCACAACGGCGCGAGGTCGAAGGCCAGGCTGACCCTGGTGTCGTCGCCGGTAAACGGCACCGTCGCGTGCATGAAGTAGGACGGGAACAGGACCAGCAGGCCCTCGACCGGCTCGACGCGGCGCACGAAGTTCTCGTGGCCGGCCATCCCGGGCAGATGGGTGAATCCGTCGAACACGATCCAGCCCGCCTGCTCTTCGCCGGCCGCGCTCACCGACCGCGGCACCCTGGCGTAGTAGACACCGCTCAACCAGTTGCCTTCGTGGTGGTGCGGCGGATGGTGGCCGCCGCCGCCCAGCACAGTGGCCCAAAGATTGATGGCGTAGCCATCGGGAATGTTGCCGAAGAAGGGATGACCGGGATCGCCCGTCAGGCCGGCCTTGAAACGCTCGATGGCCGCCCTCAGTTGCGCCGCGAACTGTTCCACCGCGGGGGTTTTCTGATCCAGAAGGCCGTAGACGAAGCCGCGCCTCGAGGTTTCGTAGGTGTCGTCGATCCACTTCAGCGAAGGGTGTGACAGGACGTCCGCCGCAAGCGCCTGGTTGAAGCTGGCCAGATCGGGCGCGTCGCCGGGCGGGTCGAGCATGACCTGGGCAGGCAGATCCGCCATGCCGTAGAGATAGCGGAAGCGCTCCGTGTCGCCGAGCGCCAGATGAGCGAAAGCATCGCAGGCGGCGGCCATCTGGTTGGTCGCGGATCGCCGTCTGACGTCGTGCCCGACCTCCAGCACCTCCCGATAGCGCCCCTGATCGAGATAGATCCGCTGCAGCTTGTTGGCGGCCGGCGTCGAGTTCGGCTGCACGGCGAGAACCTGCTTGAGACAGGCGACGGCCTGCTCGGCCTCACCGAGCTTTTGTAGCGTCGACCCCAGGTTCATGAGCGCCGCCGGGAAGCCCGGCTTCAGCTCGAGCGCCTTATGGAAGGCGGCAACGGCAGCCTCTGACTGACCCTGCTTCTGGAGCGTGTTGCCCAGGTTGGTCCAGGCCTCCGGAAAGTCGGGCCTGGCAGCCAGCGCCCGACGGTAGCTCTCGACCGCCTGTTCCAGATCGCCCTGCTCCTGGAGCACGTTGCCGAGGTTGTTGTAAGCCATCGCCGAATCGGGCACGGCCTCGAGCACTTTCCGGTAGCAGGCGATCGCCGGTCCGAACCGCCCCATGTTCTTGTAGACGTTGCCGAGGTTGCCGACGAAGTCGAGCCGCGCCGGGTCCGAACGGATGGCGGCTCGCATCAGCGGCGCCGCCAGGCTCGGTTTGCCGAGGCGGCCGGCGATCAGGCCCAGTCCGTGCAGCGAGTCGGGATGTTCCGGCCGGGATCGCAGCATCAGCACATAGCGCCGGGCGGCCGCGCGCAGGCGCTGGTCGCCGACGCGCGCGACCTCCGCCTCCAGCTGCGCCAGAACCTCGGACAGAGGCCTCGCACCGAGCGGGTCCGGGCCATGGGCGCTTTCGTCGTGTTGCACGGGTCTGTTCGCCCTTCCAATCCGCTTGGACCGATCCGTCTGGCCGGTAATGCCGAACCGCTTTCCGATGGTTGATTTCATGGCATTGCGGTACGATCCCCGCGCTTTGATTAGATGACCTTGAAAGGCTGGCCGTCAAGTTGATGGAAGAGCAGATTTTGACATTCCGGGAGCTGATCTCGCCGATAGATCCGACCGATTTCTTCGACAACACCTATGGCCGGCAGGCGCTGCACATTCCGGGGCCGCCGGAAAAATTCGCCCACGTCTTTTCCTGGGAGGAATTGAACGGCCTGCTCGGCATGTCGACCCTCTGGACCGATCGCTCGTTCGAAATGGCGCTGGGCGGCCGGCTGCTGCGCGCCGAGGAATACTGCTACACAGGCCCTAACCGGGAGGGCCGGCGAGTGATGCGGCCCGATCTCAGGCGGGTCCGCAGCCTGCTGCGCGACGGCGCGACCTTGGCGCTCGATTTCGTCGAGCTTCTGACGCCGGGTCTGCGCTCGGTGGCGCAGACCCTCGAGGCCGTGACCGGCGCACAGGTCTGCGGCAGCCTGTTCTGCTCCTGGAAGGCGACCCAGGGCTACGGCTCCCATTTCGACACGCAGAACGTCTTCGCCTGCCACCTTGCCGGCACCAAGACGTGGCGCATCTACCAAGGGCGTATGCTCAACGCCGCGGATTTCCCCGGCGGCAACCGAGAGAGCTTTCCCGAGACGCATCACGAGAAATCCAAAGGCCGGCTGGTCGCCGAGATCGACATGAGCCCGGGAGATCTGCTCTATATTCCGCACGGCCTCTATCACGACGCCCTGTCCTCGTCGGAAGCCTGCTTACACATCTCCTTCGGGGTCATGCACCTAGTCGCGCAGGACTTTATCCAAGCGCTGGCCAAGGATCTGAGCAAGGATCCGCTGTTCCGCGAGCATATCCCGCATTTGGACGACCTCGAGGCACACCGCCCCTATCTCAGCCGCATTGGCGCGCGCCTGCAGGAAATCATCGCTCAGCCGACCATCGCTCAACAGCTGAGGGACTTCATGCGCCAGGGTGCCTTCGAGCGAGTCGCCGATTTCAACCTTCCGGCGCGCGACGATGCCGGGCGCTTCCGAGTGCGCTGGCGTCGAAAGATCCTGAAGCAAAAGGGCAACGCCTGGTGTCTCGAAGGTGACGGCACCGTCATCGATTTGGACAAGGGGGAGGAGGATATCGCCCGGTGGTCGCTGGCGCGCGATTTCTTCTCGACGCGGGCGTTCCGCCAAGCCTTCGATGATCGGGACCCGCAGAAGCTCGCCGCGCTGCTCGAGAAGATGCAGCGCATAGGTCTGGTGGAGCGGATCTAGCCCAAAAGAAAGGGGGGCGGAAAACCGCCCCCCCTAGGCAAATGAATGGTGCTTCCGACGCAGGGTCAGAAGTTGTACTTGAGGCCGACGATGCCCATGGCGCCGTCGGAATCCACACCATTGCCGCCATCCCAGTCGACGTACATGACGCTGGCGCTGGCGGAGATGCCCGGGCCAACCGCGTAGGAAACGCCGCCTTCGATGGCATGGATCTTGTCGTCTGAACTGGCGTTGCCCTTCACCTTCGACTGGAAGTAGGTGACGCCGACCGCCCAGGGGCCGGTGCCGTAGGACACGCCGGCGTCGAACGCGTAGCCGTCGGTCGCCCGGCCGCTGGTCTCCTTGCCGAAGGAGCCGCCGACCGTGAAGCCGGCAGTGCCGACGTTGACGCCGATACTGTACTGCCGCAGGTCGTTGTCCTTGCCGGGCCGTTGACCGGCCACACCGGCGTCATCCGGCGCGTTGGCGTAGCGGAA
>JBFJPL010000205.1:0-3720 GCA_041617155.1 Kiloniellales bacterium
GATAACGGGCTCCAGCGTTTCCGGTCCGATCGCTTTGCCGGTCCGTCCGGCGTAGCCCTCGAGCCGGCTGTCAAAGGCGAAGAAGAACAGATTCACCATGGCCCGCAGGGTCTCGATGCCGCCCATGTCGGCATGGGCCGGCTCGACGCTGTGCCCCATATCCTGGAGAACCCGGCCCGTGGCTTCGACGGCTGCGACCACCTCCGGATCGTTGCTTGCGCCCAGCAGTTCATCCAGCACGATGCCGATTTTCAAGCGCGGCGGCGCCGTCTTGATCGAGGCGCCATAGCTGGCCTCGGGTCGTGGGATGACGAAGGGATCGCCCGGTCGCGGCGACGAGACGCAGTCGAGCACGTGGGCGGCGTCGCGCACGCTCTTGCATTGCGCCAGATTCACCGCGTAGCCGAAGCCGGCTTCGTCCATGACCGGGCCGATCGAAACGCGCCCGCGCGACGGTTTCAGGCCGACGCCGCCGCACCAGCTGGCCGGTATGCGGATCGAGCCGGCTATGTCGGAACCGTGCGCCATCGGCACCAGACCGGCGGTCACCGCCGCTTGCGCGCCACCCGAGGAACCGCCCGCCGAATAGCCCTGTCTCCAGGGGTTGGAGCAATTGCCGAAAAGCGCGCTTTCGGTGGTCGCCGACATGGAATATTCCGGCGCGTGGGACCGGCCGAGAATGTTGAGGCCGGCGGCCTTCAGATTGTCGACGAAAAAAGTTCCGGTTTCGACCACCATCCCCGCGCAGAGCCGGGATCCAAACTCGATCCTGCGCCCCGCCTCGTGACCAAACACGTCCTTTATGAGAAATGGCACGCCGCGGAAAGGCCCAGCGCCGAGCGTGCTCTCGTCCAGATCGTCAATGCGGTCGGCATAGGTTTCCACGACCGCGTTCAACAGCGGATTCGCCCTCTCGATGGCGGTCGCCGCGGTCCGTGCCAGCTGCTTTGGCGATACCTCGCCTTTGGCGACCAGGTCCGCAAGGCCGGTGGCGTCGAAGGATGCGTATTCGGTAAGGTTCATCGGTTCCCGCTCCTGCGCACGTTCGGACCGTCGTGCGGCGCGTTCGGTCAGTTGGGTTCGGTGATCTGGTATTGCGCCTGGTCCAGCCAGCCCTGGTTGATCCGCACGCCCCAGCCGGGATCTTCCGGGATCTGGACCTTGCCGTCACGCGCGATCAGCGCCGGCTGATAGATGCCGTCCTGCCAGGGGTAATAGTCAGGGCCCTCGATGGTGAACTCCACATAGGGACCGGCGTTCTCGATGGCGCCCATCATGTGCAGCGTGAAGACCGTGACCAGGCTGAGGTTCGCCGAATGCGGCGTGCACGGCAGGTTGGCTTCCCGCGCCATTTTCGCCACGCGCAGTGTGCGCGACAAGCCGCCGAGATAGCAGATGTCCGGCTGCACCACGTCGACCGCACGCATGTCGATCATGCGGCGCCAGATGGTCAGGTCGCAGTCCTGCTCGCCGCCGGTGACATCGAGACGGTCCATCGCGTCGGTGACCTGTTTGGTCCAGTCGAGCTCCCAATAGGGACAGGGTTCTTCGTAGTGGCAGATGCCGTTGTCCTCCAGCATATGACCCACCTCGATGGCGCGGTCCGGGGTGAAACAGCTGTTCGCGTCGACCAGAAGATCCGCCTCGCCGCGCAAGGCATGGCTCACGGCGGGCACGATCTCCTCCGTGCGGCCGGGCCACTTGTCGACATTGTGGCTGCATTCATCGCCGATGCGGAACTTGAAGGCGTCGTAGCCCTGTTCGCCGCGCAGCCGAACCAATCGCTCAGCCTCGTCCTTGGCGGAAATGGCGCGCTCCATGCTCGAGCCATAGACCCGGATCGGTCGCGCCTTCGCGCCGAGCAGCTCGCAGACCGGCTTGTCCTCCATCTTGCCGCGCAAATCCCACAGCGCGGTATCCAGACCCGCCATCGCGCGGCAGACATAGGAGCCGGGGAATTTCAGCTCGCTCTCGTAGACGAAATCCACCAGCCGGTCGACCTCCAGCGGGTCCGCCCCAAGAGCATGGGGCGCGACCTGGCGATGAAAGATCTGGGCCGTGATGTCGGCATGATAGGGAGCGGTCTGGCCCCAGCCCTCCAGACCGTCATCCGTGCGCACCCGAACCAGGCACACATAACGATTCGTGAAGCTCTCGAGACTAACGATTTTCATCGGATCTTGCCCGGCACGAGTTGGCGAGCGACGCTGACCCCGTCGTCCCCTTGGCGGAAGACTTCCCGGTCGTGCACGCCGCGGTCCGGATGCAGAGCAACTCGCGCAAATTCACAGCTCCTTCTCTCCCCGGGAAAATGAAACGACAAATTTGGCCGAGATGTAAGGGCCATTCTGAAATTTCGAGCAGGCCATTCTGGCCGGTTCGATGTCGAACCTTGCGGCCGGCCCGGCCTGCCTGAAACGCCTGTCAGCCGCTCGAAGTCCGTCGTCGCGCGCCCGTCCCGTGCCGGCAGGGGGCGCTGCCGGGGTCGCCATTGACCGGACCGCGCTATGGGTCATATTTGCCTTGAACGCCACGCCCAGAATTCAAGATAAGTTCAGGCCATTTTGACGGTGTGATCTCAGCGCGGAGGAAAGGGAGGACGGTCAACGAGCCCGCCGCGCACTCCTGCTTTCTCTGCAACTCGATCGCTCGTCCCGGCGGCCTTTGTGCGTCCAGTTGTACCTGGGCTTGCGCGATATCATCCTCGCCGACGGCCTCAAGGCGGGTGATCGCTGCCGGCAAGCGTCGGGCCTTGGCACAGGATCTTGGCGTTTCCCGGACAACGGTAAGCGAGGCCTATGAACGGCCAGTCTCCGAAGGACTGATCGAATCCCATGTCGGTGCGGGCTCCTTCGTCAGCGATGCCCTAAAGGCGGCGCGACCGATGGAGGTCGCGGTCGAACAGCCACTCGGCACGAGCATGAGCCTGGCGCGCCCTTTTTGCTCTGTTGCAGGTGGCCGAAACCGCGGATGCGATGATCATCAAGGACGACTATGACGGTGAATTCTGCTACGCGGGGCGGCCGATGCCGACCCTGAAGAGCGTGGACCGGTCGGGCCGGGTCATCTATGTCGGCACCTTCGGCGAGACGAAATTCCCGGCCTTGCGGCTCGGCTTCTTCCTGGCGCCCGACCACCTGGTCGATGTGTTCGGGCGCGTTGCCAGTGCTTACTTGCAAGGCGTGCCGGCCAATCCCCAGGCCGTGGTGGCCGACTTCATCGAGGCAGGACAGTTCGCTTCGCACATCGGCCGCATGTGTCAGATCTATGCGGAGCGCTTCAAAGTCTTGTATGAGGCGGCCGGCGAAATGCTTGCAGGGCGGCTAGATATCATGCCGACCGATACCGGCCCCCACACGATCGGGCTGCTGGCGGACAGGTTCACCGAAGTCGACGTGAGCGCGGCCGCCGAGGCGCGCCGGACTACCATCGCCCCGATCGACCGCTTCTGCATGGAGCCGATCGCCGTCAAGGCTTGCTTTTGGGCTTCAGCGGCATCAAGCCGCAAGAGATCGCCGCCGGCGTCGATACCTTGGCGCAGGTGCTTGACGATCTGGACGCCGCTTCGCCACGCCCGGCCCGCCGGCAATCGACGACGCTACCCTATGGCGTTGTCACCTAGGAGCCTGTCCGAGTATTGCTCACGGGCTGCACCGCGTTTTCAAGGCCGTGGGCTAGGACGCTGCCGCCCCGCGATGCCGGGCGCATCGCAAGCGGTGC
>JBFJPL010000206.1:0-3681 GCA_041617155.1 Kiloniellales bacterium
CGGCACGGAGATGGTCATGCCCGGGGACAACACGGCGATGGAGATCGAGCTGATCGCGCCGATCGCCATGGACGAAGGCCTGCGCTTCGCGATCCGCGAAGGCGGCCGCACCGTCGGCGCCGGCGTGGTCGCCGGGATTATCAAGTAGCCGGTTGCCCGGACGCCGGCGCAGAGCCATATCCGTGGGCTCGCGGTGCCGGCGCCGGGGTGCCGAGCCGGGTTCACGACGGAGGAGTGTAGCTCAACTGGCAGAGCACCGGTCTCCAAAACCGGGGGTTGTGGGTTCGAGTCCCTCCACTCCTGCCAATTCCGGGAGCTGGCGGCCCGGCGCGATCGCCGGGTGGTTGGGCGCCGGAAAGTTATTTTGAGGACAGCAGTTTAGCGATGGCCAAGTTCAATCCGGCGCAGTTCGTCCGGGAAGTCGACCAGGAACGCTCCAAGGTGACCTGGCCGACCCGCAAGGAGGTCACCGTGACCACCATCATGGTGTTCATCATGGTGTTCCTGGCGGCGGCGTTCTTCTTTCTGGTCGACCAGGTCCTGTCCTGGATTGTGAAGCTGATCCTAGGTCTGGGAGGCTGACCGCAGATGGCCATGCGTTGGTACGTTGTGCACGTTTATTCCGGATTCGAGAAGAAGGTCGCCGAGTCGATCCGCGAGCAGGCGCGCCAGAAGGCAATGGAAGACCTCTTCGAGGAGGTTCTGGTGCCGACCGAGGAGGTCGTGGAGATGCGCCGCGGTCAGCGGGTGAACGCCGAACGGAAGTTCTTTCCGGGCTATGTCCTGGTCAAGATGGATCTGAACGACGAGACCTGGCATCTGGTCAAGGACACGCCGAAGGTGACCGGTTTCCTGGGCAACCGGGGCAAGCCCTCACCGATCTCGGAGGCCGAGGCGCAGCGGATCCATCACCAGGTGCAGGAGGGTGTCGAACGGCCCAAGCCGTCGATCACCTTCGAGATCGGCGAGCAGGTCAGGGTCAGCGACGGACCCTTCACCTCGTTCAACGGCTCGGTCGAGGAGGTCGACGAAGAGCGCGCGCGGCTCAAGGTCGCGGTGTCGATCTTCGGCCGCTCGACGCCGGTCGAACTGGAGTATACGCAGGTCGAGAAGCTTTAGCTTTTTGGGCCGCGCGGCACGGCGCCGCCGGTCGACGGTGCGGGAGGTTGCTCCCGAATGTCCAGTGGAGGGACCGTACCGCGCAGCCCCGACACGAAAGGGTAAAAGATGGCGAAAAAAGTTGCAGGCTATATCAAGCTGGAGATCAAGGCCGGGCAGGCCAATCCCTCGCCCCCGGTCGGTCCGGCATTGGGCCAAAGAGGGTTGAACATCATGGAGTTCTGCAAGGCCTTCAACGCGGCGACGCAGAATATCGAGCCCGGCACGCCGACGCCGGTCGTGATCACGGCCTATACGGACCGCTCCTTTACCTTCGAGACCAAGACAGCGCCGGCGGCCTACTATCTGCGCAAGGCGGCGAAGATCGAGAAGGGCGGCTCGACGCCGGGCCGCGAGATCAGTGGTAGCGTGACCATGGCCCAGGTGCGCGAGATCGCCGAGGCCAAGATGGTCGACTTGAATGCCAACGACATCGACGCGGCCGCCAAGATCATCGCGGGTTCGGCGCGTTCGATGGGCCTCGAAGTGGTGGGGTAGAAGCCATGGCGCAGAAAGGCAAACGCCTCAGAAATGCCTATGAGGCTATTGATCGGAAGAGTTCTTACGGACTTGCCGAGGCGGTCAAGATGATCAAGGAGCGGGCGAACGCCAAGTTCGACGAGACCATAGAGATCTCCATGAACCTGGGTATCGATACCCGCCATGCGGATCAAAACGTGCGCGGCGTGGTCAGCCTGCCGAACGGCACCGGCAAATCGGTGCGTGTGGCGGTGTTCGCCAAGGGCGCCAAGGCCGAGGAGGCGACCGCGGCGGGTGCCGACCTGGTCGGGGCCGACGAGCTGGCCAGCCAGATCCAGGGCGGCGAGATCAACTTCGATCGCTGCATCGCGACGCCGGACATGATGCCGGTGGTCGGCAAGCTGGGCAAGATCCTGGGTCCCCGCGGTCTGATGCCGAACCCGAAACTGGGCTCGGTGACCAACGACGTGGCCGAAGCGGTCCAGGCGGCCAAGGGCGGCCAGCTCGAGTTTCGCGCCGAGAAGGCCGGCATCGTTCATGCCGGCGTCGGTAAAGCGAGCTTTTCCGAGGACGCGCTGGCTGCGAACGTCAAGGCCTTCGTCAAGGCGATCAGCAGCGCCAAGCCGAGTGGCGCCAAGGGCACTTACATCAAGCGGGTGTCCCTGAGCTCGACCATGGGGCCGGGCGTGAAGTTGGATGTAAGCAGCCTGACCCAGCCGACGTAAGGCGGGTCGGGAGACAAGGAATTCCGGGTTCTTCGAAGGAAGCGCCCGGATGACGGGGCGGCGGGGCGACCCGCCGGCCCAACCTGTCCGAGACTGTAGGTGTTCCCGCGGGCTTTGGCTTGCGGGGGCTTAAGCCCGAAATAGGGGCCTGCACAGACGGGAAGACGAGCTTGAACCGGCCCCATCTCGGGGTCGCGATGGCTTGAACTTCCGGGACAGGCGAACCGGACTTCCGGGGCCTTTGTCCGGAAGTCCTCGTGCAACCGGAGCAGGCCGGCGCCCGATGGCACCGGCAAGTTCCGAGGAGAGCGGAGACTATCCGTGGACCGAGCACAGAAAGAGCAGCTGGTCGCCTCCATGAACCAGGCGTTTCAGGGGGTGGATCTCGTGGTCGTCACGCACCATACGGGGCTGACGGTCGCCGAGGCCACCGACCTCAGACGGCGGGTTCGGGCGGCGGGTGCCAGCTTCAAAGTGACCAAGAACCGGCTCACGCGGCTCGCTCTTGAGGGCACGAAGTTCCAGGCGCTGGAATCGATGCTGACCGGACCGACGGCGATGGCTTTCTCGCCCGACCCGGTTGCGGCGGCAAAGGTTTGCGTGGAGTTCGCCAACAAGAACGACAAGCTGACCATCATCGGCGGCGCGCTCGGTGACCAGGTCCTCGATGCCAGTGGCGTCAAGGCTCTGGCCAAGCTCCCGTCGCTCGACGAATTGCGCGGTAAGCTCGTCGGCCTTCTGCAGGCACCGGCCACCAAGTTGGCCGGCGTTACGCAGGCTCCGGCCGGCCAGTTGGCCCGCGTGTTCAGCGCCTATGGCTCTCAAAACGAAGCCGCTTGAGTTCTATCGAGGACAAAAGTTCAAGCCGAGGAGATGAAAGAGAAATGGCTGATTTAGATAAACTGGTTGATGAGCTCTCGAAGCTCACCGTGATCGAGGCCGCCGAGCTTTCCAAGAAGCTCGAGGAGGTCTGGGGCGTGTCCGCCGCGGCGCCTGTTGCCGTGGCCGCCGTGCCGGGCGCCGGCGGTGGCGATGCCGCCGAGGCGGCCGCCGAAAAGGACGAATTCGACGTCGTCCTGGCCGCGATCGGCGACAAGAAGATCAACGTCATCAAAGAGGTGCGTGCGATCACCGGCCTCGGCCTCAAGGAGGCCAAGGATCTGGTCGAAGCGGCGCCGAAGGCGATCAAGGAAGGTGTTGGCAAGGAAGAGTCCGAAGCGATCAAGAAGAAGCTCGAGGAGGTCGGTGCGACGGTCGAACTTAAGTAGCTTGGACCTCAACGCACTAGGTTATCGGAACCGGCTGGCGCGCGCCGTGA
>JBFJPL010000207.1:0-3662 GCA_041617155.1 Kiloniellales bacterium
GGCGGCAATCGAAGCCGCCGTCATGATCTTCGAGGGGATTGCCGGCCCGAAACGCGTCCTGGGCTTGCGCGAACGCGCGGCTGTCCGAAGGCACGGCCTCGAGGCCAAAGGCGGAACGGTCGAGGACCTTCGGGTCTACAGCTTCACGGTGACGCGGGACTGGAAGGGAAGCGAGACCGGGCAGCGTGTCGAAATTGTCTTCAACAGCTATTGGGGCGACGGCTTCGCCGAGGGCGAGGCCTACCTGGTGGTCAGTCCACGCCAGGTCGGAAAACTATTCTGGGCGCCGCTCTGCGGCCACACGGTGGATTTGCGCCACGCCGCCGAGCTCGGTGATCTCGCGCGCCTGGCGCGGTTGATCGGCATCGGCCATCACATGAAGATCAGGACCGAAGACCGCATCTGCCGGCGCAGCGAAGACTGCGCCTCGGTGCAGACCCACTGCGGCGGCTGCAGCTGCGGGACGCCGCTGGCCAGGGCGGCGCTCGAACGCTACGAGGCGCGTTTCGAAGGGCTCTGCGCCGCCATTCGGCTGACCGAGCACTGCGAGCTCGATTGCCCGCCGCCTGCGTTGTCGTGCCAGGCCGGGATTTGCGCGGACGAGTGGTAGGGAAACCGGTAAGGCGCGGGCGTTCCGGCCCGAGAGAGGCACTCCTGCCACAGGCCGGGCTGTCGAGCCGCTCTTGCGTTAAAGCCCGCGGAAACGGTCGAAAAGCTCTGGTCGGACGAACTTCGGTTTCCGGGTGAGAAACTTGGTCTTGGTCCAGCGGGCGATAAAGCAAAGCTCGACGAAGCTGAAATAAGCCTGGAAGTCCGGCGCCTGCGCCCTGGCCAGGCGAGCCAGGAAGTCATCGCGGAACGGCTCCAGCCAGTGGACGCAGGCCTTGGCGACGCCGGTGCCGATCAACTGCTCGTCGGCCAGGCTCTCCACGTCGACCGCGCAGAGCCGGCCATCGTCGCTGGCGATCACGAAGTTCTTCAGCACCGGATCGACGTAGTCGAATCCGAGCCAGACTCGCTCCGGGGCCAAGCGCCGGGCGACCGCTTCCAGGTGCCCGCGCGCCGTGTCGCCCAATACGCCCACCTGGTTCAGGAAGCGAAGGTTCTGATCGATGCGGTCGATGAACGGCAGGTCCGCCATGGCCACCTGGCGCGGCCGCCGGCTATAGACGGCGGTATAGAAATCCGCGATTTTCGCCATGCCTTGCCGGTCGACCTCGAGCAGCTGCCGGCCAGCGACGAATTGAACCCAGATCTCGTTTTCGTAGTGCGTCACGAGCCCCGGGAAATAGTCGCTCGGCCCGAACGATTCGAGCCGCCGTTCGATCTCTGCGGCCAGGAACGAGTCGCGCAGGATCAGCCGCTTGAAGCGCTGGCCGTTGATGGTGACGAAACGCAAGTCTTGCGACTTCAGCAATTGGGTGCCAAACAGGCGCTTCAGCAAGTTCGTGGTCCGCCGTTTGAGCGAATAGCCGGCGCTTTCTCGCGGTGTGGCTAGAAAGTGTGCCATTTACTGTATTGTCGTTGGATAGGTTTGTTTCATCATTGGGGGGAGGCCATGGATCAACCACGGCTGCGAACAGCGGAACATTTCGACACCTTTGGCCAGCCCTAGAGGTTTCTAGCGTCCCATGGACCAGATTGCCAGCCGCGCGCCTTGTGTGCCGTCGCGGTTGCGCGCTACGGTCCGACAGCACCGCTTGACCCCAGGCAGGACAGCAAAGCCATGGCCGCAGGTAAAGAACCCAAAGTGACGGTGTTCATCCCGATCTACAACCGGGAGAGATACATAGGGGCCGCGATCGACAGCGTGCTGGCGCAGAGCTTTACCGACTTCGAGCTGCTCGTGGTCGACGACGGCTCGACCGACGGCAGCGTGGCCCAGATCGAAGCCTACAGCGATCCCCGGGTGCGCCTCGAGTGCAACCCGGTGAACCTTGGCATTCCGAAAACCCGCAATCGCGGCCTGGAACTGGCCCGCGGCGAATACATCGCGGTGCTCGACAGCGACGATGCCGTCTATCCTGATCGATTGGCCAAGCAGGTCGCTTTCCTCGACATCCATCCCGATTTCGCCATGGTGGGGTCCTGGGGGCGGGCCATGGACCAGTCTGGCCGGCCCTTGAGGCGAATCAAGAAGCAGCCGGCATCCGCCGACGAGGTGAAGGCGCACCTGCTCTTCCGCTGCTGTCTCAACAACCGTTCGGTGATGGGGCGGACCGCCCTCCTCCGGCAATACGGTTATCGCGACGACTATCCCCGCTGCCAGGACTACGAACTGCTGGTCCGGCTGGCCGCCAACCACAAACTGGGCAACCTGCTTGAAATTCTGGTCCTCGGGCGGATCCACGACCAGCAGATCACCGGCCAGACCTTCGAGCTCGGGCTGGCCAAGAAACAGGAGATCGCAAGCATCCAGCTGAACGCCCTGGGGGTCGCACACGACCAGCACGACCTGGAGCGCCACGTGGTATTGGGCCGCATGGGCAAACTCGACTACACGCCGGATCGGGCCTTTCTCGATTGGACCGAATGTTGGCTGCGCCGGCTGCAGGAAGCCAACCGAACCGCTCGGGTTTACCCGGAGCCCGCTTTCGCCCGGGTCCTGGGCGCCTATTGGCTCAAGGCTTGTCGGCGCACCTCGAGCCGCATCGGCTGGGGCGCGTGGCGCCGCTGCCTCGGCTCCCCCCTGCGCCGCAACGCGGGCGCCAGTCTGACCCACGGCCTGGTCGGCGTCCGCCAGCCCGGTTAGCCGGCCGCGCCGCCGTGGCAAGCATGAGCCAAGCGAGATCTCGCCAGGATGCCGACCTGTCGCCCAGGAAGTCCGGCGCGTCGATCAGCCGGGCGAAAGGTGCGCATCTGGCTTTCTTCATACCGTCGCTGGCGGGTGGCGGCGTGGCCCGCGTCGTCCTCACCCTGGCCGGCGCCTGCGCCGCGCGCGGCCACCTGGTTGACCTGGTCTTGTGCCGCGCCGAAGGGTCGTTGGTGGAATCCCTGCCGCCGGGCGTCAGGGTCATCGAACTCGAGGCCGAATCCGAATGGCGCGCACGATTGCGGGTTTTGGCGGCGGACATCGGCGGTTTCGCCGCGCTGTTGCGTCCGGTCCTGCTGCCGCTCAGGGGCGCACCGGTGCTGCCCTACCTGGACGGTCTGTCGCGCTACCTGCGCCAGACGCGCCCGAGCGCGCTGTTCAGCGCAAAGACGCACGCCAACCTGCTGGCGCTGTGGGCCCGACGGTTGGCCGGCGTGCCGACCCGGATCGTGATCGGCGAGCGAACCAATCTGTCGCGGGACATCGCCGGCCCGAAGGGGCGCAAATGGCGATGGGGCTCGCTCCTACCGCTTGTCCACAGGGTCTATCCCTGGGCGGACGCCATAACCACCGTTTCCAACGGGGTGGCTGACGATCTCGCGACCTGCGCAAACTTGCCGCGCGACAACATCACGACGATCTATAACCCGTTGCTCGGCGCCGAGTTGCTGCAAAAAGCCCGGGCACCGCTGGAGCACCCCTGGTTCGTGCCGGGCCAGCCGCCGGTCTTGCTGGGCGCCGGCCGACTTGTGCCGCAGAAGGACTTCGCCACCTTGATCCGGGCCTTCGCGCGGGTCAGGGCACGGCGCGCCGCGCGCCTCGTGATACTCGGCGACGGCAAGACGCCGGA
>JBFJPL010000208.1:0-3652 GCA_041617155.1 Kiloniellales bacterium
GTGGTCCTGGTCGAGATCCGAGAGCTTGACGTCGTAGCCGGCCAGGGCACAGACGTGCGCGATGCCGTTGCCCATCTGGCCGGCGCCGATCACGCCGATGGTCTTGAACTCGATGCCGCCGGTCTCCGCGGTCATTTGCTCGGACATGTGCCTGGTCCCACTGATTGCTGCTTGGCTGATCTTCCGGCCCGCTAGCCGAGTGCTTTTTCCAGTTCCGGTACGACCGTGAAGAGGTCCGCCACCAGGCCGTAGTCGGCGACCTGGAAGATCGGCGCGTCCTCGTCCTTGTTGATCGCGACGATCACCTTGGAGTCCTTCATACCGGCCAGGTGCTGGATGGCACCGGAGATGCCGACGGCCACGTAGAGATCGGGCGCCACCACCTTGCCGGTCTGGCCGACCTGGTAGTCGTTGGGCACGAAGCCGGCATCGACCGCCGCGCGGCTGGCGCCGACCGCGGCGCCCAGCTTGTCGGCGACGCGTTCCAGCATGGCGAAATTCTCACCGCTCTGCATGCCGCGGCCGCCGGAGATCACGATACGGGCGGAGGTCAGCTCGGGCCGTTCGGACTCGGTGAGCTGCTGGCCGACGAAGCTTGAAAGCCCGCTGTCGCCGCTCGAGGCCACGGCCTCGATCTCGGCCGAGCCGCCTTCGGCCGCGGCCGCGTCGAACGCCGTGATGCGCACGGTCAGGACCTTGACGGGATCTTTGGACTTGACCGTCGCCATCGCGTTGCCGGCGTAGATCGGCCGCACGAAGGTGTCCGGTGCCTTGACCTCGCTGATCTCGGAAATCTGCTGCGTGTCGAGCAGCGCCGCCACCCGCGGCATGGTGTTCTTGCCGGAGGTCGTGGCCGGCGCCAGCACGTGGCTGTAGCCGCGCGCCGAATCCTGCATCAGGGCGACGATGACCGGCGCCAGGTTCTCCGCCAGGCGGTGCTCGTGCTCCGGCGCGTCGGCCAGCAGCACCTTGGCGACGCCGGCGATGGCCGCGGCGGCCTGGGCGACCGCTTGGCACCCGGTGCCCGCGACCAGGACGTGGATCTCGTCCGAGCCGGCGATTTCCCTGGCGGCCGCCACGGTGTGGAGCGTCGCCGGCTTCAGTTCCGCGTTATCGTGCTCGCTGACGACCAGGACGCTCATCAGATCACCTTCGCCTCGTTCTTGAGTTTATCGAGCAGTTCCGCCACGTCGGCCACCTTGATGCCGGCTTGACGCGCCGGCGGTTCGACGACCTCGACGACCTCCAGCCGCGGCGCGACATCGACGCCCAGATCGGCCGCGGTCAGCGTCTCGATCGGCTTTTTCTTCGCCTTCATGATGTTCGGCAGCGAGGCATAGCGCGGCTCGTTCAGCCGCAGGTCGGTGGTCACGACGGCCGGCATCTTCAGGGCCACGTTCTCCAGGCCGCCGTCCACCTCGCGCGTGATCTCGGCCTTGCCGTCGCTCAAGGCGATCTTCGAGATGAAGGTGCCTTGGGACCAGCCGAGCAGGGCCGAGAGCATCTGGCCGGTCTGGTTGTTGTCGCCGTCGATCGACTGCTTGCCCAGGATAACCAGTTCGGCGCCCTCGCGCTCGACCACCGCCTTCAGCACCTTGGCGACGGCCAGCGGCTCGAGGTTGGCGTCGCTTTCGACCAGGATGCCCCGGTCGGCGCCCATCGCCAGTGCCGTGCGGATGGTTTCCTGCGCCTGTGCCGGGCCGGCCGATACCGCGATCACCTCGGTGGCCGTGCCGGCTTCCTTCAGCCGGACCGCCTCTTCCACGGCAATCTCGCAAAAGGGGTTCATCGCCATCTTGACGTTGGCCGTCTCGACGCCGCTCTTGTCCGCCTTGACGCGGACCTTGACGTTCGCGTCGATCACCCGCTTGATCGGAACCAGAACCTTCATCGCCTCGAACCCATTCCCGAATGCCCCTTTGAGAAAAGATCGCCGCGCCACGCTTCGAGCCGCGGTGCCATGGCGCGCGACGCGCGACCGATCTTATCGCCCGGAACCCTTACGCCGCCGATTTCGCGGGCGCACAATAGGAGCATGACGGAACAGTGTCAACGCCGCGAAACGCTGTTTCTAGCTTGGGTTTCAGCGGTTTGCGCCGGGCCTCCAGAGCACGTCCCGGCGGCCCTTGTCGTTGACGTGGCGGGCCAGCACGAAGAGCAAGTCGGACAAGCGGTTGAGGTAGCGCACGGCCTCCGGATTGACCGGCTCGCGCTCGGCCAGCGCCGTGGTGTCGCGCTCGGCCCGGCGCGCCACCGTGCGCGCCAGGTGCAGATAGGCGGAGGCCGCCGTACCGCCGGGCAGGACAAAGGACTTGAGCGGGTCGAGGCCGGCGTTGATCCGGTCGATCTCCGCCTCCAGGCGCTCGACCTGCGCGGCGACGACGCGCAGCGGCGGGTGTTTGGGCTTATCGGCCTGCGGCGTCGCCAAGTCCGCGCCGACGTCGAACAGGTCGTTCTGGATGCGCCCCAGCATCTCGTCGACCTCGCCCTCGCAGTGCAGACGCGCCAGGCCGACGCAGGCGTTGGCCTCGTCGACCGTGCCGTAGGCGGCGACCCGCGGATCGTGCTTGGCGACCCGGGCTCCGTCGCCCAGCGAGGTCTCGCCCTTGTCGCCGCCGCGCGTGTAGATCCGGGTCAATTGCACCATCGGCTCAGTCCCGGCCGATCAGCATGGCGATCGCGAACAGCACGATCGCCAGACCCTGCAGCGCGACGCGCCAGCGCATCAGGCGGTTGCCGTGCTTGCGGTTGAACTCGCCGCCGCGGGCCATGGAGAAAAGCCCGGCGAACAGCACGCCCAGAACCGCCAGCAGCGCCAGCGCCAGGAGTATCGGCATCACGGTTCCCATGCTTGAGATATAGCCCGCGCCCCCGGTCCGGGCCAGCGGCAAGTTTTCCTTGGCCGCGCTTTACCGAAATGAAACGATGGCCTCGAAAGGAACCCGGATGGCCAAGGGAAAAGAGCACAGCTACACCGTCAAGACGATTTGGAGCGGCGCCGAAAAAGGCCTGGCCCGCGATTACGCAACCTATTCCCGGGAGCACCGGTTCGAGATCGCCGGCAAGCCGCCGATCATAGGCTCGGCCGACGCGGCCTTTCGCGGCGACCCGGCCCGCCACAACCCGGAAGACTTGCTGGTCGCGTCGCTCTCCGCCTGTCACATGCTCTGGTACCTGCACCTCTGCACGGTCAAGGGTGTCGCGGTCGAGGCCTACGAGGACTCCGCCGAAGGCATCATGGTGGAAGAACCGCGCGGCGGCCGCTTTGCCGAGTTGACGCTGCGGCCGCTTGTCACGGTGAGCGCGGACAGCGACGCGGCAGCCGCGGAAGCGCTGCACGAGCGCGCCCACGCGGCGTGCTTCATCGCCAACTCGGTAAACTTTCCGGTGCGCTGCAGGCCGCGGATCGTCAAGTCCGGGACCCCCGCCGCCTGATAGCAAAGGTCACCGTCCATGACCTTTGGTATCAGACCCGGCCGCGGCCGCGGCCATCCGCCCGGGAGTCCGCAGAGGCGTCAGCCTTGCGCCGACAGCCGCTTGTAGAGCGCGCGCACGTAGCGGTGGTCGGCTGCCTCGAACTCGCCCTCGGCGATGTCGTCCTTGTAGCCGGTCAGCTCCTCGCGGAAGTCGTCCGAGATGCCGCGCCTGGCGA
>JBFJPL010000209.1:0-3572 GCA_041617155.1 Kiloniellales bacterium
CCCTTCGGACGTCGTCGCGCGGCCCTTGTGATGCGCTGCATCACGACGGACCAC
The DNA here is from genome assembly GCA_041617155.1 of Kiloniellales bacterium. GTDB lineage: Bacteria > Pseudomonadota > Alphaproteobacteria > Kiloniellales > JAKSDN01 > CAMYKD01. The sequence goes on from JBFJPL010000209.1 coordinate 55, forward strand.
GCTCCTAGCCGAAGGGCCTGCAAGGCGGTCATACGTATCATCCTCCTGTGATAGTGGGCACTAGTCGCCATCCGCGGGCGCTTTTTCGACTTCAATGCCGAACAGCTCCGGCCACTTTTCCTGGATCCAGCCCATGATGCCCTGCTGGAAGAATACGACGGTGACGATGATCAGAAGTCCGAGCGCGACCCACTGCCAGCCGAGGAAGTACTTCCAGGTCGCTTCCTTGATGACATGGTACAGAACGGCGCCGATGACCGGCCCCCAAAGCGTGCCCTTGCCGCCGAGCAGCGACATGACGACCATGGGGATGCCGAACACGACCGTGGCGAAGGCGACCTCGAGCGGTTCGATGAAGATATTGTAGTTGCCGAAAAGCGCGCCGCAGATACCCAGGAAGAATGCCGAGAACGACCAGGTGATGGTCTTGTAGCGCATGGTGTGGACGCCCATCGCTTCGGCCTTTTCCTCGTCGTCCCGGATCGCGTTGATGGCCAGCCCGAAGCGGGTGCCGTACAGCCAGCGGAAGAAGAAGAAGGTCAGCACGGCGGCCAGGAAGAACGCGAAATAGAAGAACCGTTCACCGGCCGACGGTTCGCCCGGAAACACGGGCAGCGAGATGCCGCCGCCGGCACCGACGTATTCCCAGGCGCCGACCAGCTCGCCCGCGGCCAGCGCGATGCCCAGCGTGCCGATCGCGAAATAGGGGCCGCGCAGGCCGAACACGACCCAGCTCAGCGCCACTGCCAGGACCACCGAGCCGAGCGCCGCCACGATCGTGCCCAACACCAGGCCGTTGAAATACTGGGCCTGTGAGAAGTCCACCTTGATCGCGCCGTAGGCGGCGGTGTAGTCGGCGACGTCGTAATGCAGACCGATCTGCACCACGGCGCTGATGTACATGCCGGCGCCGAAGAAGAAGATGTTGCCCAGCGAGTTGTAGCCCATCTGCCCGCCCATGGAGTCCCAGGTAATGGCGAACAGCACCATCACCCAGAGCACGGTGAGCTGCGAAATGTAGCTGTCGAACAGGAACGGCGCGGCGACCGACACCACCGCGATCGCGCCGTAGAGACCGAGTGTCCTCTGGCGCGAGGTCATTGCACGACCTGCCTGTGGCGGGCCTGCATGATCTGCCGGATCACCAGCACCAGGATCAGCAGGCCGACGACGACCGCCTGCTGGAATTCGGCGCCGAAGACGAAGCCGCCGTACTGCTCCAGGACTCCGAGGCCCAGGGCCGAAATGATCACGCCGGGCAGATTTCCCAGGCCGGCCGCCACGACGATCACGAAGGAGCGGATCGAGTGTGCGATGCCGTAGAACGGCTGGATCACCCAGATCATCGAAATCAGCACGCCGGCCGCGCCGCAGATCGCGGCGTTGAGCGAAAACGTGAAGGCGTAGACCTTGTCGGTATCGATCCCCATGACCCGCGCCGCGCGCGGATCCTGGGCGGTCGCCCGGATCGCCTGACCCATGCGGCTGTTCTTCATGAACAGGACCACCATGAGCGCCAGAATGCCGGCGATAACCAGCGACAGGATCCTGATCTCCTGCACCGTCACGCTGCCCAGGAAGAGGCGCGTGCTCAGGCCGGACTCGGCGGTCTGCACGTCGGGTCCGAAGATCAGGTTGAGGAGCTGCTGGACGACGATGGCAATTCCGAAGGTCGCCAGCAGCGAAGTGAACAGGTCGCGGCCGATCACCCAACGAATGACGAGCTCGTAGACGAGCCAACCGAAGCCGAACATGAGGATGCTGGCGACCGGCAGGGCCCAGAGCGGGTTGAGGCCCAGTCCATCGTACATGAAAAAGGCGATATAGCCGCCCATGATGACGAATTCGCCTTGTGCCAAGTTCTTGACGTTCATCACGCCCCAGACGAGCGCCAGGCCATAGGCCGCGAGCGCGAAGATCGCGCCGATACAAAGCCCGTCCAGCAGCAGTTGGATGTTGAGGACCGGGACATCGACGAGCAGCTGGAAATTGGAGATCATGTTCGCTCCTGCCCGACCCCGGGTCGCGGCTGCGTAAAACCGCTCTCCGCCCCGTCCGGAGACGGGGCGGATGCAGCCGGGACATGAAGCACGGGCGCCCGGGACTCCAGGCGCCGACGCGGCAAGGTCAATTCATCGGTACCTGGCGCGGCCAGCGGACCTTGGAAGACGCCCATTTGGACGGCGCGACCACGCTGTAGCCGCCGTCCTGGATCTGCCGCAGCACCATCGGCTTGGCGACGTTGTTGCCTTCCGGCGCGAAGCGGATGCCGCCATAGAAAGTCTGCATGTCGGTCGCCGCTATGGCGTCACGGACCTTGCCGACATCGAACGAGTTCGCGCGCTCGAAGGCGTCCTTCCAGACCAGCACCGCGGCCGCGGCCTGCGCCGATTGGTAGGGCACGGTGGTGTAGTCCGGATAGGTCTGCTTGAACAGCGCGTCGAACTCGGCCGCCGTGCCGAAATAGTTGTCCTGGTAGGACAACGTCTCGGCCCACTGTGTCGGACACAAGATGCCTTCGGTCGACGCCGCGCCATACTTGCCGATCACGTCCGCGGCCTCGCAATGCGTGATCGCGACCATCGGCACGTCGACCTGCATTTCCTTGAGCTGGCGCGCGGCCGTGGCGGCGCCCTTGGAGTGGCCGGAGACGACCAGCAGATCCGGCTTGACCGCCCGCACCTTGGTCAGGGTCGTCGACATGTCGCTGAGATCGCGCGGCAGCTTGTCGTCGATGACGATCTGCATGTTGTACTTCTTGGCGTCCTCCATGACGCCGGCGCGCACGTCCTGCGAGAAGGGGTCGTTCTCGAAGGCCATGGCGATGCGGACTTCCGACGGCTTCTTGCCGTTCTTCTCGGCGATCTCGGCGGCGAGCGTAATGGCGCTGGCCAGGTACTGCTCGGAAGTCGAGAGCACGGCGAAAAGATACTTGTAGCCCTGGCTGAAGAGCGAGCGCGAGGCGCCCTCTGCCTCGACCATTGGGATCTCGTATTTCTCGGTGACCGGCGCGATTGCCTTGGTCATGCCCGAGGAGTACGGGCCGAGCATGAATTTGACGCCGTCCTGCTTGATCAGGCGCTCGGCCAGCTGGGCGCCGCGCGCCGGGGTCGACTCGTCGTCGTAGTAGACCACCTTCAGCTTGTAGGACTTGCCGCCGACCTTGACGCCGCCCATCTCGTTGATCTTCTTGATGGCGAGCTCATAGCCGTTCTTGGCGTGAATGCCGTTGGTCGAGTACTTGCCGGTGAAGGAAATGGCCGAGCCGAGGACGATGGTGTCGCCCTCGACCTTGGCCGAGGCCGGCATCGCGACGGCCGCGGAGAGCAGGGCCGCGCCGGTCGCGGCGCCGATCAGAATCCTGGTGTACTTCATGGGATTTGTTCCTCCTGTCCATTTGTTTTATTGGTCTACGGCCTTGTCTGGAACAGCCGCTTTTTTGCGCGCCCGATCATATCGAGATCGGCCGCTGGCGCAAGTCTGCAGGCCTCGCCGCGGCCGCGCGGCCCGGGCGGGTC
>JBFJPL010000210.1:0-3554 GCA_041617155.1 Kiloniellales bacterium
AGGTTGCCAAACGGCAGTACCTGCCGTTCGTCGTCGGCATGCCGACCCGGGCGAACCCGCTCGGCGGGCTGGGCGAAGAGGTGACCGAAATGCTGTTGCGCCGGCCGGCCGACCGCCCCGGCGGCACGCTGACCTCGGAGTGAATTCCGTGCATCGTCGTCCGCGCGACGGCGGTCGTGTGTCTCCCCGCCACCAAGACTCCGAAGACAATCGATTGAACGGCGGAAGGCCGGCAAGGCGACCGGCCGTCCGTGGCGGATCAATCCCGCTTGAGCAGCGCCGAGAGCTTGGTCCAGCCGCGGGTGTTCAGCACGTCGTCGGGCTCGAGCCAGCCGCGGCGCGCCTGGTCGACGCCGTAGCCCATCAGCGCCAGGCCGGCGGCGCTGTGTCCGTCGGTCGAGATGGCGACCTTGACACCGAGCTCCTTGGCCATGCGGCAGTGCAGGTCGGTCAGGTCCAGGCGTTCCGGCTGGGCGTTGACCTCGAGGAAGCAGTTGCGCTCGCGCGCCGCCGCGAGCAGGCGCTCCATGTCGAGACGGATCGCCGGGCGGGCGTTGATCAGCCGCCCCGTGGGATGGGCCAGGATGTTGAAGCCGGGGTGGTCCATGGCCCGGATGATGCGCTCGGTCTGCCGCTCCCGGCTCAGGTCGAACTTCGAGTGGACCGCGCAGACGCTCAGGTCGAGCTGCTCGAGCAGGTCGTCCGGCAGGTCCAGCGCGCCGTCCTCGAGGATATCCACCTCGCTCGACTTCAAGACGCGGATGCCGTCGAGCCGCCGGTTGAGGCGGTCGATCTCGGCGATCTGCCGGGCCAGCCGTTTGGCGTCGAGGCCGTGGGCGATGGTGACCCTTTGGCTGTGATCGGTGATCGCCAGGTAGTCGTAGCCGAGCTCACGGGCGGCGTTCGCCATGACCTCGATCGACTCGTGGCCGTCGCTGGCCCGGCTGTGGCTGTGCAGGTCGCCGCGCATGTCGGCCAGCGTCACCAGCTTCGGCAGCCGGCCGGCCCGCGCGGCGGCGATCTCGCCGCGGCCCTCGCGCAGCTCCGGCTCGATGTAGGGCAGGCCGACCTGGGCGTAGACCTCTTGCTCGCTGCGCCCGGCGACCGCGCGCTTGCCCTTGAAGACCCCGTACTCGTTGATCTTGAGGCCTTTGGCGACGGCCATCTTGCGCACCGCGATGTTGTGCGCCTTCGACCCGGTGAAGTAATGCAGGGCCGCGCCGTAGCTGCGCTCCGGCACGACGCGCAAGTCGACCTGGAGGCCGCCGCGCAGGATCAGCGTAGATCGGGTCGTGCCCTGGGAAACGACCTCGGCCACGTCCTCGTAGTCGACGAAACGGGGAATCACGGGACAGTCCTCGCCGCAGGTGGCCAGGATGTCCAGATCGCCCACGGTCTCCTGCTTTCGGCGATAGCTGCCGGCCACCTCGATCCCGCCGACGCCGGGCACCCGCTCGAGGTAGGCTACGAGGCTGGTCGCGATCGCTTCCGCGGTGCTGCGCAGGGTCCGCCGCTCCCCGGCGCCGCGCGTCTCCAGCGCGCGCAGGATGTTGTTCTCGGTCTTCGCGCCGAACCCGGGCAGCCGGCGGATCCGGCCGCCGCGCGCGGCGGCCGCCAGCGCGTCGAGGGTTTCGATGCCAAGGCTTTCGTGCAGCGCGTGGACCCGCTTAGGACCCAGGCCGGGCAGGCCCAGGAGCACCACTAGGCCGCTCGGCGTCTGCCTCTCCAGTTCGTTGAGGATTGGTAGGTCGCCGGTCTCGACGATCGTCCGGATCTTGCCGGCCAGGTCCTTGCCGATGCCCGGCAGCCGCGACAGGTCCTGGTCCGCCTCGAGCATCGAGGCGATGCTCTGGGGCAGGCCGGTGACGGTACGGGCCGCGTTGCGATAGGCGCGGACCCGGAACGGGTTGGCCTCCTCGATCTCCAGGAGGTCGGCCACCTTGTTCAGGATCTCGGCGATCTCGGCATTGTGAACCGGCATATGGGCTTACCGTCCTAGTGGTCTGAACCAGACATATGGGTCCCCTAGGATCGGCTTTGCCGTTTGCTCGGGTGGAAGGCGCGCGCGGGCGATGCCGTGCGCATCGTCAAGCGCGTCTGGCGCCCCGAGGAAAGCGGCAACGGCGGCGCTTCGGGCGGCCTCGCGGGAAGGCCCGGGCGCCGAAAGCCGCGTGCGCGTTCACGCCTTGGTCTTTGCCGGCGGCAGATAGCGCACCAATTCCTTGAACTCGTCCCATTCGGTTGCGGCCCAAACTTCGGTCTCCGCGTGACCGAAGGTGCGGATGATGGTCGCGACCTTGGTGGCGGTTCCGATATCGGGCGCCTGGAAAATATCCAGATAGTCGCAGGGCCCGAGCACCGCGTAGCTCGATCGCCATTCGACCTCGGGGCATTCGGCATGGACACGCTCCATCACATCGCGTTCGAGGTTCTCGAGCGAGCTCGGGCTTCCAGCGCGCCGTGGGCCAGCCGCGTCAACATGATGAAGGTAGCCTTGGGATTCGCCTCTCCGGCAAACGCGTCACCGGCGTCTCTGCTTCCCGCCGATTCGCGAAGTTGGGCGCCGCGCCGCATAAGCGGCAAGATTAGATCGATTGCGCGGAGCCAGGCATGACCCAGATCAATAGGGCGCCGGTTTCAAAAGCGGCGCACCTCGATCTTGTTGACCACCTTGTCGACGCCGAAGACGTACCAGGCGTCGCATTCGGCCATGTCGCGCTGCGCCTCGCTGGGCAGCAGGCCGACCAGCGTGACCACGGTGCCGCGCACGCCGACGCGTAGCTGGCTGGCGTCGACAAAGGGGTCCTTCTCGAGCGCGAGGTGCACGCCTTCCGCGATCAGGTCGAAGCTGTCCTCCTCCGGCGGCTCGACGGCTAGGCCGTTGATCACGTCCCGGCTGCCCGGCACCCACCAGGCCAGGACGCCCGCGAGCCGCTTGTTGTCCAGCCCGGGCACCTCGCCGTTGAGGGTCACGATGCCGTCGGCCACCTCGATTTCGATGCAGCCGCGCCGGTTGAGCGGCGGCTCGCGCAGCGTGGTTGTCTCGCCCTTGGCGGTTTCGCGGATCGTGTGTTCTTGGAAGGCCGGCTCCTGCAACAAGGCGTCGCGGACCAGCACGCGGATCTGTCCGTCGCCCATCGACTGCGCCGGCGTCACGCGCAGGCGGTCGATGATGCCGGTGACCTGCGGCAGGGCGACGGCGGCCTCCAGGGCGAGCTTCTTGGCGGCGACGCTGGCGACCTCGCCCTCCAGGGTCAAGATGCCGCCCTCGAAATCCATGGCAATGGAATGGTTGAGCAGCTCGACCCTGGGCTCGCTGGCCAGGGCCGCACGCACCGCATCGAGAACCTTTGCTTTGTCGGTCATGTCAAACCTCGCCGTGGTCGGGTTGGGTCTTGTTAAGCCGGTGCACGGCCGGCGGCATTGACGTGCGTCAACGTCGGGCCGTTGCGCTCTGCTTCCGGAAGATCGGCAACGTCTTGTCGCAAGATACCAAGCCCTCGGCCCCCGCGGGCAGCCGCTCGTGGCCGCCGATGACGAGGTAGCCGCCGGGA
>JBFJPL010000211.1:0-3501 GCA_041617155.1 Kiloniellales bacterium
GCTTTCCTCGGGCGGCGCCAGACCGATCACGAGTCCGGCGACACCGTCTTCAAGCGATGGCGCCATGGACGCGAAAGGCACGCGCGCGACAATCCGCGGCGTGCCTTCGCCGTTGCTTGCCAGGGTGTGCCACCAGGGGTCCGCGTCGTCGGTTTGCGGCAGGGGCAGAACGCCGAGCGTGGCCCTGCCATCGGTCACTGCGCGTACCACGCCCATCGTCGTCTCGTAACCGGTGAAGAGAGTGAGCGAGCCGAAGTGGTCACGGGCGCGGATCTGCAGGCCGTTGTCGCCGTCGGCCGCGTAGACGGCCACCGCAAAGGGTCCCTGCAAGGCGGCGAAAACGGCCATGATCTCGCGCCATATGCGCACCACCACCGGCTTGGGAAAACGCCCGCGGTGCCGCCCGGTCAAACGCCGCAGGACTCGCGCCTCGCGCCCCGGCCGGATGTAGACCGCACCGTCGCCCTTGGCCGCGCCGATCTGCCCGGCCAGCTCGGTGCGGCGCATCAGCAGGTCGTGGAGCGTATCGTCGATCTCGTCGATTTCCCGGCGTAGATCGTCAAGCGAGTTTTTGGCGACGGGCATGCGGATTGGCAATATCTTGTCAGCGGGCGAGTAGAGATAGTCCGGGCCCGGCGCAAAATCAAAGAAAACCTCGCCGTTTCGGCCCCGTCCCGGTATTCCTCACGGGCTCCTACGCACCCTCGCCGCGCCGCACGCGGCGCACGACCTGGGGCATGGGCACCACAACCGGCCGGCGCCGGCGCGGGCGTTCGCGCGACTGGCTGGCCGCATAGAGCTGCTTGCTGGCTTCGACGACGATGACCCCGGAGAAGGTCGGGAACCAGCGCCGGCCGATCCGTTCCCATGCCATCGCGGAACGCAACAGCCAACGCAGGCGGGTCGGTGGGATGTAGAGCGCCCGTTCGGTCCGGTTCGGGGTGAAGAGGTTGTCGCGCAACAGGCGGGTCAGCTGCGCCCGGCTGTAGGGATGGCCCCAGCCGAACGGCGTGCGATCGAAGCGGGCCCAGATGCCGCGCCGGTTGGGCACGACCAGCAGCAACCGGCCTTCGCCGTTCAGCACCCGCCAGATCTCGTGCAACATGCCGCGCAGGTTTTCGGTGCTTTCCAGGCCGTGGACCAGCAGTACCCGGTCGACCGAATAGTCCGGCAGCGGCAGTTCCGTCTCGTCGGCCAGGGTGACCGCGCCAGGCCCCTCTTGCGGCCAGTGCAGCACACCCTGGCCGGCCGGCATACAGGCGATGACCCGTTCCGCCTCGCCCGCGAACTGCCGCAGATAGGGCGTCGCGTAGCCGAGGCCAAGCAGCGACCGGCCGCGCAGGTCGGGCCAGATCACCCGCACGCTGCGGCGAATCGTGTGCCGCGCCACCTGGCCCAGATGGCTGTCATAGAAATCACGCAGGTCGACGACGTCGTTCCACATACCGGCAACAGTCCATAGCAAGGGTCATTGATAACGACATTTGGTAACAAAAGCCCGAAAACAAAGGCAAACCTCCCCCTTTTCGGGCGCTGTCCGGCGGTGCTACCTTGCGCCCCGGCCGCCAACGGTCCAATCCAGCGAGGAGCCCCACGAAATGAAGCTGCGCTTTTCCGCCACCAGCCCCTATGTCCGCAAGGTCGCCGTCACCGCCATCGAGGCCGGCCTGGGCGATCGCATCGAAAAGGTCGAGACCAACGTCTGGGACCCGGCCTGCGACATCGGCGAGGAAAACCCGCTCGGCAAGGTCCCGGCCTTGACCACGGAGGGCGGCACGGTGCTGTGCGATTCGCCCCTGATCTGTGAGTACCTGGACTCCCTCAACAGCGGCGCCAAGCTGATCCCGGCCGAGGGCGCGGAGCGCTGGCGCGTGCTGAACCTGGCGGCCCTGGCGGACGGTGTGATGGACGGCGCCGTCGCCCGCGTCATCGAGCTGCGCATGCGGCCGGAGGAGCGCCGCTGGGACGGCTGGCTGAGCCGCCAGAAAGGCAAGATCGACCGCGCCCTGGACACCCTGGAACGGCAGGCGGCGGCGGGCGACCTCGGCGGCGGCGTGACCCTGGGCAGTGTCGCCCTGGGCTGCGCGCTCGGTTACCTGGACCTGCGCTTCCCGGACGACAAGTGGCGCGACGGACGGCCGGCGCTGGCCGGCTGGTTCGAAGGCTTCAACCAGCGGCCCTCGATGCAGCAAACCCTGCCGCCGGCGGCCTGAGCCGAGCGCGGTTCAAGCCCGCCGCGCCACGGCCGACCGGATCAGCCTGGCGGTCTCGTCCCAAAGTTCGTAGCGTGCCAGGTCGGCCGGGTCGGCCCAGACCACTTCGGCGGCGTCGCTGCCGGCGACCGCCTCGCCGGCCCGCCATTCGGCCAGGAAATCGATCAAGGTGTAGTGATAGGCCAGATCGCCGGCCTCATCGCGCGTCAAGGAATCGATCACATCCAGCAGCGCCGTGACCTCGACCTCCAGGCCGGCTTCCTCGAACACCTCGCGCCGGGCCGTGTCGCGGACCCGCTCGCCCAGGCGCTGCCGGCCGCCAGGCAGCGACCAAAGGCCGGCCCGGGGCGCCTTGGCGCGGCGCACCAGCAGAATGTGCCCGTCCTTGACGACCACAACGCCGACCCCGATCAGGGGGCGCTCGGGATAGCTTCCCATGGCCTTGATTTTTCCAGTATCATTCTCAGATATTTGTTAACCAATATTAACCTTTATAATTGTATAGTTTACCGCACGGTAGTCGAACGAAGGTAGAAAGATAGCATGTTCGGAACCCGAAACGAGCGTTCGGGCATGATCACCGGGTTCAAATCAGCAAGGATTCTGGGCCTTGCGGGCCTTGTTCTGCTTGCCGCCACGTCGCTTGCGCCGGCGGCGGCCGATGACTGGCGCCTGGGCGGCGCAGCCGGCAGCGGCATGACCTTCAACCCCTGGGCACCGCCCAACTTGGGCACGAACCCAGAGTCCGAGGTTTTGCAGGGCGGCTCGCTCAGCTATGCCCTGCAGCCGCTTCGCACCCAGGGTGACGGACTGCAAAATCGCTTCGCCCTAGACAACTGGGAAACCGACGGCCTTTCACAGTTACTCACGTCCGGCCAGGGCAATCCGAGCGGCTTCATGGCCAAGGGTTACTACGACTTGGCCATCACGCCCCGCTGGCGCCTGTTCGCCGGCGCCGGCCTGGGCATGGCGTGGCTGCCAGCCAATCAGCATCTCGATCTCGGCGCGCTGTCGCTGCCACGTGATCCGGCCACCCGCGACCAGGACGAAACGGTGTTCGCCTATCAGGGCATGCTCGGCCTGTCCTATGAGTTCAGCTCGCCGTTCCAGATGTATTTCGGCTATAGCTTCTTCGCCACCGACCCGCTCGACTCCGGCAGCCGGGTCGAAGGTCGAGAGCGCATCGAGTCCGAGGGCAGCGCGGCTCATTCCGGACTGATCGGCTTCCGCTACAACTTCTAGAGCGGGATCGGTTCAGTCGGAACCACCCCCTCACCCTCCCATCGCA
>JBFJPL010000212.1:0-3459 GCA_041617155.1 Kiloniellales bacterium
GACCAGGATGGCCAGAACCGAAACCCCCGCCATCACCCAGATGTCGAAACTGAGAATCTCGCTGGCGACCTGAACTGGCACGGTGATCGTCAAGGCCGGTATGATCGCCAGGAGGTTGAATAGGTTGGAACCCAAAACGTTGCCCAGCGCGACTTCCGGGTGACGGCGCAGGCTGGCGACGATCGAGGTTGCCAATTCCGGTAGCGACGTGCCGACGGCGACCAGCGTCAGACCGATCACCGCTTCGGAAATGCCGGCGTTACGCGCCAGGTCGACCGCGCCGTCGATCAGCAGCTTGGAGCCGATCACCAGCAAGCCGACGCCGACGCCGACCAGCAGCAGCGATATCGGCATGGACGGGCAGGTCTGCGGCCTTTCGACCGCCCTTTCGAGGCCGTCCGCACAGCTCTTGCGGTCCCGCTGGTAGCTGTAAACCAGATAAGCGATCAGCAGGCCCAGCATCACCACCCCGTCCAGCCGTCCCATCGTGCCGGACAGGGCGAACAGGATGAAGATGGCGGTTGCCGCCAGCATGGCCATGCCATCGCGCATCACGTGGCGTCGCTGGGTCTCCATCGGATAGAGCACGGCGGCGGCACCGAGGATCAGCAGGATGTTGGCGGTGTTCGAACCGACCACGTTGCCGACGCCTATGTCCGGTGCGCCCTCGAGGCCGCTGGCCACGGCGACCACCATTTCGGGCATGGAGGTCGCCGCGGCGACCACCGTCATGCCGATCAGCAGCGACGAGAGGCCCAGGCGGCTGGCCAGCGAGACCGCGCCGCGCAGCAGGATCTCGCCGCCGAAGAGCAGCAACACGAGCCCGCCGACCACCATGCAAAGGGCTAGGAGAATCACGGCAGATATCGTTCCTGTGCACCCTTCGGCGCGCCGCCGACTCGGGGTGGTCGTGGCGGTTGTACTTGGGAGCGGTAGCCGCGAAGCCGCACAGGCAGGCAGCGCCGAGCGATCTGTGCCGCCCGCTTATCAAGCCGAACCGCATAGGGGGACCTGCGCTGTTGACGCTTATCGACGCCCATGATCCCGGGAGACCGGGCACCAGAATACGGTGGCCGCTATAGTTCGCACCGGCATGGTCCCACTGCCTTCGGGTCCCCCTCCGACCGCCCCGAGGCAATGCACGCCCGGACCGGTTCGCAACCCTGCGTGGGCTGCAACCATCCGGCACTACATGCGTTCTCCGGCCCAACAGTTCAATGGCTGGCTTGAAATTGAGCTGCCGACGGCACTTGCCCCGAGCGAACCGTGCGTCAGTCCTTCTGGTCCTCGGGCTGCAGCCTGAGAGCCGCCGAGTTCATACAGTAGCGCTGGCCCGTAGGTTCCGGCCCATCGTCGAAAACGTGGCCCAGATGGGCGTCGCAGCGCGAGCAGAGCACCTCCGTGCGCACCATCCAGAGGGTTCGATCCCGCTTGGTTTCGACCGCATCGGGGGCAATCGGCTGCCAGAAGGAGGGCCAGCCGGTGCCGGAGTCGAACTTGGTCTCGGAACTGAACAGGGGCTGGCCGCAGCACACGCAGTTATAGCTGCCCGCCACCTTGCACTTGTCATAAGTGCCGGAGAAGGCGCGCTCCGTGCCGGCTTGCCTGGTTACGTAATACTGCTCGGGCGTGAGCTGGGCGCGCCATTCGGCATCGCTCTTGATGATCTTATCGGCCATCTCGGACTGACCTCGGCGGGTGACGAACCAACGGGCGGCGCAAGGCCGCTCTCGGACCACCATAACCTAAACCAATATTCTTGGGTATCAGCGCTGCGGTCGTGGGTAACCGGCCGCAAAACCGCTTTTCTGGCTGGTCTGCTTGTCGGCCTTGACCGAGACGAAGGGTCGGTCGAGATAGTGCCCCGCCGTCACCGGGTCGATGCGCCACAGCAGGTCCTCGACGTTGCGCGCCGTGGCATCGCAGGTGTCGAGCGCGTTATAGGCCTTCAGCTTGAGCAGCGGATCGACAGGGTCGCCGATCAATCGGCGGTAGCTCGCCTCCTGTAGTGGCGCGCAAGCCTTGTTGAGCATCGATTCGGTATTGTAAAGCATATCGACCACAGCCGGATTCTCGAACTCGGCGGTCAGCAGGGCCTGGGTCAGGGCGATCGATGCCCGGTGCTGTTTCAGGTAGATCGCTTCGCCTTGTGCACGAGCCGCGCAACCGGCCAGGGCCAACATCAGGACCGTGGCGATCACGCCGCCGGCACCTGCGCGCGCGGGCTTGCAAGGCTGTTCAGCCGGGCCACCGGTTCGGGCTCCGGAGTTTTCGGTCTGCGGGATCATGGGGAGCGCCATCCTCTAGGGCGTTAAGTTTAGCGACCGCAGAATGACACGACGTGACCTAACATTTGTTTAATACGCGCCCAATGCATGGGAATTACCTCATGTTTCCCAGGATGTTATGCGTCTAGCCTCGACCTGACACGGGCGGCCAGCCTCGATGCCGCTAGCGCCGCCGGCCCCGGTATCTGCCCTTGCGGCTCTTGGCCCGCGCGTCGGCTCCGCGGATCCGCTCGGCGAAGCCGCCCGCCGGCGCCGGTAACTCCAGGTCCTGGGCCTCGAGTCGGCGGATCTCGTCGCGCAGGCGCGCCGCCTCCTCGAACTCCAGGTCGGCCGCCGCTTCGCGCATGCGGGTCTCCAGGTCGGCGATGTAGGCCTGAAGGTTGTGGCCGACCAGGTGGCGGGTCTCCTCGTCACCGGTCGAAACCGTCACGTGGTCGCGCTCGTAGACGCTCTCCAGGATGTCGGCGATGCCCTTGCGGATCGATTCCGGGGTGATGCCATTGGCGACGTTGAAGGCCTGCTGCTTCTCGCGCCGCCGGTTGGTCTCCTCCAGCGCGGCCTTCAGGCTGTCGGTCATCTGGTCGGCGTAGAGGATGACGCGGCCATCGACGTTACGCGCGGCGCGGCCAATGGTCTGGATGAGCGAGGTGGTGGAACGCAGGTAGCCCGCCTTGTCGGCGTCCAGGATGCAGACAAGGGCGCATTCCGGGATGTCCAGGCCCTCGCGCAGCAGGTTGATGCCGACCAGCACGTCGAACACGCCGAGGCGCAGGTCGCGGATGATCTCGATGCGCTCGAGGGTTTCTACGTCGGAGTGGATGTAACGCACCTTCAACCCGGCATCGTGCAGATACTCGGTCAGGTCCTCGGCCATTCGCTTGGTCAGTGTGGTGACCAGGACGCGCAGGCCGCGCTCCACCGTGGCGCGACACTCGGCGACCAGGTCGTCGACCTGGGTCTCGGTCGGGCGCACGGTGCAGACCGGGTCGATCAGGCCGGTCGGGCGGATAACCTGCTCGACGAAAACACCGCCGGTCTGGTTCAGTTCCCAGGGTCCCGGGGTGGCCGAGACGTAGACCGTGGGCGGGCGCATGACCTCCCACTCCTCGAACTTGAGCGGTCGGTTGTCGATGCACGACGGCAGGCGGAAGCCGTATTCGGCCAGGGTCGA
>JBFJPL010000213.1:0-3385 GCA_041617155.1 Kiloniellales bacterium
AAGTGGAACATGCCGCCGATCAAGCGGCCCCACCAGAAGACGTAGCAAAGGCCGACCAGGCAAAGCACCGGTATGAACCAGCCGGCGGTCCGCCGGGCGAACTCCAGGGCCAGCAAGACAGCGAGGATCGCGAAGACCCAGTCGGATGGAATGAAGCGCACGCCGCGTTCGTAAAGCGGATCGAAGCCGAAGATCACGTAGACGGCGCAGACGACGGCGCCCACGCCGATCGCGATGTCGATGGCCAGCGTGGCCTTCGGCAGGCGTAGGCTGAGCCTTTGGCTGAGCGGAAAGATCAGCGCGCAGAGCAGGCCGAACCCGCCCCAGTGGATCGCCGAAAGCGTGAGTTCCGGCAGGGTGCCCAGGGTGTTGGCGTAGATATGGAACAGCGAGAGCCCGATCCCGCCCCAGAACACGATCTTGCTGATCGTGCCGCTCGAGGTGTCGCGTACGACGGCTTCGTACTCGCCCTGATCGCTTTCTTTCGGCGCACTCATCCGACCGCCCGGATTTGGATCGGTCATGCCCCCCATGTCCTCCCCTTGGCTAATCGAGGGCAGGGGCGGCGCGTCGTCCCGCGCCGCCCCGTCCTCGGATCGTGCAAAGCCGCGTCAGCCGGCCAGCAGATGAGCCGGAATCTTGGCGCCTGTTTCCTTGTAGTAGCGGGCCGCGCCCGGGTGCAGCGGCGCCGGCAGGCCGGCCAGCGCCCGGTCCAGGGCCATGTCCTTGGTTGCCTTGTGGATGTTTTGCAGGAACGGCAGGTTCTCGTAAGTGGTCTTGGTGATCTGATAGACCGCGTCCTCGTCCACGTCGGCGTGCACCGCCAGGAAGTTCGGCTGAGCGACGGTGTTGATCGGTGCGGCCTGACCGGGATAGGTCTCGGCCGGGATGACGAAGCGCGTCCAAAGTTCGCCATCGCCATTGGCCTGAACCATCTGCGGGTCGGTGAAATCGAGCACGCGCAACTTGTTGCCGAGCGAGGCCATGGCCTGTGTCAGTGCGCCGACCGGCACGCCGCCGGGCATGTTGACCCCGGCGATCGTGCCGTTCTGGAGCGCCTCGGCGCTCGGGCCGTAACCCAGATAGGTGAGATCGAAGGTCTTCTCCGGGTCGTATCCCAGGTTGGTCAGGATCTCGAGGCCGGAGCCTTCGGTGCCGGAGTTCTTCTTGCCGATCGAGAATTTCAGCCCCTTCAGGGCCTGCAGGTCGTCCATCGTGCCGGTCTTGACGTGCTTCGACAGGACCGCGAAATGCTCGACGTTCTGCCACAGCATGGTGACCGAGCGCAGATAGCTCTGCGGTCCGTCGGCCTTTACCTGGCCGGTTCCCTTCCAGGCCCACTTGCCGAAGAGTCCCTGCAGGATCGCGAACTGGGCCTGGTTTTCGCGCAGCAGCTTGACGTTCTCGCCGGATCCGGCGGAGTTGATCGCCGCCATGGAGATCTTCTGCTTGGGCTGCAGCTTGACCTTCACCAAGGTGGCCAAGGCCACGCCGACGGGATAGTAGGTGCCGCCGGTGGTCGCCGTGGCCAGGATGTAGGAACGGTCGGACTGCGCGGCGGCCCGGCCGCCATAAAGGCCGAGGCCGGCGATCGCTACGGTCGCCGCGCCGCCAAACAAGACTCGTCGCCGATCGATGGTGTTCAACATGCCTATCTCTCCCTGATCCAGTCG
Organism: Kiloniellales bacterium; assembly: GCA_041617155.1. Taxonomy (GTDB): domain Bacteria; phylum Pseudomonadota; class Alphaproteobacteria; order Kiloniellales; family JAKSDN01; genus CAMYKD01. The sequence continues at coordinate 1,674 of JBFJPL010000213.1, forward strand.
TTGCCGGTACGCTGTCTCTCCCCGAAGACGGCGAAGACAAGCAACCTTGAGCATAGGCCTGTCAGCCGCCGAGGAAAAGCCGCCCTACCTCCGGGTCCTCGAGAAGTTCGCTGCCCGGTCCGACCATCGCGGTCTCGCCGGCGACCAGGACATAGCCGATGTCGGCGAACTCCAGGCCCTTCTTGGCGTTCTGCTCGACCATGACGATCGTCTTGCCTTCGACGTTCTGGAGATCGTCGAGGATTTCGAAGACCATGTCGATGAAGCGCGGCTCCAGGCCGATCGACGGCTCGTCCACCAGCAGCACCTCCGGGTCCATGACCAGCGCCCGGGAAATCTCCAACAGACGGCGTTCGCCGCCGGACAGGACTCGCGCCGCGTGCCGTCTGCGTTCGGCCAGCCGCGGATACTTCTCGAAGACCCGCTCGGCCGCCTGCTTGGCTTGGTCCGGCCGCGCCATCAGGTAGCCGCCCATCCAGAGATTTTCCTCGACCGTCATGGCCGGAAATACCGACTTGTCCTGCAGGATGTAGGCGATCCCGGCCTTCTTGAGCTTATCCTTGGCGCTCATTCGAGTGACGTCCTGCGCCCGGTCGCCCGAGCCGACCAGGATGCGACCGTCAAAGATACGGGTAAATCCGAAGATCGAATGCAGGACCGTCGACTTGCCGGCCCCGTTCGGCCCGATCAGGCAGAGCGACTGACCCTTGCCGACCTGCAGGTTGAAGTCGTGCAGGATCTCCATCTTGCCGTAGCCAGCCCTGAGGTTCTCGATGCGCACATAGGCCTCGTTGCCGGCCAGCTCGGCGATCCGTTCCCGGCCGATCTGCTCCCGGGCCAGCATCGCCGCCTGGCGGTTGACCTCGTCGACCGAGATGACGGTCTCGACGGAGCCCTCATGGTAGCCGGCCGCCTTTTTCTGGCCGGTCTGCTTCTTGTCGCTTTCGGCCATCAATGGGCCCCCAGATAGGCGTCAACGACGCGCTTGTCGGACCGGATCTGCTCGGGAGTTCCCTCGGCCAGCAATTCGCCGTGCGCCAGACAGTAGATGCGCTCGGCGAGGTTCATGATCACCCGCATGTTGTGCTCGATCACGAACAGCGTGATGCCGAACTCCTCGTTCGCGTGCTTCAGACGGTCGATCAGGCCGTTGATCAGCGTCGGGTTGATGCCCGCCGTCGGCTCGTCGAGCAGCAGGACCTTGGGTCGATTGATCAAGGCCATGGCAAATTCCAGGAGCTTCTGCTGCCCGAACGACAGATCACCGGCGAGCAGCTTGCGCTTGGCGTAGAGACCGACGAAGTTGAGCAGATGCTCGACCTTCTCGAGGTCCTCGGCGGAGTGCTCTTGGAAGATTTCGAACAGCCCCATGTTCCGGTGCGGCAGCGAAATGAGCATATTCTCGATGCAGTTCATGTCGCTGTAGATGCGGGTCTGCTGGAACGTCCGCAGCATGCCGAGCCTAGCGATCTGCGGCACTCTTAGCCTGGAGATCTCGCGGCCTTCGAAGGTGACCGAGCCCGCGTCGATCGGATGATAGCCGACGATCGAGTTGAACAGGGTCGTCTTGCCCGAACCGTTGGGACCGATCAGGCCGGTGATCTGGCCCTCGACCACGTCCATGCTGATTTCCCGGTTGGCCTGGACGCCGCCAAAGGCCTTGGAGACGTTCCTGACCTCGATCATCGCCGCCATCGAGCAAACTCCCTAGT
>JBFJPL010000214.1:0-3344 GCA_041617155.1 Kiloniellales bacterium
AAGATCTTGAACACAGAGCCCATTTCATAGACGCCCAGGCTTGCCCGGTTGAAGCGCGCGGCGTCCGATTGGTCGGCCGGGCGGCTCGGGTCGAAACTGGGCAGGGAGGCCATGGCGACAACCTCGCCGGTCTCCGCGTCCAGCACCAGGCCGGCCGCGCCGATTGCGTTGAACTCGACCATTGCGGCACCCAGTTCGTCGGCCAGGATGTGCTGTACCCGCAGGTCCAGGCTGAGCTGGAGCGGCTCCGTGCTGCCGCGCAGCTTGGCCTCGAAGGCCTTTTCGATTCCGGCCAGGCCCTGGTTGTCGACGTTGGCAAAGCCGACGACGTGCGAGGTCAGCGCACCGTGCGGATAGACCCGGTCCGGCTCATGCTGGAAGTAGAGCCCCGGTATGCCGAGGCGGTTGACCTCGTACTGCTGGCGCGGCGTCAGCTTGCGTTTCAGCCAGACGAAGGCACGGTCCGACCCGAGCTTCGCCGAGAGCTCGGCCTTCGGCAGGTCCGGCAGGACGGTTGCCAGCCGCTCCGCGACGCCCGAGCTATCGAGAACCTGGCGTGGGTTGGCATAGAGCGAGGCGGTTGGCAGCGTGGTCGCCAGTACCACGCCGTTGCGGTCGACGATATCCGCGCGAACGCTTTCCAGAGCGGTGGTCTGGGAAACCGCCGCGAGGCGCGGTTCCTTGGCTTCCTGCAGCAGGCTGAGGTCGATCAGACGCAGCCCGATGACCAGAAAGGCCACCGTGAACAGCAGGCCGGCCGCGAGCAGCCGCGTGCGGCCGATTTCCAGGCACTGCTTGAGCGTGCCGTCGAGTCGCACCAGCGGCTCGGGTCCATAGACCGTCGGACCGCAAGGGCGCAGAAAGCGATTGCTGTTGTTCATCATGGCGTGGTCCTTTGCGCGCCGGCCACTTGGGCCTTCAAAGTGTCGCCGGGCCGGTTGTCGCCCAGTCGCGGGCGGCGCATCGGCAGCTCGTCGAACCGCACGACCTGTTTGGCGGTCAGCGGTATCAGGCCAAGATGGCGTTTGGCCAGATCGGAGATCCGGGCCGGTTGGTTGAGGTAGCTCCACTCCGCCTTGAGGATGTGGATCGCCTCCTGGTGCTTGAGAATCGACTGATGTTCGAGCCCCAGATCCTCCTCCAGTCGCTGCACCTGATACTTGACGTGATAGAGGCCGAGCGCGGCGACCGCCACGGCGGTGAGCCAGACCAGGGCGGCGAACTTGTTCATGCCGCCGCTCCCGCCCGATCGCCGTTCCAGGCCGGAGCCGCGGTGCGCCGCGCGGCGCGCAGACGGGCCGAACGGGCCCGCGGATTGGCGGCGCACTCGGTCTCGCTCGGCCGCCGGACGCCGCGGAAAAGCGCTTCGAAGGTCGCCGACGGCCGGCCGGCGCTGGCCGTCTCGGGCAGGTGGCGCGAGCCACGCCGCTGTTCGCCACAGCGCTCTCTCAAGAAGGTTTTGACCGCCCGGTCTTCCAGCGAGTGGAAGGCGATCACAGCCAGACGGCCGCGCGGAGCGAGCAAGCGCTCGGCCGCGCGCAGGCCACGGTCCAGTTCGCCCAGTTCGTCGTTGACGTAGATGCGCAGCGCCTGAAAGGTTCGGGTCGCCGGGTCCAGGCCGTCCGGCTTGCGTTTCAGCACGCGGCGCACGACCTCGGCCAGTTCCAGGGTTCGCTGGAACGGCCGGTCGCGGCGCGCGGCGACGATGGCGCGGGCGATCGGCCGCGACCTGCGTTCCTCGCCATAGCGATAGATCAGGTCGGCCAGCTCGGCCTCGGGCAGGGTGTTGACCACTTCGGCGGCACTCGGCCCGTCGCGCCGCTCGGGGCCCGCCATGCGCATGTCGAGCGGCCCGTCGGCGCGGAAGGAAAAGCCGCGTTCGGCCTGGTCGAGCTGTTGCGAGGAGACGCCGAGGTCGAGCGTGACGCCGTCGACCGGGGCGGCACCGCTTTCACCGACCAGGCGGTCCATTTCGCCAAAGCGGCCCTCGACGACCGTCAGGCGGCCATCGTAGCGCTTGGCCATCAGAGCACCGCGGGCGATCGCCTCCGGATCCCGGTCGATACCCCAGACCCGGCAGTCGGCCGCGTCGAGCAGGGCGCTGGAGACACCGCCGGCGCCGAAGGTGCCGTCGACGTAGATCGCGCCGTCACGCGGCGCGAGGGCTTCGAGCACTTCTTCCAGCATCACCGGAATATGGCCGCCGGTGGCTGTTTCAATCCGTGGCCCGGTCATCGCTGGTCACCGGGGTCGCGGCGCAGGGGCAGGGTGAGGCCCTGGGCGCGGGCGCGAGCGCGGGCTTCCGCCTTATGCTGCTGCAGGGTTTCGGGCTCCCAGATCTGGAACGACGAACCCATGCCGACGAAACCCGCCCGGTCGCCGATGCCGGCATGTTCGACCAGGGCCGGGGGCAGCAGGATCCGGCCCTCGCCGTCGAAAGAGAGCTGGTGGGAGTCGGCGAAGATCGTGAAGGCTAGGTCTTCGTGCGCGTCGGAATAGAGCTCATTGGAGGCCACGCTGTCGTTGAGCTGCTCCATGAACTCGATGTCGCAGGCCTCGACCGCCCGGGACCGGTAGGACGGGCGCGCGATGATACCCTGGAACGCGGACCGGCCCAGCGCCTGGCGGAACGGCGCGGGCACGGATACCCGGCCCTTCCGGTCCACCTTGTTCTCGAAGGTGCCAAAGAACACCGCCACGCTGGTCTCCCGCGGCTCGCGCCGCCTAGTTCGATCCCCTGCCCCGCGACTTCAGACACCCTGGGACCATCCGCCCCCGAAATGGGACTAGTTGGGATATCATGGGATTTTATGGGTGTCAATGGGCGCACAAGTAAAACTCTCTAGGTTAAGAAGACGTTAACAAAGCTTTTTGAGTGCGAACTCATGTAGTCGTCCAGATCTTGTGGTGACCAACTTCGATAGCGCACAATCGAGTTTCAGTTCAGATCATGTCAGAACTTTGTTCTTGTTATGTTCTGCAAGTGGCAATACCGATGGGAACGGCGGAAAAATTATGGCAATGCCAGAAGCCCACACCTCCGCTCGTCATTCAATGCAGGCAAACGAGTCAAAGGCGAAAAAAGTGACACGCGGCACGCCGCGCCCGTGGAGATTCGGTGACGGACAAAGTTCAATAGGTGCCAGACGGCCTGTAAGCCGGGTTCTGTCCCCTTGCGGGGGATGGCCATTCATCTGGGACGTCCGTCGCCGGACGCCTCGCGCGACCTACCCGGGCGGCGGCGCGAAAACCCGCCCGACCGGCCCTAAGGCCGGCCCGCCGCCCCTACTTGGTCTTGCTCCCGGTGGGGTTTGCCGTGCCGCTTCCGTTGCCGGACGCGCGGT
>JBFJPL010000215.1:0-3298 GCA_041617155.1 Kiloniellales bacterium
GGCATCGATCTATGGCCTGGCCGGCAAGGCGGAGGCGCTCGGCGTACGGATCGCGACCGGGGTCAAGGTGACCGGCTTCAAGACCGGCCACAACTCGACGGCGGTCACGGGCGTGGAAACCGATCGGGGCGTGATCGGCTGCGACCAGGTGGTGGTCGCCGTAGGACCCTGGGCGAGCACCGTCTGGAACATGCTGGAGCTGCCAAAGACGGTTTCCATCAAGGGCTCGGATGGAACGCTTCACGATAACATCCCCATGTGGCGCTATTGGGCGCTCGAAGAGGGCACCCTCGGCGTCGATCCGGATTTGCAGAAGACCAACGACGGCAAGATGCCGCCGGTCATCCACGTCGATACCGATGCGCCGCTGTACTCCGACGTGGACGGGTCGCTGATCACCGACAAGATGTGGGGCATCTACTACAAGCCCGATTTCAATTTCGGCGGCATCCAGGGCGGCGCCATGCCATACGAGGTCAAAACCCCGGTCGACGAAGTGGCGATCGACCCTTACGGACCAGATTCCCCCGACTTCATCGTCGACGACAACTTCGCCCACATGTGGTGTTCGGCCTTGGCGTTCTGTCAGAAGCGCTTCGAGGGCAAGATCGGCAAGTACAAGAAAGAGCCCTCCGGCGGCCTCGGCTGCTTCACGCCGGACTCCTTCCCTGTCTTCGACCGCTTTCGCGAAAACGTCACCGTGATCGCCGACTCCAATCACGGCTACAAGATGATCGGTGTCGGCAAACTGATCGCCGAGGAGCTGTTGAACGGCGAATCCGAACTGCTCAAACCGTTCCGTTTCTCGCGCTACGCCGAGGGCAAACTTCACCCGGTCTCGAACAGCCCCTTCCCTTGGAGCTGATCTTCGGCGCTACGGCATCCGGAAAAGTAACAACTAAGCAATAAATCAATCTGATTCACGGTTAAAATCCGGCCTTCGTGGCCGGATTTTCTTAACTATTTGGGCGTATCGTCCCGACGATCTTTAAACGTCACGGTTGCTTTTGCAAAGCAATTTCATCGTGGAGCGATCGTCATGCGCCCGATTACTTGGCTGCTCTTATGCACCGCGTTCCTGTTTCCTGATTTTGTGCTGGCTCAGGACAGCTCCAAACCGATCCAGGTACGGGTCGGTGAACATGCGGAATTCAGCCGCATCGTGTTCGATTGGCCTGCCAAGGGACCCTATCGGGTCGAACAGTCGGGCGGCCGCGCCACGGTTCACTTCGAACAATCGGGCACGCTCGAGCTGTCGCGCTACAAGCGCAACCCGCCGCCCATGGTGCAGGGCATCAGCCCGCGCCCGGAAGACGGCGGTCTCGCGGTCGATATCGACATTCCGCCGGGCGCCAAGCTGCGCCACTTCTTCCACGGCACCCATGTCGTGGTCGACGTCATGAAACCCGCTGCCGGTGTACAACGTGCCGCGAAACCACAGCCGGCGGCGGCAACGGCTCCGGTTGCAGCGGCCGCTGCGGCCCAGGCGAATCCAAAGGCCACGGCCAGTGCCATTCAGCTCGCCACCCGGCCGTCCGGCGCGAGCAGCGGACAAGGCGCGGAACAGAGCGACTACATGTCACGAATCGTGGCCAATGGCGGCGGCGGCGAACGGACCATGACGGCGGAGAGCGTAAGCAATTCGTACGATTGGCCTTTCGACCCGCACTTCACGATCGGCGGCAACGTCAGCACACTCGGATTGGGCGCCGAAGCCGGTATTCGCCTGAACGACTTCTTCGGCATACGGATCGGCGCCAACTACTTAAAGTTCGGGTTCAGCCCGGAGTACGAGGATGTGGAGTATGACGCCGACTTCAATCTGCTGTCGGGCGGCGGCGTGCTCGACATCTACCCCTTCGGCGGTGGCTTCAGGGTGACCGGCGGCTTGCGCTACAATGCCAACAAGATAGATCTCGAGGCCACCCCCACGACCAGCATCACGATTGGCGGCCAAACCTTCACGGCGGCTGAGGCGGGCAGGCTCGAGGGCGACGCCGACTTCAACAACATCGCCCCCTACGCCGGTTTCGGCTTCGAGGGGATCCTGCTGAACGGCTACCTGTCGCTGGGGTTCGACCTCGGTGTGCTCTATCAGGGCAAGCCGGACATCGACCTCGACGGCAACGGTACGCTGGCCAGCGACCCTACGTTCCTAGCCGCCGTGAACGATGAGGCTGACGACATCGAAGACGACCTCAGTTTCCTCGGCTTCTACCCGGTGGTCGGCCTGTCGGCGAACTTGCGGTTCTAGCGGCGCGACGTCGGGCGCTCGGCTTCGGCCTCGGCCAGGACGAAATCGCGGAACGCCTTCACCCTGGGCCGGACCAGGGCCTGCGGCGGATAGACCAGGTAGTAGGCGTAGTCGGTTTCCAGATCGAGCGAGAAGGGCCGGACCAGCCGCCCGGCCGCCAGATGCTCGCCGATCAGCGCGGTACGACCCAGCGCAACGCCTTGCCCCTCCAGGGTCGCCCGATCCAGCATGCTGGGATCGTCGATCACCGGACCGCGCCGGGCATCGACTCCCTCGACCTTGGCGACCATGAGCCACTGCGCCCAGTCTTCGTAGTCCTCCTCGTGCAGCAAGGTGTGATGCACCAGGTCGGCCGGTCGCCGCAGGGGATGCGGCCCTTCAAGCAGCACTGGGCTGCAGACCGGGGTGAATCCAGCCCGCATCAGGAACTCTGCCGCCAGCCCCGGCCACTCACCGCAGCCCCAGCGCACCGCCATATCGACCTCCTCGCGTCGGAAATCGGCCAGGCGCCTGGAGTGGTGCAGCTTCAGATCAATGTCGGGGTGTTGTGCCCAGAAGCGGCCCAGGCGCTGGCCGAGCCAGCGCGCGCCGAACGACGGCGTCAAGCTGACCGTCAGGCCGCGTTCCTCGGCGTCGTCCCGCAGCCGCTCGGCGGTGTCGGCGATGCGTTCGAAGGCATCGCTGACCACCGGCAGCAGAACCCGGCCCGCCTCGGTCAGCGCAAGACGCCGTGTCATGCGACGGAACAGAGCAACGCCCAGGTATTCCTCCAGGGCCTTGACCTGATGGCTCACCGCCGCCTGGGTGACGTGCAGTTCGTCGGCGGCGCGCGTGAAGCTCAGATGGCGTGCGCCAGCCTCGAAGGCGCGCAGCGCGTTGAGCGGCGGCAGACGGCGAACCATGGCTTCTCATGTCTTACATTTTCTAACTCATGATATGAGAAACCATCGTTTGTCGGCAAGGGTTCTACGCACGAAATTATATGCCTAGAAAGAAGAAACGGGTCGAAGCGCTATTCGATTCGCATAGTACGAATAAGGAGAA
>JBFJPL010000216.1:0-3278 GCA_041617155.1 Kiloniellales bacterium
CCCACACCCTGGCCTTCCTCGGCCTCAACGGCCGGCAAGCTTATGTCGCGCTCGACCTGTCCGAGCTCGAAGCGCCCGAGAGCGAATCGAGCCTGGCGGGAGTCGGCGTGTTCGAGGATTTGCGCGCGGTGGGGCCCTTGATAGACCGAACCGAAGGGGCCCTGCTCGCCTATGCCCGTGGCCTGATGCATTGGCACCGCCGGCACCGATTCTGCGGCCTCTGCGGCCACCCGACCAAGAGCGAACGGGCCGGGCACTTGCGCGCCTGCAGCAATCCCGCTTGCGGCGCCCAGCATTTCCCGCGCGTCGATCCGGCCGTGATCATGCTGGTTCACGACGGCGAGTATTGCCTGCTCGGCCGCCAGAAGATTTGGCCGCCGGGCATGCACTCGACCCTGGCCGGCTTCGTCGAGCCGGGCGAAAGCCTAGAGGAAGCGGTGGCCCGGGAAATCGAGGAAGAGGTCGGCCTACGGCTGGAGCTTCGCGAGATCGCCTACCACTCGTCCCAGCCCTGGCCGTTCCCCTCCTCCATCATGCTCGGCTTTCACGCCCGAACCGCGCGCCGCGAACTCCGGATCAATCACGACGAACTGGAAAGCGCCGCCTGGTTCAGCCGCGCGGAGCTTCGCGACTCTCCGGAGGACGAAACTTTCCGCCTGCCGCGGGTCGATTCCATCGCCCGGCGTCTGGTCGAGGACTGGCTGTCCGAAACCAACTGATAACTGCTGCCAGGTCACGCGGCCGACCGACGCTTCGGGCACTGGATCCGGCATCCCGCCGCGCATTCGCGACCGGTAGGCGCGCACCACGGCGCGCACGTCTTCTCGCGTCAGGCCGTCGTAGGACAAGACAATCTCTACGAGTGGATCGGACAAGAGCTCTTCCAGGTCCGGTTCCACACCGGACTCGAACCACGCAGCACCATTCGACATAAGCACCCTCGATCAAACACTGAGGCTTTGAGATACGCATTCTAACTATCAGAGACAAATGGCATTATCGTGACATGCTGTGTCATTTGCCGGGCACGCGCTGGAATTCGGCCGGCGCGGCTCGGAAAGGCGCCGGCCTACTACACACAACCCTTCATGGCAAATATCTAGAAGCCCCCGGCACCCTGGCCGCCGCCGCGAAAGGCGGCGGCATGGTAGACGCCGAGGATCCGGACCTCGCGGGAGAAGAATCCAAGCTCCTCCAGGGCGAGGCGCACCAGGCGCTGATCGGGATGGCCTTCGATGTCGGCGTAGAACTGCGCCACGGTAAAGCTGCCCTCGATGATGTAGCTTTCCAGCTTGGTCATGTTGACGCCATTGGTGGCGAAGCCGCCGAGCGCCTTGTAGAGCGCCGCCGGTACGGAGCGTACACGGAACACGAAGGTCGTGATCACCGGCCCCTCAGCGGGGTCGGGGTCGGTCGGCTCCTTGGCCATGATCAAAAAGCGGGTCGTGTTGTGCGCCGCGTCCTCGACATCGCCCTGCAGCACCTGAAGCCCATAGATTTCCGCGGCCAGCGCCGAGGCGATGGCGCCCTGGCTCGGATCGCCAAGCGCGGCCACCTCGGCCGCCGCGCCGGCCGTGTCGGCGTGCACGATCGGTTTCAGGCCCCGTTCTCGAATAAAGACCCGGCACTGGGAAAGCGCCTGAACGTGGCTGTGCACCACCTGCAGGCTGTCGATCGTCGCGCCCGCCGGCGCCAGCAACTGATGGTTCACCTTCTCAAAATGCTCACCGACGATGTGCAGCCCGGATTCCGGCAGCAGGTGGTGCACGTCGGCGACCCGCCCGGCGCTGGAGTTTTCGATCGGAATCATGGCGAAGGCGGCGTGTCCCTCGCGCACCGCGGCAAAGGTGTCCTCGAAGGAGGCACAAGGCAGGGTTTGCAGTTCCGGATGCGCCGCCCGGCAAGCCATGTCGGAATAGGCGCCGAGCGCCCCCTGGAAGGCGATCAAGGTGTCGGATGAGGCGGGCTTTGCCATGATTCGAACGCGGCCTTTGCGGGACACTCAAGCTTTCGTACGGGGCGTCAACATGTCCCGCGCGCGGGCCAGGTCGGCGGGAGTATCGACACCGAGCGGCGGGGTGTCAACGAGCGCCACGTCGATCCGCATGCCGGCCTCCAGCGCGCGCAACTGTTCCAGCTTCTCGCGTCGCTCCAGCATGGTCCGGGGCAGGGTGACGAAACGCGCCAAGGCGGCCCGCCGAAAGGCATAGAGCCCGATGTGGTGGAACAGCGGTTGGCCGTCGTCGGCGCCCGGCCAAGGCACCGGCGAGCGGCTGAAGTAAAGCGCGCGGGCGCACGCCTGTCCGGGCGCGAAGTCGGCCGCCACCTTGACCACGTTGGGGTTGCCGCGCTCCCCAGGGTCGGTGATTTCGACCGCCAGGGTGGCGATATCGACCGCCGCTTCGCCGAGCGGCCGGAGCACGGCGCGCAGCGCTGCCGGCTCGAGGGTCGGCAGGTCGCCCTGCAGGTTGACCACGACCTGGTGAGCGCCATCCGGATCGACTTGGCACAGCGCCTCGTAGACCCGGTCGGAGCCCGAGGGGTGTTCCGGCTTGGTCAGGACCGCCGTGCCGCCGGCGGCGGCCACGGCGTCGGCAATCGGCGGCTCGGCCGCCGCGACCACGACCGGCCCGACCGCGGCCTCCACGGCCCGGCGCCAGACATGTACGATCATCGGCTCGCCGTGAATTTCGGCGAGCGGCTTGTCGGGCAGGCGGGTCGCCGCCAGACGGGCCGGGATAATGACGATCGGATTGTCGGCTTGGATCATGGGCAGGCGGTTCCGGGTCGGCCCTGGCCGGCGCGCAGGGTGGCGGCAGCATAGCGGCGCGCGAATAGGCGCAAAACGCTTTTCTGAACCGGGGCGTTCAGGCGCGGCGATTTGTCCGCGCGGCTATTGAACGTGCGCGAACGGAAGGCTAATGTCCGGCGCGGAAGACCGGTGACTATTGGGGGGTGTCCATGTCGGGCCTCGAGTTGAACAAAATGATCGCGGCCATCCTGATGGCCGGCGTGATCGCCATGTCGAGCGGCTTCGTTTCCCATCTGCTGTTCCAAACCAAGGAAGTCGGCGAGCATGCCTATCCGGTGGCGGTCGAGGCGACCACGACGGCGAGCACCGAGGAGGCCGCGGCAGCGGTCCTCGAACCGATCGGCCCCCTGCTGGCCTCGGCCGACATCGATTCAGGCGCCAAGGTCGCGCGCAAGTGCGCCGCCTGTCACAGCTTTGACGAGGGCGGGCCGAAAAAGATCGGCCCCAATCTGTGGGACATCGTCAA
>JBFJPL010000217.1:0-3248 GCA_041617155.1 Kiloniellales bacterium
GAAGGCGTCGATCTCGGCGTCCGTGACCGAGGCGTCGGCGACCACGCCGAGCAGGGCTCCGACCGGCACGGTCTCGCCCTCGGCGACGACGCGGCGCCGCAACGTGCCGCCGACCGGGCTCTCGAAGACATTGGTGATCTTAGTGGTCTCGATTTCCAGGACCTCGGCGCCGGCCGCGACCTCGGCCCCTTCCTCGACCAGCCAATCGACCACCATGCCCTCGTCCATGGCCAAGCCCCACTTGGGCATGGTGATGAGTTGAATTTTGTTGTCGTCGGCCATTGCCAGGGCCCTTTTGCTATCGACCGGATGCCCCCTCACCCTCCTACCGCTTCGCGGCGGGAGAGTGAGGGAGGGCGCCGGCACCGTTTATGAACCGAGCCTCGAAACCGAGACGCTAAAGCGCCCCGGAATGACGCCGCCGATCGCTCACCTGCCGTGCTCGATCACCGAACGCACCGCCGACTCGATCTTGGCCGGGCTGGGGATATAGAGGTCCTCCAGCTCGGGTGCGAAGGGCACGGGGGTGTGCGGCGGCGTCACCTTGCGGATCGGCGCCTTGAGCGCACCGAAGGCGTTCTCGGCCACCAGGGCCGAGATGTCGGTCGCCATGTTGCAGCGCGGGCTGGCCTCGTCGACCACGACCAGGCGGCCGGTCTCCTCGACGCTCTCGAGGATCGAGTCCTCGTCGAGCGGCGAGGTGGTGCGCGGGTCGATCACCGTACAGGAGACGCCGTCCTTCTCCAGCTTGTCGGCCACCTGATTGGAGAATTGCACCATGCGGCCGATCGCCACGATGGTCACGTCGTCGCCCTCGCGGGTCAGGTTGGCCTCGCCGAACGGGATGGTGTAGGGCTCGTCCGGCACCTCCTCCTCGTCGTCGTACATCACCTTGTGCTCGAAGAAGATCACCGGGTCGTCGTCGCGGATCGACTGGATCAGCAGGCCCTTGGCCTCGTAGGGCGAGGACGGGATGACGACCTTCAGGCCCGGCGTATGGGTGAAGATCGGATAGAGGCACTGGCTGTGCTGGCTCGCGGCCCGGAAGCCGGCGCCGTACATGGTGCGCACCACCATGGGCGTGACCGCCTTGCCGCCGAACATGTAGCGGAACTTGCCCGCCTGATTGAAAATCTGGTCGAAGCAGACCCCCATGAAGTCGACGAACATCAGCTCGGCAACCGGCCTGAGACCAGTCGCCGCCGCGCCCGCCGCCGCGCCGATGAAGGCGCTCTCGGTGATCGGCGTATCGAGCACCCGGTCGCGGCCGAACTCGGGCATCAAGCCCTTGGTGACGCCCAGCACGCCGCCCCAGGCATCGTCCTCGCCGGGCGAGCCCATGCCGCCGGCGTTGTCCTCGCCCATCACGATCACCGTGGGGTCGCGGCGCATCTCTTGGGCCAGCGCCTCGTTGATCGCCTGGCGGAAGGATTTCTTGGCCATCTTCTCACTCCCTCAATAGGACACGTAGACGTCGGTCAGCAGGTCCTCGAACGTCGGCGGCGGGGCGCTCTCGGCGGCCGTGACCGCATGGCCGATCCGGGACGCGACCTGCTTGTCGATCTCGTCCAGCTGCTTGTGCTCGAGCAGGCCGGTTTCGGTGACCCGCTTGCGGAAGATCTGCAGACAGTTGGTTTCGGCCCGCAGGCGGTCCTGTTCGCCTTGGGCCCGGTAAGTCTGGGCGTCGCCCTCGAAGTGGCCGTAGTGCCGGTCGAGCCTGACGTGGATCAGCGACGGTCCTTGGCCGGCGCGAGCCCGGTCGATCGCCTCCTTGGCCGCCTCGGTGACCTCGAAGAAGTCGTGGCCGTTGACCTGGGCGCCGGGCATGCCGAAGGCCTCGGCACGCTTCAACTGGCTACCGCCGACCGCCCAGGAGCTGGCGGTCGATTCGGCATAGCCGTTGTCCTCGACCACGAAGATCGCCGGCAGGTTCCAGACCTTGGCCAGGTTGTACGACTCCAGCGTCGTGCCCTGGTTCGACGCGCCGTCGCCGAGGAAGGCGACCGCGACACCGCCGGTGCCCAGCGTCTTGGCGGTCAGCGCCGCGCCGCAGATCAGCGGCGGTCCACCGCCGACGATGCCGTTCGCGCCCAACATGCCCTTGGACAGGTCGGCGATGTGCATGGAGCCGCCCTTGCCGCCGCACGACCCGTCCCGGCGGCCGTAGATCTCCTTCATCATGGCTTCCACGTCGCAGCCCTTGGCGATGCAGTGGCCGTGGCCGCGGTGGGTCGAGCCGATGCAGTCCTTGTCCTCCAAATGCAAGCACACGCCGACCGCCGAGGCCTCCTCGCCCGCGTAAAGGTGCACGAAACCGGGGATCTTGCCGGTCTCGAATTCCTTGTGCACCCGGTCCTCGAACTCCCGGATCGTGGCCATCCGGGTGTAGGCCTCGATCAGCTTGTCTCTACTCAACTGAAGCATCGGTTTGTATCCTCCCGTAATGAACGTCGTTTCGCCCGTGCTTCGGGCTGTTTTGTTGGTCGTGAAAAGGGTCCGAGGCCGGCCGCAAAAACACCGCCTTCCGGCAGTGGAAGCCGGCGCTCGTGTCGCCTTCAGGTGAATTGGCCGTGCTGGCTCAAACCCTCCCTGTCGTCAGCTTGGCCACTCACGATAGCAGCAAAAATCGGCGAGGCCTATAGACCTCGGTGGCGGATATTCCGCCGGCCTCGACTCGCGACGCCGGGCAGGTTTCTAGCCGCCGAAGAATCCGAGGTGTGAAACCAACCCGACACCGGGCGTCCAGAGGCACAGCCGATAGGCCGGCGGTTCCAGGACCGGCTGGATATTGTCCGGATCGTTCAACTGCAAGGGGTATTGATAGGCCGGGCTCGGCGTGACGTGAATCACGGTGCCGTGCCAGCGCAGGCTGATCGCGCGGTGTACATGGCCGCACAGCACGGCCTCGATCTGCGGGTGACGGGCCACGACCGCGCCCATGGCCGCGCCGTTGCGACAGCCGATCCGATCGAAGAAGGGGATGCCGGTGTCGAACGGCGGATGATGCATGAAAACCACGGTCGGCCGCTCCGGCGCCTCGGCCAGGCGCGCTCCGAACCACGCCAGGCGATCCTGGCACATGACGCCGCCGATCTCGCCGGGCACAACCGTATCCAGGCCGATCAGGCGCAGGGCATGGTGCTCGATCACATAGTGCAGGAACTCGCTGTCGCCGGGCATGTAGTCATGATCGTCGAAGGTTGCGCGCATGCGCGCGCGGTCGTCGTGGTTGCCCGGGATCACGTAGA
>JBFJPL010000218.1:0-3248 GCA_041617155.1 Kiloniellales bacterium
CGAGGACGTCGAGGGCGAGGCCCTGGCCACCCTGGTGGTCAACAAGCTGCGCGGCGGCCTCAAGGTCGCGGCGGTCAAGGCCCCGGGCTTCGGTGACCGGCGCAAGGCCATGCTCGAGGACATCGCCATCCTGACCGGCGGCCAGGTGATCTCCGAGGATCTCGGCATCAAGCTCGAGAGCGTGACCCTGGATATGCTCGGCACGGCCAAGAAGGTGCTGATCACCAAGGAGGAGACCACGGTGGTCGACGGCGCCGGCAAGAAGAGCGAGATCGAGGGCCGTTGCACCCAGATCCGGGCGCAGGTCGAGGAGACGACCTCGGACTACGACAAGGAGAAGCTGCAGGAGCGTCTGGCCAAGCTGGCCGGCGGCGTCGCGGTGATCCGCGTCGGCGGCGCCACCGAGATCGAGGTCAAGGAGCGCAAGGACCGGGTCGAGGACGCCATGAACGCGACCCGCGCCGCGGTCGAAGAGGGCATCGTGGCCGGCGGCGGTTCCGCTCTGCTCTATGCCATCAAGGCGCTCGACAAGCTGAAGCCGGCGAACGACGACCAGAGGGTCGGCATCGAGATCGTGCGCCGGGCCCTGCAGTCGCCGGTGCGGCAGATCGCCGAGAACGCCGGCGCGGACGGCGCCGTGGTTGCCGGCAAGTTGCTCGAGCGCACCGATGTCAACTTCGGCTTCGACGCGCAGAACGGCGAGTATGTCGACATGTTCAAGGCCGGCATCATCGACCCGACCAAGGTGGTGCGCACGGCTCTGCAGGACGCGGCTTCCGTGGCCGGCCTGCTGATCACCACCGAGGCCATGGTCGCCGAGAAGCCCGAGAAGAAGGAAGCGCACGCCCACGGCGGCGCGCCCGACATGGGCGGTATGGGCGGCATGGGCTTCTAAGCCCCAGGCGCCAAGCCAAACGATGAAGGGCCGCGGTTCAACCGCGGCCCTTTTTTCATCAGCGGAGGCGGGCGATCAGAGCTTGGCGTAGCGGGTGCCGGCGCCGTATTCGATGGCTGCGGCCTTCAGGCGGCTGACGTTCAGGCCGTGGCGCAGCCACTCGAGCAGACGCAACTCGTCCTGGTTGACCGTCTCGTCGGCCGCCGCCACGTCGCAGCCCAGTGCGTAGGCGGTCTCGCGCAACCGCTCCGGCAGAGCCTCGCTGATCAGCTCCAGCGCCCTGTCCAGGCCGTCCGGGTCGGAAATCAGGGCGGCGCAGTCCTGGGCGGTCTTGGTGAGCTGCGACTGGTCGTAGTCGCGGAACACCGGCAGATGCCTGATGATGTCGCCGATCGTGTGCAGCTCGGGGTCGGTCATGTCGCGGTCGGCCGCGGAGACCAGGACCATGGTGTAGATCAAAGCGGTTTGGTGATCGATCATATTCGCTCGCTGAAGTCTGGGAGTTGGCGGCGGGCGCTGCCGTGGCGTTGCCGCTGAAACTATGAAGGCCGCGCGCCTTCGTCAAGGGACCCTATCGGTGTTTCTTGCGCGGCCGAGCCCCACGTCGCGGGGCTCGACAGCCGGCGCGGATGACGCCAAGCTCGTTGTTCCATGGCGCCGATTCTCAACGTCGTTCTCCCCGTCTTCGCGATCATGCTGGCCGGGTACCTGGCCGGACGCTTCCGTCTGCTGGGCAACGCCAGCAGCGAGGCGCTCAACCGCTTCGTCTATTTCGTTGCGCTGCCGGCGCTGTTCTTCATCTCCATGTCGCGGGTGCCGATCGCCGAAGCCTTCAACTGGCCCTTCCTGGCCGCCTTCGGTGGCGGCATGCTGGCGACCTTTGCGCTCGGCCTGGCGGTGGCGGCCTTTGCCTTCCCCAACCGCCTGGGCGCGCTCGGCCTGCTCGGGCTCTCCGCGACTTTCTCGAACACCGGCTACCTGGGCATCCCGCTGCTGCTGATCGCCTTTGGCGAGGCCGCCACGCTGCCCGCCATCATCGCCACCGTGATGCTAGGTACCGTAGTGATCGCGCTCGGCACCGCTATTGTCGAAATCGACCTGAACCAGGGTGGCGGTTTCCTGAGAATCCTGCGCCGCGTGGCGATCGGGGTGTTCAAGAGCCCCCTGGTGATCTCGGCCTCGGCAGGACTCTTGATGTCCGCCACCGGCCTCGAGGCGCCGGTCTTCGTGGCCACCTTCTGCGACCTGCTGGGCGCCGCGGTCGGGCCTTGCGCGCTCTTCGCCATCGGCCTCTTCATGGTCGGCCGTTCCTTCACCGCCGGCATGGCCGAGGTCGGCTGGCTGGTGCTGTTGAAGTTGCTCGTCCAGCCGCTGGTCACCTGGGCCTTGGCCTACCATGTGCTCCAGATGGAGCCGGTCTGGGCCGCCTCGGCGGTGATCCTGGCGGCGCTGCCGACCGGCGCGCTGGTCTTCGTCCTGGCCCAGAAATACGACATCTACGTCCAGCGCTCGACCGCCGCGATCATGGTCTCGACCGTGGTCTCCCTGGCCACCCTGGCGGCGCTGTTCGTGCTGCTGGGCATCGGATAGTGCGGCTTGTCCCCGACATCGCCGTGCTGACGGCCCTGGCGCTCGTGGCGGGGTCTGCCGGCGCCGCGGCGGCGAAAGACGATTTCCCGGGCGTTATCGGCGCCGACGACCGGCGCATCGTCGACAGCTGGGCGGCGCCTTGGAACGCCATCGGCCGGGTCAACGTCGCCGGCTACCGGCGGCGCGGTTCCTGCACCGGCACCCTGATCGCGTCCGATCAGGTCGTCACCGCCGCCCATTGCCTGTTCGACCGGCGCTCGGGCCAGCCGGTGCCCCTGGGCAACATCCACTTCGTGGCCGGCCAGCGGCGCGACCGGTTCCTGGCCCATGCCAAGGCCAGATGCGTGCGCCTGGCGAACGGTCATCGCTTCAGCAAACAACCCTCCATGGCCGCCTTCAGGTCCGATGTCGCGATCATCGTGCTGACGCAAAACCTGGCCATCGCGCCGGTCCCCCTGGCGGCCGCCACGGCGCCGGAGGTCGGCACGGCCCTGGTGCACCCCAGCTATGGGCGGGACCGGCCCTATCTGCTGTCGGCCGACTCCAACTGCCGCGTGCAGGGCAAATCGGAGGGTGTTCTGCTGACCGACTGCGACACCAACTTCGGCGGGTCGGGCGGCCCCGTTCTGGTGCGCGAAAACGGCGCGTTCCGGCTGCTCGCTGTCATGGTCGGGGTCGCCAACGGGCGCTATTCCGCCGCCGTCGAGGCGGTGCACTGGCGGGCGTTGAGCAACGCGCCGGGCTGCCCGTGAGCAGGTTCTAG
>JBFJPL010000219.1:0-3217 GCA_041617155.1 Kiloniellales bacterium
GCTCGGTCGCGGACGAGGCCGCGCTGGCCGACCTGCCCGAAGACAAGCGCTACGGCGGCGAGAGCAGCGCCAAGCAGGTCTTCGACCGGCTTGCCGGCGCCTGGGCCTATTGGGGCTGGAAGGGCGGCTACTTCACCACCGAAGAGGACGCCCGCGCCTACTACGACGAAATGCGCCACATGCTGGCCACCCAGCGCGCCGCGCCGAACAGCCCGCAATGGTTCAACACCGGCCTGCACTGGGCCTACGGGATCGACGGCCCGGCGCAGGGCCACTTCTACGTCGACTACAAGTCCGGCAAGCTGACGAAATCGAAAAGCTCCTACGAGCATCCGCAGCCGCATGCCTGCTTCATCCAGTCCGTCTCCGACGACCTGGTCAACGAGGGCGGCATCATGGACCTCTGGGTGCGCGAGGCGCGGCTTTTCAAGTACGGCTCGGGCACCGGCACCAATTTCAGTTCACTCCGCGCCGAAGGCGAGTCCCTGTCAGGCGGAGGCCGGTCCTCCGGCCTGATGGGCTTCCTTCGGATCGGCGACCGCGCGGCGGGGGCCATCAAGTCCGGTGGCACGACCCGTCGCGCGGCCAAGATGGTGATCTGCGACGCCGACCACCCGGACATCGAGGAGTTCATCAATTGGAAGGTCAAGGAAGAGCAGAAGGTCGCCAGCCTCGTCGCCGGATCCAAGGCGCATGAAGACCGGCTGAACGACATCTTCGCGGCCATCGGCGTGTGGGACGGCGATCTGGCCGACGCCGTCGATCCTGCCAAGAACGAAACCCTCAAGGCCGCCGTGAAGGCCGCCAAAAAGGCCGCGATCCCCGAGCCTTACGTCAAGCGCGTGCTGGACTACGCCAAGCAGGGCTATACCAGCATCGAATTCCCGACCTACGACACCGACTGGGACAGCGAGGCCTACAACTCGGTCTCCGGCCAGAACTCGAACAACTCGGTCCGCGTCACCGACGCCTTCCTCAAGGCAGTCGAGGAGGACGGCAACTGGGAGCTGATCCGCCGCACCGACGGCAAGGTCGCCAAGACGGTCAAGGCGCGCGAGTTGTGGGAACAGATCGGCCACGCCGCCTGGTCCTGCGCCGATCCGGGCATCCAGTACCACGACACCGTCAACGCCTGGCACACCTGCCCCGAGGATGGCGAGATCCGCGGCTCGAACCCGTGCTCGGAATACATGTTCCTCGACGACACGGCCTGCAACCTGGCCTCGATGAACCTGCTGACCTTCTACGAGGGCGGCGCATTCCAGGCCTCGGAGTACATGCACGCCACGCGGCTCTGGACGCTGACGCTGGAAATCTCCGTGATGATGGCGCAGTTCCCCTCGAAAGAGATCGCCCAGCGCAGCTACGATTACCGCACGCTCGGGCTCGGCTACGCCAATATCGGCGGGCTCTTGATGAATATGGGCCTGGGTTATGACAGCGCCGAGGGCCGGGCGATGTGCGGCGCGCTGACCGCGCTGATGACCGGCGTCGCCTATGCAACCAGCGCCGAGATCGCCGGAGAGCTGGGGCCGTTCCCGGGCTACAAGCGCAACGCCAAGCACATGCTGCGGGTGATCCGCAACCACCGCAACGCCGCCTACGGCAAGACCGGCGGTTACGAACAATTGGCCACCAAGCCGGTGCCGCTGGACCACGCCCATTGCCCCGATGCGGGCCTGGTCGATCTGGCCACCGCGGCCTGGGACGAGGCGCTGCGGCTGGGCCAGGAGCACGGCTTCAGAAACGCGCAGGCCACGGTGATCGCGCCGACCGGCACCATCGGGCTGGTGATGGACTGCGACACCACGGGAATCGAACCGGACTTCGCCTTGGTGAAGTTCAAGAAACTAGCGGGCGGCGGGTACTTCAAGATCATCAACCGCTCGGTGCCGGCGGCGTTGGAGATGCTCGGATATTCCTCCTCCCAAGTTGAAGAGATCATCTCTTACGCCGTCGGCCATGGAACGCTGGGCAACGCGCCGGTGATCAACCACACCTCGCTGATCGGCCACGGCTTCGGTCCGGAGGAGCTGGAAAAGGTCGAGGCGGCGTTGCCGTCGGCCTTCGACATCCGCTTCGTGATGAACCAATGGACGCTGGGCGAGGAGTTCTGCCGCGAAACTCTGGGCATCCCCTCCGAGAAGCTGGCCGATCCGACCTTCGACCTGCTGCGGCACCTGGGCTTCTCCAAGGCGGATATCGAAGCGGTCAACGATCATGTCTGCGGGACGATGACGCTGGAAGGCGCGCCGCACTTGAAACAGCGGCACTACCCGATCTTCGACTGCGCCAATGTCTGCGGCAAGAAGGGCAAGCGCTTCCTGTCGGTCAACAGCCACATCCACATGATGGCCGCGGCGCAATCGTTCATCTCGGGCGCGATCTCCAAGACCATCAACATGCCCAACGACGCGACGATCCAGGCCTGCCAGGACGCCTATGAGCTAAGCTGGTCGCTCGGCGTGAAAGCCAATGCGCTCTACCGCGACGGCTCCAAACTCAGCCAGCCGCTGGCCTCCAGCCTGATCGATGATGACGAAGAGGCCGAAGAGGTGTTGGAAAGCGGCTCGGCGCAGGAAAAGGCCGTCGTGCTGGCCGAGAAGATCGTCGAAAAGATCGTGGTCAAGGAGATCGCCAAGGGCCGCGAGCGGATGCCGGAACGGCGCCGCGGCTACACCCAGAAGGCCATCGTCGGCGGCCACAAGGTCTACCTGCGCACCGGCGAATACACGGACGGCACGCTGGGCGAGATCTTCATCGACATGCACAAGGAAGGCGCGGGCTTCCGCGCGATGATGAACAACTTCGCCATCGCCATCTCGGTCGGCCTGCAATACGGCGTGCCGCTCGAGGAATTCGTCGAGGCCTTCACCTTCACCCGGTTCGAGCCCGCGGGCTCGGTCCAGGGCAACGAGACGATCAAGAATGCCACCTCGATCCTCGACTACATCTTCCGCGAACTCGCCGTCAGCTATCTCGACCGCACCGACCTGGCGCATGTGAAGCCCGAGGGCGTCACCTTCGACGAGCTCGGCCGCGGTGACGAGGAGGGCAAGCGCAACTTCGAAGAGGTGCCGAATTCCGCCGGCAACAGCCCGATCGACGTGCTGCGCCAGGTCGCCAGCGCCGGCTTTACCCGCCAGCGGATGCCGCAGGGCTTCACCGTGCTGAACGGCGGCATGGGCGGCGCCACGGGGCTCAACGGCGCCGGCGA
>JBFJPL010000220.1:0-3179 GCA_041617155.1 Kiloniellales bacterium
AAGGCTTGCCGATGCACACGGCATCGCCCGCGCCTCCGCTCCTAACCCTCGCGTCTGTCCGGTCGATGCAGCTCATGACCAATACTCGGACAGGCTCCTAGGACAGGCTCCTAGCCGGCGTTCGCCAAGCCGGGCACCCGCCGTAATGGCGGGCCTCACCCGCGGTGGCGGTCGGCAAGCTGTCCGCGGTATTGTTCGTAGTCACGTTGGGCCTCGGCGTGGTCGCGCTCGAGCCGGAGGATCGATTGTTCGATCTCGACCTTCTCCTCGCCGAGCTGCTTGAGCTCGATGGCGAGCGCCGCGCGCTCGGGCGCCAGCAGGGTCGGCGAGATCACCAGCGCCGCCTTCTCGACCAGCAGATACTCGATCTCCTTGGCCCGCGCCTTGTTGGTGCTGAGCCTTCGGCCGATGCGGTTGAGCGCGGTCTTGCGCTGGTAGAGGCCGAAGCCGTCGGCGTGGGCGGCCGCGAAGGCGGCTTCCAGATGGGCCGGGCAGACGCCCGAGTAGCGGTACCCGCCAATGCCCAGGCGATAGCCGTTTTGCGGCCGGCAGTAGACCGCCAGACCCTCGCCGTGGCCGCCCAGGTAGGCGTCGAAGCCGGCGGTCACCCCGTGTTCGGCGCAGGCCCTGCGGTGCTTACCGAACGCCTGGGTTCCCAGACCCCGGGCGCCGTCCTCATAGCCGATTGCGCGCCAATCGGCGGAACGGCATTGCGCTTCGTCCATGCCCTTGCTGGCGCAGCCGGCAAGAACAAAAAGGACGGTGATGGCGAGAATTCGTTGCATGGCGCTGCCTCCTCGGGCCCGGAGCTTATGCCCGGTTTGTTTAAAGGAGGCTTAAACCCGGGCGCGCCTCACCCCCCGACCATCGGCAGGTTCAGCCCCTGCTCCTTGGCGCAGGCGATCGCCTCGTCGTAGCCGGCGTCCGCGTGGCGCATGACGCCGGTCGCCGGGTCGTTGGTCAGCACGCGCTCCAGGCGCCTGGCCGCCGCCTCGCTGCCGTCGCAGACGATGACCATGCCGGCATGCTGCGAGAAGCCCATGCCGACGCCGCCGCCGTGGTGCAGCGAGACCCAGGTGGCGCCTGAGGCGCAGTTCAGGAGCGCGTTCAGGAGCGGCCAGTCGGAGACGGCGTCGCTGCCGTCCTTCATCGCCTCGGTCTCGCGGTTCGGGCTGGCGACCGAGCCTGAATCCAGGTGGTCGCGGCCGATCACCACCGGGGCCGAAAGCTCGCCCTTGGCGACCATCTGGTTGAAGGCGAGGCCGAGCCTGGCCCGCTCGCCCAACCCGACCCAGCAGATCCGCGCCGGCAGCCCCTGGAACTGGATGCGCTCCCGGGCCATGTCGAGCCAGTTGTGCAGGTGCGGGTTGTCGGGGATCAGCTCTTTAACCTTGGCGTCGGTCTTGAAGATGTCCTCCGCCTCGCCGGAAAGCGCGGCCCAGCGGAACGGGCCGATGCCCCGGCAGAACAGCGGCCGGATATAGGCCGGCACGAAACCGGGGAAGTCGAAGGCGTTCTCGACACCCTGTTCGAGCGCCACCTGGCGGATGTTGTTGCCGTAGTCGAAGGTCGGCACGCCGCGCTTCTGGAACTCGAGCATGGCCTTGACGTGCTCCGCCATCGAGGCTTTGGCGGCGGCGACCACCTCGTCGGGTGCGCTCTCCTGCTTGCTGTCCCACTCGTCGAGGCTCCAGCCCTTGGGCAGGTAGCCGTGCAGCGGGTCGTGGGCCGAGGTCTGGTCGGTCACCATGTCGGGCAGGACGCCGCGCTCGAGCAGGGCCGGCAGCACCTCCGCCGCGTTGCCGAGCAGGCCGATGGAGCGCGCCTCGCCCTTCGCCGTCGCCTGTCGGATCTGCGCCAGGGCCATGTCGAGGTCGGCGGTCGAGCTATCCAGGTAGCCGGTCTCCAGGCGTTTCTCGATCCGGCTGGGCCGGCACTCGACGGCCAGCACCGAGGCCCCGGCCATGGTGCCGGCCAGCGGCTGCGCCCCGCCCATGCCGCCCAGACCCGCGGTCAGGATCCACTTGCCGCTGAGCTCGCCGCCGTAGTGCTGGCGCCCGGCCTCGACGAAGGTCTCGTAGGTGCCCTGGACGATGCCCTGAGAGCCGATGTAGATCCACGAACCGGCGGTCATCTGGCCGTACATCATCAGGCCCCGCTTATCGAGCTCGTTGAAGTGCTCCCAATCGGCCCAGTGCGGCACCAGGTTGGAGTTGGCGATCAGCACGCGTGGCGCGTCCTCGTGGGTCTTGAACACGCCGACCGGCTTGCCCGATTGGACCAGCAGGGTCTCGTCGCCCTCTAGCCGGGTCAGCTCCCGGACGATGGCGTCGTAACAGGCCCAGTCGCGCGCCGCCCGGCCGATGCCGCCATAGACCACCAGCTCGTGCGGTTTCTCCGCGACCTCGGCGTCCAGGTTGTTCATCAGCATCCTGAGCGGCGCCTCGGTCAGCCAGGATTTGGCGGTGAGCTCGCCGCCGCGCGGCGCGCGGATCACGCGGGTGTTGTCGAGGCGGGGGTCGTCGGTCACGGCACTGTTCCTTCGGCTGTCGGGTGTCCCGGCTCGATCGGGTCAGCCATCAAGGGATTTCACCACAGAGTCACGGAGGCAGGGAGAAAAAACAAACTTTGCCTAGGTATTGCCTGGGCAGGCGACCGGCCGCCGGCGAGCTCTTCGGGCCGCCGACTCAAGGGAATGTTAAAGCCTCGCGCCTAGTCTCTCGGCCGAGTTCCCCAGCTGGAGAGACCCCCATGGGCATGATGACGAAGGCGGTTTGGGCCGGGCTTGGGACAATGCTGATCTTCGCGGTCATGGCGGCGTCGGTCGTGGGCCACAAGCAGCGGCCCAAGAAGGACATGACGGTTGCCCAGGTCCTCGACAAGCTCGCCTCGGCGGCGAATGCCATGAAGGGTCGGGAGGTCGGACCCAACGTCATCGTCAACCGGGCGAGCGTCGAGAACGGCCAGCGCTTGACGTACTTTTACACGATTCCGACCATCGTGGACGGCCAGTACAACCGCGCGCTGGCCGAAAAGTTGATCGAGGAAGTCAAGCGCCAGGCCTGCGCCGACCCTTTCCAGCGCCGGGCGATCGACGGCGGCGCCGAGATCCGTTACGCCTACCGCCAGAGCAACGGCGCCACGATCTTCACCATCGACATCGACCAGTGGGCCTGCGC
>JBFJPL010000221.1:0-3093 GCA_041617155.1 Kiloniellales bacterium
CCGCTTGCAGCCGTTCGGGAGGATTTCCCGGTGCCTTCGCTGGCAAACCGCAAGCGTCCGCGAATTTAGCTCGACAATCCGGCCGATACCGTCTTGATCATGGTAATGTCATGGCTTCACGGTATCGGGCTGGAACCGGGCAGAGGGCCTTGGAACGCCTGGGAGCAACAGGGGAGGACGACAATGTTGAGGAAAATCACGCTAGGGCTGCTGGCCGCCGCTTGCACCTTTGCCATGGCCGATATCCGGCCGGCGACGGCGGAGCCGCTGCGCGTCGGCACCGAATGCACCTACGCGCCGTTCAACTACCGGACCGCGGATGGCGAGCTCACCGGCTACGACATCGACGTCGCCAAGGGCGTCGGCAAGATCATCGGCGAGGAGATCGAGTTCGTGTGTCAGAAGTGGGACGGCATGATCCCGGCGCTTCTGGCCAACAAGTTCGACCTTATCGTGGCCTCCATGTCGATCACCGACGAGCGTAAAAAAAAGATCGACTTCTCCGCACCCTATCGCATCTCGGTCGGCCGTTTCATCGGCGCCAAAAAGCGCGGCTTCAAGCTCTTCAACGGCGACGGTTCGGTCAACCTCGCCGGCTTCGAGGGAGTCAAGGTCGGCTTGCCGCGCGCCTCGACCTACGACAACTGGCTGCAGGCCAAGGTGCCCGATGCCAAGGTCCTGCGCTACGACAGCACCGAGGCCATGTACCTCGACCTGGAGAACGGCCGGGTCGACGTGATCATGACCAACCCGATGAAGGGCTACCTCAAGTTCCTGAGCCAGGACAGCGGCAAGGCCTTCGAATTCGTCAGCCCGGCGCTTTCCGAGCAGGAGTATTTCGGCACGGGCGTCGGCATCGGCGTGCGCAAGGGCAACGACAAGCTGCTCGGGCGGATAAACGAGGCGCTCAAGACGCTGATCGAAAACGGCTCGCTCGAAAGCTACAGCCTGAAGTACTTCCCCTTCGCGATCCACCCGGAACAGTGGGCGGGGGTCCAGTAGGGACTGAAGCCGGCGCCGTCGCGGCCGGTTGCGGGCCCGAAATCTTTATCGGGCCCGCGGCTGCCGTGTGAGGCAGTCTGGGATCCGTCGCAACGGCAGCCGCCCGATCACGGCGCGGGGCCGAAACGGAGGGGCGAACCGTGGCCGAACTGAGCGGGTGGTGGGACGACTACCTCCGGGGCGCGCTGGTCATACTCGAGGTGTTCGCCGTCGCGCTCGCCATGGCTGTCGCCTTCGGGCTGCTCGGCGCCACGGCCAAGCTGTCGAAGAGCCGGATCGCGCAAAGCATCGCCGGTGCCTATACGGTGGTGTTCCGCGGCACGCCGGAACTGCTGGTCCTGTTGATCGTCTATTACGGCTCGGCCATCACGCTTACCTCGATCGCCCAGTCCCTCGACCCGAGCGTCAGGTTCCTCGATATTCCGCCCTTCTGGGCCGGCGCCTTCGCGATCAGCCTGATCGTCGGCGCCTATGCGACCGAGACCTTTCGCGGCGCCTTTCTCGGCGTCGATCCGGGGCAGATCGAGGCGGCCCGGGCGCTCGGGCTGTCCAAACTGCAGACCTTTGTCTACGTCCGCATCCCGCAGATGTGGCGCTTGGCCCTGCCCAGCTTCGGCAACCACATGCTCTCGCTGATGAAGGATACGGCGCTGATCTCGGTGGTCGGCCTGGAGGAGATCATGTTCACGGCGGAGATGGCCACGACCGTGACGGTCAAGCCCTTCACCATGTATTTCGCCGTGGCGGTCATCTACCTGGCGATCACCACCGCCATCACGCTCGCCGTGTTCGGCCTGGAGAAGTTCGCCAACCGCCACCTGGAGCCGGCGCCGTGACCTTCGATGTGAGCCTGATCACCGGCAGCCTGCCGCGGCTGTTGGAAGGCATCGGCCTGACGCTGCAGCTGCTGATCATATCGTCTTTCTTCGGCCTGGTGCTGGCCGTCCTGCTCCTGCTCATGCGCATGAGCGGCCGCTGGCTGCTGGTCGTGCCCGCGTTCCTCTATGTCTATGTCTTTCGCGGCACGCCGATCCTGGTGCAGATCTTCGTCATCTACTACGGCCTGCCGCAGTTCGAGTTCATCCGCGAGAGCGTACTCTGGCCGCTCCTGCGCGAGCCCTTCGGCTGCACGGTGATCGCGCTCAGCCTGAACGCGGGCGCCTATGTCTCCGAAATCCTGCGCGGCGGCATACTGGGCGTGGACAAGGGGCTGCACGAGGCCGGCGCGGCGCTCGGACTGTCGCCGAGCCAGCGCTTCATTTACGTCACCTCGCCGATCGCGATCCGCCTGGCCATCCCGGCCTACAGCAACGACTTCATCTCCATGCTGAAAGCGACGGCACTGGCCAGCACGGTCACCCTGCTCGACATCACCGGCGTCGCGCGGACCATCGTGGCCGAGACATTCGCGCCCTACGAGATCTTCCTCTCCGCGGCGATCATCTACCTGGCTCTGACCTGGCTGTTCCAGCGGGGCTTCGGTTTGTTGGAGCACCGCATGAGCCGCTATATGAAACAGTGAGGGCGCCATGAACGGTAACCGCCAAGATGCGATCATCCGGCTCGAAAAGGTCTGCAAGTTCTTCGGCGACTTCCAGGCGCTGAAGGACGTCGATCTGGAGGTCGCCAAGGGCGAGAAGGTGGTGGTCTGCGGGCCCTCCGGCTCGGGCAAGTCGACCATGATCCGCTGCGTGAATCGGCTCGAGGAGCACGACAGCGGCCGCATCGTCGTGGACGGCATCGAGCTGACCGGCGACACCAAGAATATCGATGCGGTGCGCCGTGAGGTCGGCATGGTGTTTCAGCAGTTCAACCTGTTCCCGCACCTGACCGTGGTCCAGAACCTGATGCTGGCGCCGCGCCTAGTGCGCAAGAAGGCGAAGCCGGAAGCGCGCGATATCGCCTTGCGGCTGCTCGAGCGCGTACACATCCCGGAGCAGGCCGACAAGTACCCGAGCCAGCTGTCGGGCGGCCAGCAGCAGCGCGTCGCGATCGCCAGATCGCTCTGCATGAATCCGGAGATCATGCTGTTCGACGAGCCGACCTCGGCGCTCGATCCGGAGATGATCCACGAGGTGCTCGACGTCATGA
>JBFJPL010000222.1:0-3035 GCA_041617155.1 Kiloniellales bacterium
GCCGGGCGGATGTGCTGGTCGCCGGGTCGCTGTCCCATATGTGCCCCCTGGTCGGCGGCGGCGCGCAAGCGGACTTGGCCCGGGCGCCGTCGGTCGCGGAGATGGCGGAGGCCTTCGGGGAGCTCGCCGGGCTGCTGAAGGACGAAGGCTGCGATCTGATCCTGCTGGAGATGATGTACGAACCCGAACGAATGGACCCCGCCTTCCGGGCGGCGGCGCAGACCGGCTTGCCGGTTTGGGCGGGTTTCTCGGCACGCCGTGGGGCCGACGGCCGGGTGCTCGGTTTCGCGCCGGACAGGGACATCGCGCTCGGCGACCTGTTCCAGGTGCTCGGCGATTTCGACGTGGCGGCGGCCGGCGTCATGCACACGCCGTCGAACCTCATCGGCGAGGCGATCGCCGTCCTGCGCGGCGCCTTCGGCGGGCCGCTCATGGCCTATCCCGACTCCGGCTATTTCACGATGCCGCACTGGCGGTTCGAGGACGTGATCCCGCCCGATGAGCTGCTGGCGTTCGCGACCGGGTGGGTCGAGGACGGCGTGCGGATCGTCGGCGGCTGTTGCGGTCTTTCGCCCGCGCACATCGCGGCGCTGGCACCGCTCAAGGACCTGGCCTCGCGCTAAGCCTTCAGGCCACCGATCGCTCAGGGCCGGCAGGTTTCGGGAGCCTATCCGGTTGATTGAAACCGGGTGCGTGGATGCGGTGCCGACTGAGTCAACTCTCACCGGAACTGGTGGCTTGGCCCTGGCCGGCATTTCTCACGCCCCCCGTGGCCAGCGTGAAAAATGCCGGTTTAATGGGCATTCGACCGAAGCCGCGCCGGGCTTTCTCGCCGTGACGCTTAAAGAATCCAGGGTTCGGGGTTATTTTCTGGTATACCAAATACACAATTCCAGTGTATAATTTTTGGTGGTCGCTCGGGAGGCGCCTGACTGAGGGCAGGCGAAGAATGAAATCGCTTCGGGTGCGGCTCAACTCTGTGTGAGGAAATCTCCCGGAACAGGTAGTTCGCTCAGCCTCCGAGACAGGCTGCGAGCGGGGCTTTCCTGAACCAATGGGGAGGGGGCGCGCCGGTGCCAAGCCGGCCGCGGACAGGTAGACAACCGGTTAGAGAAGGTTTCCGGCGGCCCTCGCCCATATCAAATGGGAGGGCACATCATGACAAATTGCATGTTTAGAAGCGCTTTCGGCGCAATGCGTTGGTGCTTTGCCGCTTGTGCGGCGGCAAGCGTTTTGGCTTTGCCCCTCGCGGCCGAAGCCAAGAAGGGCCAGGCGTCGCGCAACATGAAACTGGTCGGCTTCAACGACCTGCAGGCCCGCTCGGCCTATCAGCCGATCGTCCAGGAGTACCAGGACGGCCGGCGGATCGCCTTCATCGGGCATCACAACGGCAGCGCGCCCAATCCCTTGACCGGGGTCACCGAAACCAACGGCGTCTCGATCGTCGACGTGACCAATCCCAGAAGGCCGGTCTATCTGCGCCACCTTCCCGGCGTGGCCGGCGCGCAGATGGTCCGGACCTGCAGCGGCGACGACCTGCCGCTGGGCGACAGCGGCAGGATGTACCTGCTGCGTTCCAACGGCAACCTGGAGCATCAGGTGTTCGACGTCACCGACCCGGCCAATCCGGTCCTGGTCAGCACGCCGGTGACCGCTCTGAGGGGCACCCACAAGAGCTGGTGGGAGTGCGAATCGGGCATCGCCTACCTGGTCTCGGGCGTGGTCGACACCACCGTGGTGCCGAGCGATCCCGGGGGCTTTGGGACTTGGCGCACCAACCGCATGACCCAGATCTTCGATCTGAGCGACCCGGCCGACCCGCAGTTCATCCGCAACTTCGGGGTCGACGGGCAGCAGCCCGGCTCGACCGTGGATCCGGTGCCCCAGAGCCTGCACGGCTGCATCTCCGTGCCGGAGCGCGAGCGCCTCTACTGCGGCCACGGCACCCGGGCGAACGGGATCGTCGTAATTCTCGACCGGGAGGAGCTGCTCAACCCGACGGTGCCGCTGGCCGATCCCAAGAACCCGACGAGCGAGGAGCTGAACGCCCCGGTCATCGCCAAGCGGGACACGCCCCTGTTCATGGGCGCCCACACCACCTTCCCGGTGCTGGGCTACGATCTTCCGGAAAAAGGCCCGGTCAACACGGCGCGCGATTTCCTGGTGGTCGTGAACGAGGCGATCGCCAACGAGTGCAACGAGAGCCGGCAGTTCATCTATCTGGTCGACATCACCGACGAGGCCCGGCCGTGGCCGGTCGCCAACTACGACGTCCCCAGGTTCAGCGCGCCAAAGAAGGGCCCGCGTGATTTCTGCGAGGTCGGCGGTCGCTTCGGGGCCCATGCGTCGAACGAGAGCTTCACCTCGGTCTTCTACCGGAAGCTGGTTGTCGTCTCCTGGTTCAACGCCGGCGTCCGGGTCGTGGATATCCGCGATCCCTTCGATCCGAAGGAGGCGGCGTTCTTCATCCCGAGGATCACGGCCAACACGGACGACCGGGCCGGCAAGTTCGCGATCCAGACCAACAACGTCGAGGTCGACGACCGCGGCCTGGTCTACCTAACCGACCGCGCCAACACCGGCCTGCACATCCTCGAACTGACCGGCAAGGCGCGCAAGATCGCCGAAGGCGATGACGACGACGACGACGACGACGATTGAGAAGCCTTGAAACGCGGGGCCGCGCGAGCGGCGGCTTCCGCGGCCATGTCAAGCGCGATCGGGTGGGGCGCCATGCCCCGCCCCTTCCTTGCGCGGCGAACGGGGCGGGCACAAAAGGGGACATGGCCGTAATCGCGGCTGGTCACGCTCCGGGTCTATGATGCGGGGTCTGTGTTGAGCAGCCGCAATAGGCCATGAGAGGAGCGCAACCCTATGTGGGCGCAAATCACACTTGACTCAATCACAGTCGCTGACCCCGATTAAACAAAACCGGGGTCAACCGGGGTCAGGCATTGGACTGCACCCCTTTGGTGAGTCACGGAAATCTAGGACAGTCGGTTGAGGCCAAGTGCGCGGGCTGCTGCGCAGCAGCC
>JBFJPL010000223.1:0-2972 GCA_041617155.1 Kiloniellales bacterium
CTGCTGGCGCTTCTGCCGCTCCTATGTCAATGCCTACATCGCCAACGGCGCGGTCGTGATGCCGTGCTACGGCATCGATGCCGATCGGGCGGCCATGGAGACCTTCCAGCGGGTCTATCCCGAACGCAAGATAGTGCCGGTTGCGATCGACGACATCGCCGTCGGCGGCGGCGGGATCCACTGCATCACGCAACAGCAGCCGCGCGTCTAGTCGCGCAGCTTCGCCAAACGGCGAGAAAAGACGGCTATACCTCGAGCCGCGGGGTCAGAGCGACGGAGAGGCGGTTTCGAACCTGGTCATCTCCATGACGGTCGCTTCGTTCTTGGTCTTGGGATAGTGCACGAAATAGACCGTCGCCCCGACTTCCGGCGAGATATACCAGGTGCGGGTAGTCCAGGGATCGTCGCACACCACCTTGTAGGTCTCGTAGGCACCGGACACGGTCTTGATGCGGACCTGATCCGCGACGCTGCAGTCGCGCGTGCCGACCCAAAGATTGCCGGCATCGTTGGAGCCGTAGAACGAATAGCTCAACTTCTTGCCGACCTGGAGCGGCCAGACATCGCCTTTGATCTCGGTGATCTTCTGGGTTCCGTTGCCGGTCCGGTCGCAAGCGTTCCACTCCGCCGGCGGTGCGAAGCCCCAGGCGATCATGTACCACTGGCAGCCGTCGCTGCTGCTTTGCCGCACCATTTCGCTGTCGCGGGACAAGGTGGTGACGACGATCGGCTCGCCGTTCATCAGGGCGTACCACTTGTCGCCGGCGTTGATGTCCGGCCGCGCCATGGGCGCGAGGGCTTTGGTGGCGCGCCGCTCTCCGGGATGGCCGACCGTCGTGCAGGCTGCAAGGGCCGATACGACGGCCGGCAACAGGACAAGGATCGATATTTTCATGTTCGCCTACCTCCCTATAGTTCGGTTTTTGTCGCTCCGGCGGAGTAATCGCCGCCGGCAAGCAACAAAATCGACTTTTATTCCCCCATTTTCTTAAGAGTATAGGCCTAATACACGGAAAAGTATAGAATATCCCTGCCGAAATTGGCGTAGGATTGCCCAGATCCGGGCCTCGTCCCGGTTCCGGCTGCCCGAGGCGGATCAGACCTTGTGGTACGCCCGGTACCACTCGACGAAGCGGGGCAGGCCTGCTTCGATCGTCGTGGTCGGGGCGAAGCCGAGGTCCCGGCGCGAGAGCTCGATGTCGGCATAGGTCGCCTCGACGTCGCCCGGCTGCATCTCGACGTAGTCTTTCACGGCCTCGCGCCCGCAGGCCTGCTCCAACACCTCGATGAAGCGGCCGAGCTCCTCGGCGCGATGGTTGCCGAGGTTGTAGATCTTGTGCGGCGGCGTCTTTGCGTCGGTCGCCGGGGGCCGGTCGAGGGCGGCCAGCACGCCGGCGACGATATCGTCGATATAGGTGAAGTCGCGGCGCATGCGGCCGTGGTTGAAGACCTTGATCGGCAGGCCGGCGAAGATCGCCTGGGCGAAGATGAAGGCCGACATGTCCGGCCGGCCCCAGGGGCCGTACACGGTGAAGAAGCGCAGGCCGGTCGTCGGCAGGCGGTAGAGGTGCGCGGTGCATTCGGCGATCAGCTCGGCGGCGCGCTTGGTCGCCGCGTAGAGCGACACGGGATGGTCGACCGGGTCGGTCACCGCGAAGGGCAGCTTGCTGTTGCCGCCATAGACCGATGAGGAACTGGCATAGACCAAATGGCGCAGCCGCGGCAGGCGGCGGGCGGCCTCGGTCACCACCAGTTGGCCCGTGACGTTGGCGTCGATGTAGGCATGGGGGTTGACCAGCGAGTAGCGGACGCCGGCCTGGGCCGCCATGTGGGCGACCGCCTCGATCCCCGGGTTGGCGGCGGCCAGGGCCGGCAGGGCGGCGCGGTCGGCCAGCTCCAGCTTGTGGAAGCTGAAGCCGTTGCGGCCGCGCAGCTGGTCCAGGCGGGCCGCCTTCAGGGCCGGGTCGTAGTAGTCGTTCAGGTTGTCGACGCCAATGACCGTCTGGCCGCGGTCCAGCAGGGCCTTGGCGAGGTGAAAGCCGATGAAGCCGGCGGCGCCGGTCACAAGGACGGTCATCGATCAGATTCCAGACTGCTGAACTGCACGCCCCCCTATAGCCCGTCGCCAGGCGTTGACTCAAGGGTGGTCTGGCCGGGCGCCCTTGCCGATAATGGCTGAACCAGGCCTGGCGGAGGAACCGGGTGATCAGGGCCGAGAAAAGCAAGCCGCCACCGGTCCGCGACCGGCAGCTCTACGAGCGCATCTACGCGGTGGTGCGCCAGGTGCCGAAGGGGCAGGTGACCACCTACGGCCAGGTCGCCCTGGTGGCGGGCGCCGCCAGCGCGCGCATCGTCGGCTATGCCATGTCCTGTCTGCCCGGGGGTAGCGACGTGCCCTGGCACCGGGTGATCAACAGCCGGGGACGGATCAGCGCGCGTAAGGACGGCGGCGCGGAAAGCCCGGAGCAGCGCCGTCTGCTGCAGGCCGAAGAGGTCCGGTTCGACAAGGCGGGCCGCGTCGACTTCGCCCGAGTCGCCTGGCCCGGGCCGGGCTGGCGGTGGCTGCACGACAACGGCTTCGATATCGAGTCGCTGATGCTGAAAAGCGAGCGTCTCGGCCGGACCGGCGTCTGGTGCCGTTGGCGCCTCTGATTCCAATGCAGCCACAGGCTACACGCGGACCGCGCGTTGCGGCAAAGAACCCTCGGGATTTCGTCACCTGCTTGCTTGGCGGGATGAAAAATGCGGGCGGCAGGAGGCGACTGATAGGAAACGGTGCCGAGCCATTCAGGTTCGGCAAATCGCGAGCGAGATTCAATTCGGCGGCGTTTCCGCTTGCAGCCGTTCGGGAGGATTTCCCGGTGCCTTCGCTGGCAAACCGCAAGCGTCCGCGAATTTAGCTCGACAATCCGGCCGATACCGTCTTGATCATGGTAATGTCATGGCTTCACGGTATCGGGCTGGAACCGGGC
>JBFJPL010000224.1:0-2881 GCA_041617155.1 Kiloniellales bacterium
GGTCTGCCGGCGGATCACCGACCTCCTGATGGAACGCCACGGGATCTACGTCCAGCCGATCAACTACCCGACCGTGCCGCGCGGCACCGAGCGCCTGCGCCTCACCCCGACCCCCCTGCACAGCGACGCCGACATGGACCGCCTGGTCGAGGCGCTGTCGCGGATCTGGCGCGAGTTCGGCCTCGAGCGCGCCGCCTAAAGACGAATTTCGCGCTCTACGTGCCCGGGGCGACACTTTTGCTATCCGGACTGCTTGGATTCGGCTGCCCCAAGTATGACTTGGGTTTTCATCAAATGAAATTTGACTCCAAATCCACTTCTTTTTGAAGTAGTGTTGCCTCGTAATAAGCGTGGCGGGTCTTAAGACACCACCACATAAGAAAAAACAAACAGGGAGCGGCTGAATGGCGTCCGAACAATCGGACATCATCGTTAAATTCGATGGCGTCCAGAAGAGCTATGACGGCGAAGTCCTCGTCGTCAAGAACCTCAATCTGGACGTCGCGCGCGGCGAATTCCTGACCATGTTGGGGCCATCGGGGTCGGGCAAGACCACGGTGTTGATGATGCTGGCCGGCTTCGAGACGGCCACGCACGGCGAAATCTACCTGGACGGCGTGCCGATCAACAATGTCGCGCCCCACAAGCGCGGCATCGGCATGGTGTTCCAGAACTATGCGCTTTTCCCCCACATGACCGTGGCCGAGAACCTCGCCTTCCCCTTGCAGGTCCGCAAGATGGGCAAGGCGGAATCCGAGGAAAGGGTGAATCGGGCGCTGGAGATGGTGCGTCTCGACGGCTTCGGCAACCGGCGGCCGGCGCAGCTTTCCGGCGGCCAGCAACAGCGCGTCGCGGTTGCCCGCGCCCTGGTTTTCGGGCCCAAGCTGGTGTTGATGGACGAACCGCTCGGCGCGCTCGACAAGAATCTGCGCGAGGAGATGCAGTACGAGATCAAGCATATCCACGACAGCCTGGGCGTCAGCATGGTCTATGTGACCCATGACCAGTCCGAGGCCTTGACCATGTCGAACCGCATCGCGGTGTTCGACGACGGCATCATCCAGCAGTTGGAGGCTCCGGACGACCTCTACGAAAAGCCGCAGAACGCCTTCGTGGCCGCCTTCATCGGCGAGAACAACAAGCTGGTCGGCAAGGTCACCGATGCCAATTCCAAGCTCTGCACGGTCGAGGTCGAAGGCGCCAGCATCAAGGCGCTGTCGGTCAACCACGGCGGTGTCGGCTCCATGACGACCCTGTCGCTCCGGCCCGAGCGGGTGTTCATCAAGCCGCCCGAAGGCACCTGTCCGAACGTGCTGGAGGCCAAGGTCGAGGAACTCATCTACCTTGGCGATCACATGCGCACCCGCATCAGCCTGTGCGGCCGCGACGACTTCATCGTCAAGGTGCCGAACTCGTCGGGCCACGTTCACCTGAAGCCCGGCGAGAACGTGACGGTGGGCTGGCAGGCCGAGGATTGCCGGGCGCTGGATGCCTGATGGCAAGTAGCTGTTAGGAAAGCAAAAGAAACCAGAAATCGCCGGTTCCGCCGGCATCACACAGCAGGGAGACAGAACCCAATGAAACGTTCGTTGAAGTACACATCCTTGGCGGTCGCGGGCATGGTCGCCGCCGGCATGGCCGCGACCGGCACGGCGCGGGCCGAAACCACCCTTGTCGTCGTCTCCTGGGGCGGCGCCTACACGGCGAGCCAGCAGAAGGCCTATCACGAGCCCTATATGAAGCTGAATCCGGGCATCAAGATCCTGAACGACGACTCGGCCTCCGAGGGTGTCGCCAAGCTCAGGGCGC
The DNA here is from genome assembly GCA_041617155.1 of Kiloniellales bacterium. Lineage (GTDB taxonomy): Bacteria > Pseudomonadota > Alphaproteobacteria > Kiloniellales > JAKSDN01 > CAMYKD01. The sequence continues at coordinate 1,810 of JBFJPL010000224.1, forward strand.
AGGTCGAAGCCGGCAACGTCACCTGGGACCTGGTCGACATGGTCGCCGCCGATGCCATCGTCGCCTGCGACGAGGGCGTCATCCTCGAGATCGACCACGACGAGCTGCTGGCGCCGGCGCCGGACGGCACCAAGCCCTCGGACGACTTCGTCGAGGGCACGCTGATGGACTGCTTCATTCCGCAGATCGTCTACTCGACCACCTTCGGCTACCGGACCGACAAGTTCAAAGGCGAACAGCCGGATTCGATCGCCGACGTCTTCGACCTGAAGAAGTTCCCCGGCAAGCGCAGCCTCGAGAAGAAGCCGATCGGCAACCTCGAGTGGGCGCTGATCGCCGATGGCGTCCCGGCCGACGAGATCTACGACGTTCTGTCGACGCCGGAGGGCGTGAATCGCGCCTTCGCCAAGCTCGACACCATCAAGGACAGCGTGGTCTGGTGGGTCAAGGGCGCGGTGCCGACCCAGCTGCTGGCCGACGGCGAGGTGGTCATCGCCTCGGCCTACAACGGCCGGCTCTTCTCGGCGATCGAGGAGGAGAAGCAGCCGATCGCCATGATGTGGGAGTGGCAGGTCTTCGACCTGGACGGCTGGGCCATCCCGAAGGGCGGCAAGAACGAGGCCGAGGTCAGGAAGTTCCTGCGCTTCGCGACCGACACGCAGCGGCTCGCCGACCAGGCCAAGTACATCTCCTACGGCCCGACCCGCAAGTCGTCGGCGCCGCTCGTCGGCAAGCATGCGACCCTGGGCATCGACATGGCGCCGCACATGCCGACCAGCCCGGAAAACTCCAAGAAGACGCTGCTCTTTAACTACGAGTGGTGGGCCGACAACCGGGGTGAGCTGGACGAACGGTTCCAGGCCTGGCTGGCCAAGTAAGCAAAGCCTGCGGGCGGGACGGCACCACGCCGTTCCACCCGCGGGGATTTTCACCGAGCAGTCGTTTCTTGGGCGCGTTATCGACGGGAGCGGAAAGTGGCGGACATCGCGGTAACACGAGAGGTCATGACCACGGCGGACGGCACGCCGTTGAAGGTCAGCCTGCAGCGCGCCATGCGTCGCAGCAGGATCAA
>JBFJPL010000225.1:0-2847 GCA_041617155.1 Kiloniellales bacterium
CCCTCAGCGCCAGCATCATGTAGTTGACGTCGGTGTCGCGGCCGAGGCGCCAGGTGTCGGTCAGCGGGTTGTAGACGACGCCGGTGATCTCGCCAACCTCGAGGCCGGCGGCGCGCAGCGGGGCGGCCAGCTCGGAGGGGTGCCGGAAGCGGCGCCAGTCGTGGGTGCCGCGCGGCAGCCAGCGCAGCAGGTATTCGGCGCCGACCACCGCTAGCAGGAAGGCCTTGGGCGTGCGGTTCAGGGTCGCCACCACCATGGCGCCGCCGGGTTTGACCAGGGCCGCGCTGGCGGCCAGGAAGGCGCCGAGGTCGGCGACGTGCTCGACCACCTCCATGTTGAGCACCAGGTCGAAGGCCTCGCTGGCCGCGGCCAGGTCCTCCGCCGTCGCGTGGCGATAGTCGATCTCCAGGCCGCTCTGGGCGGCGTGCAGGGTGGCGATGTTGACGTTGCGGGCCGAGGCGTCGATGCCGGTCACCTTGGCGCCCAGGCGGCCGAGCGGCTCGGCCAGCAGGCCGCCGCCGCAGCCGATGTCGAGCAGGCTCAAGCCGGCCAACGGCTGCTCGGCCCCGGGGTCGCGCCCGAAGCGGGCCGCCGCCCGGTCGCGGATGAAGCCGAGGCGGGTCGGGTTGAGCTTGTGCAGCGGCCGGAACTTGCCCGCCGGGTCCCACCACTCCTCGGCCAGGGCCGAGAACTTGGCGACCTCCTCGGGGTCGATGCTGGCGTGCCGGGCGCTGTTCGCCGTCGGTTGCCGCTTGGCCATGTCCTGTCTACCGTATGTCTGCCGTTTTGCGGACCGCTTGCCAGGGCCATCCGGTTGAGAGTATGGATAGCCGCCGCCGGCCGGGCAATGGCAGATCAGCAGCCGTTTCGGGCCGGTCCCTGTTTGCCCGAGTCCAGGAGCCCGGCAGCGCGATGGCCCGAATCGTTATGAAATTCGGCGGCACCTCGGTGGCCAACATCGAGCGCATCCGCGCTGTCGCGGCACGCGTCAAGGCCCGGGTCGATGCCGGCGACGAGGTCGCCGTCACGGTCTCGGCCATGGCCGGGGTGACCGACCAGCTGGCGGCTTACGTGCAGGAGGCCGCGCGGCTCTACGACCTCAGGGAATACGACGTGGTACTGGCCTCGGGCGAGCAGGTGACCGCCGGGCTCTTGGCCATCGTGCTCCAGGAAATGGGCGTGGCGGCGCGCTCCTGGCTCGGCTGGCAGGTACCGATCCGCAGCGACGCGGCCCACGGCAATGCTCGTATAGAGGGCATCGAGGTAGGCGAGCTCATGCGCCGGCTATCCAGGGGCGAGGTCGCGGTCGTCGCGGGTTTCCAGGGTGTCGATCCGCAGAACCGTATTACTACCTTAGGCCGTGGCGGATCCGACACCTCGGCGGTTGCCCTGGCGGCCGCCCTGGCGGCGGCGCGCTGCGATATCTATACCGATGTGGACGGGGTCTATACCTCCGACCCCAGGATCGTCACGCGCGCCCGCAAGCTGGCGCGGGTGACCTACGAGGAAATGCTCGAAATGGCCTCGCAAGGGGCCAAGGTGCTGCAGACCCGCTCGGTCGAGATGGCCATGAAACGGCGGGTCCAGATCCAGGTTCTCTCGAGCTTCAGCGACGAGCCTGGTACACTGGTCGTGGACGAGGAAGAAATCGTGGAAAAGGCTGTCGTCAGCGGGATCGCCTACAGCCGGGACGAGGCGAAGATCACCCTGCTCCAGGTTCCGGACAAGCCCGGCGTCGCGGCCAAGATCTTCGGCCCGCTCGCCGAGGCCGCGATCAACGTCGATATGATCGTCCAGAGCGTCTCCGCCGGCGGCGACCGGACCGACATGACCTTCACGGTCACCAAGGCCGATCTGGAACGCGCGATCAAGGTCATTAAGGAAAAATGCACCGATCTCGGGTATTCCGATCTGATCGCCGACGCCAACGTGGTCAAAGTATCGGTGATCGGCGTCGGCATGCGCAGCCATGCGGGCGTCGCTCAGCAAATGTTCAACGCGCTTGCGGAAAAGGGCATCAACATACAGGTCATCTCGACATCCGAGATCAAGGTGAGCGTGCTCATCGCCGACGACTACACGGAGTTGGCGCTACGCAGTCTGCACACGGCCTACGGACTTGATGGTGCTTGATCTTGCGGTCCAGTGGACATTTGCCGCATTCGGGCCCATCTTAGGGGCGGTTCCTTTCGAGGGACCCAGGGATCGGGCTTAGGTGTGTGGTTTCGGGAGAAGGTGTTCACGGCAGATCAAGCGCCGTCGGTTCGCGATCTCCTGATTGGGCCCATGTCGAGTAGCCGCGGTATCGAGAGATCTAGATCCCTTCATGGTGGAACATAAACAATACCCGGACGCGAAACCGCAACGGCCCCTGGCGCCGGAGCCGGATGCCTTGGCCGGCGCGCCGGCCGCTTCGTCGAACGACGATGTCGCGGCGATTCTCAAGGGAACGCGCGAGCAGTACGGCCGAAACCTGCGCGATGTCGCGGGTGCCCTGAACATACGCTTCATCTACCTGGAAGCCATCGAGGCCGGCGAATTCGACAAGCTGCCGGGCACGGCCTATGCCATCGGGTTCGTGCGCAGCTACGCCGATTACCTCGGGCTCGACAGCAAGGATCTCGTGCGCCAGTTCAAGGCGGAGGTCGAAGGCCTTGGCAAGCAGACTCAGCTGGTTTTCCCGACACCGGTGCCCGAAAGCAAGGTGCCGGGCGGGGCTCTGATCCTGGTTTCGATCGTGTGCTTCGCCCTGGCCTATGGCGCTTGGTCGTTCTTCTCGAGCCAGGAAACACAGGTGGCCGACCTGGTCCCGGAGGTGCCCGAGCGGCTGCAGCCGCTGATCGATGA
>JBFJPL010000226.1:0-2283 GCA_041617155.1 Kiloniellales bacterium
CGGGCCACGACGAGGAGCCGGGTGGAAGAAGCCTTCAGGCAAGACGTCCTTTTGGGCGAGGCGCCGAGATGGCGAGGGATCCACTTCAGCGACGATCCGTTGTGACCAGGCCCGCAGCTAGCCTGCTCGAGCGCCCATGAAGGAGACTTCCGGGTGGAAGGGCAGAGGCTGCGGGTCTTGTTTGCGACCGAGGCTCTGCCGCCGCCGCGGTTTAGCCAGCGCAGCGGACAGTCGTGTCGTCACCTGCTGCGGCCAGTCTCACAGTCCGTCTCCGGGCCCCGGGGGCTGCTTGCAACATGGCCTTCCGAAGCTTGTCAAAGGCACGATTTTCAATCTGGCGCACGCGTTCTCGCGAGATACCGTATTCTTGGCCCAAGGCCTCCAAGGTAAGCGGTTTTTCCTTGAGCCGGCGCTGGTCGAGGATTCGGCGCTCGCGCTCGTTCAGCTTGATCAGCCCTTGCTCGAGCAGAGCGCGCCGCCAGGCGAGTTCGTCCTGTGCGATGACCAAGGTTTCCTGGTCGGGGGCCTCCTCGATCAGCATGTCCTGCCACTCGTTCTGTGACTCGGGATTGACCACCGCGTTCAGGGATTGGTCGCGCGCGCTGAGCCGACTGTTCATTTCCCGCACAACCTGCGCCGGGACATCGAGCTCGCGCGCGATGCTCTCGACCGTATCCGGTTGCAGATCGCCTTGCTCGAAAGCCTCCAGTCGGTTTTTCAGCCTGCGCAAATTGAAGAACAGCTTCTTTTGCGCCGCTGTCGTGCCCATCTTCACCAGCGACCAGGAGCGTAGGACATATTCCTGGATGCCTGCCCGGATCCACCATGTCGCGTAGGTGGAGAAGCGGACGCCGCGATCGGGATCGAACTTGGCCACCGCGTGCATCAGGCCGAGATGGCCTTCGGAGATCAAGTCGCTGACCGGCAGGCCATAGCCGGCATGCCGTCGCGCAATAGTGACCACTAGGCGGAGGTGGCTGCCGATCAACTGGGTCATGGCTTCGCGGTCCCGATGATCACGCCAACGCAAGGCCAGATCGGTCTCCTGCTCGGCGGTCAGCATGGGAAAGCGCCTGATTTCATCGAAATAGCGCGCCAGAACGTCGTCGAAATTGTAAGGTTTCGCTGTCATGCTCCCCGGGTTTCCCCCTCTTGTTGTTGTATTTTCCGTCATCGCTCGCCGCTGGGCTCGATCACGCCTCAAGGGCACCGCTTCGGCTCCCGAACGGGCGGCCGGGACAATGCGTCAAGTTTTCTGCGGAGTTGCCCTGATGACAGAGTATATATAAGAACAAACGCTGAACATTCAAGGTTATCTTGAGTTCGCGCGTCGACCGTGGCACGTGGGACCGGTTCCGAATGCCCCTTGAACAGGAGCGGACCCCGCGGCAGCGCGCCCCACCGGCCTTGCCCTACCTTGGAAAGGATCATGCGGGACAAGGACTGCATTGAATTCCTGCAGGACCACCTGCCGCGCCTCGGACTGCGCTGGGCGGGCTACCGTAAGGTACGGGGCACAGTGTGCAAGCGGCTCGGCCGGCGCCTGCGCGAGCTCGGGCTGGAAGGCCTCGCGGCCTATGACGTCCTGCTCGAGCGGGATGCCGAGGAATGGCGCCGGCTCGAGGCCCTGTGCCGCATCCCCATCTCCCGCTTCTATCGCGATCGCAAGCTGTTCGAGAGGTTCGCCTGCCGCGTGCTGCCGGAGCTGGCGCAAAGGGCGGCGGCGCGTGGTGATCGCCGCGTGCGCTGCTGGAGCGCCGGCTGCGCCTCCGGCGAGGAGCCCTACAGCCTGCGCATCGCCTGGTCACGGTGCGCCGAGCGGGCCGATCCGGAAATCGCCATCGACATTCTCGCCACCGACGCCGAGCCGGCGATGCTCAGCCGGGCCGCGCGGGCCTGCTACGGCAAGGGCTCGCTGAAGGACCTGCCGCCGGACGCCCTGGACCAAGCCTTCGCCCGCCGGAACGACGGCTACTGTCTGCGCCCCGAATACAGGCAGGGCGTCAGCTTCGAGCTCCGGGACATCCGCTCCGACCCGCCCGAGGGAACCTTCGACCTGATCCTTTGCCGCAATCTGGCCTTCACCTATTTCGACAAGACAGTGCAGGACGAAGTCCTGGCACGCCTCGACGCACACATGAATCCCGGCGGCTACCTCGTCATCGGCGGCCACGAGCGGCTGCCCGCGGGGGCCGAGGGCTTGGTATCTTGCGACAAGACGTTGCCGATCTTCCGGAAGCAGAGCGCAACGGCCCGACGTTGACGCACGTCAATGCCGCCGGC
>JBFJPL010000227.1:0-2130 GCA_041617155.1 Kiloniellales bacterium
CCGCCAAATCACGCTCCGAGACCAAGCCAAGCTTCGGAAGCAAAACGTGCAAACGCTCCCCGCTGCTCTCGCACAAACGAAGCGCTCGCTCCAATCCCGCCCGGTCCAGACAGCCCAAATCAACCAGATGAGAACCAAGCGACTCCTGGAATTCCGACAAGTCTTCAACCGGCAGTGCCATTGTTAGACCCTATCGTTGTCGATAGATTTCAGATCGGGCCGCGACCGGGGGTCTTTCAAGACCCGCTTCCCGTCATCCTGCCCTTTAACAGCTCGAAACACCGGGAATCCTCACATTTTCCCGGTTTCGGTCAGGTTAATTTCCGGCCAACCGGCCGGCGGTCCTTCAGCCCGTCCTCGCGGCGCGTCCCGGCGGCCGCCTCGGCCTTGTCGATCACCACCGAAACGCCGGAACCAGCCAATCGGGCCAGTTCTCCGGAGCCGGATCGAGCGCGCTGAGGGCCGCCCTTCTCGAGACCGGATCCACGGCGCCGGCAAAGCCCGCCTGGTGGATGCCGCCGGTCACCAGGATGGTGGCCAACCCGGCCGCCCTACCACCGGCGATATCGTGCCGCAGCGAATCGCCGACCGCGGCGACCCGACCGGCCGGCGGATTGCCCAGGTCCGCCAGTGCCTGGACATAGATTTCCGGATAGGGTTTGCCGATCCAGCGGACACGGCCGCCCAGCGATTCATAATGACGCGCGATGGCGCCGGGGCTGAGCAGCAGCCCGTCGGGGGAGAGGCCGACGAAATCCGGGTTGGCGCAAACCATGGGCAGGCCGTGCGCGCATCCGGCGGCCAGAAAGGGTTCATAGTCGGCCAGGGTTTTCGTCGGTGCCTCCGAGCCGCTCAGCAGAATGAAATCGGCCCGTTCCGCGGTCTCGACCAGCTCCAGGTCGAGGCCCGATACGATCGAGCGGTCACCGCCCCGGCTGAACAGGAGACAGCGCCGTCCGAGGCCTTCGAAGAAGGGATCGGCGCGGTCCCGAAGCGCCAGCCAGGCGACCTCGCCCGAGGTCACGAGGGCGCTGTAACAGCTGCCCTGGAAGCCGATCCTGGCGAGCCGCTCGGCATTGGGCGCGGCGCGGCGTCCCGAGTTCGAAATCACGACCACACGCTTGCCGGCCGCGATCAGACGCACGAGGCAGTCGCGCGCACCGGGCGCGGGCGTTCCGCCGTCGTGCATGACGCCCCATTGATCGACCAGAAACACGTCGAAACCGTCGGCCAAGGGCTCCAGGCCCTCGGCGAAGCCGGGATCACCCACGGGCCGGCCTCATGCCCCGGCCTCGCCGCGTGCCAATTCCAGGGCTTCGGCCACCACATCCAGATCGTCGACGTGGTTCGCCAACAGCAGGATCAGCTTGGCGTTCAACCGCTGGCTCGCCGCCTCGTCCAGGTCGCGGTGCGCCTCGATCAGCAGGTTGTAGAGCTCGTCGGGCGGCACCCTGCCCGCCTCCGTCCTCAGCTTGCCGGTCATGAGAGCGCCGCCTCCGCCTGCGCGGTTTTCGCCGTCGCCCACCCGAGCGCGCGGTCGCGTGCCGCGCGCACGGACCCGGCGTCGAAGTCCCGAAAGCGGGCCGCCACATGCTGATCCGGCCGGACCAGGTAGCAGGTGCCGGGCGCGGCATCGTAGCGTTGCCCGGCCAGCCCGTCACGATCCTCGAGTGCACCCGAAGCCGAGGCGGGCGACCCGGCCGGGGCCACGACAAGCGGCCGGACCGGGACTCCGTCCCCTTCCAAGGTCTGCCAGGCGGGATTGGCCGAGGCTTCGTCTCCGCCAAAGACCAGCAGCGTGAAGCCTGGCCCCAAGCGGCGCAGCAGCCAATCGTCCAAACCGTCGCGGCGGACCGGCGCATCGTTGGCCGGCGCGCCGGGCACCATTTCGCCCGCGAAGCTGTCCCGATCCGCCGTGTTGAGCGGCGACGCGGCGGCAATATGGGGCCGGGAAAGCCGCCCGCTGTTCACCATGGCGCGGGCAAAGGGATGGCGTTCGGCCAATTCCAGCGTGGCGTTGCGGAAGGCCAGGCTGGCGGCGTTCTTGGGGGTGATGAAGTCGGTGCTGCGGCTCGAGTTGAGGATATCCGCGTCGGCCGCCGGCAGGCGCTCCCAATCGTAGCTGTCGAG
>JBFJPL010000228.1:0-2071 GCA_041617155.1 Kiloniellales bacterium
CATAACCAAGCCATCAACGAATTGGAACGAAAATTCCATTTTTTGAACAGGACCCGCGAAACATGCCGGATCACGATCGACAATCGGACATCGCGCACGCCGCTGGGCGGGCCTCACCGCGGCAGGAATATCGAGCGGTGCCGGTCCAGGTATATCCGTAGCCAGGGCGTGTACCTTTCCGGTCGCCGGACAGTGTCTTCGGCGAGATCCTCGAAGTCGATCCAGGCCGTGTCCAGCACCTCGTCGGGGTTCGGGCGCACGATCAGATCCGCCGACGACTCGGCGGTGAAGATGTCGACCAGTTCGTGCTCGATCAGGCCCCCGCCCACATCGGCGCGGTACTCGACCTGTCCGCGGTGGACCTGGGACAGCCCGGCGATGCCAAGCTCCTCGCCAAGCCTTCGCTGGGCGCAGTCACGCGGCGCCTCGCCCCATTTCGGATGCGTGCAGCAGGTGTTCGCCCATAATCCGGGGGTGTGGTACTTGCTCATAGACCGGCGCTGGATCAGCGTCTCGGACCCGCGCAGGACAAAGACGGAGACCGCCATGTGCCGCAGCCCGCGGCGATGGGCTTCGATCTTGTCGACGGGCGAAAGCTCCCCGCCCACCCAGGCGGGTATCGCTCCGGTCGGCGCCTCGCGAACCGTCTGCCTCATGATCCTCACCCGCACACCCCCGGCCCATCAAGACGCCTGGCCGCGGCGCTGAAAGACAGAATTTCGCGGGCATTGGCAAGCCTGAACGCACGCCGGGCACTCCCGGCACCAGCCCCGGGCCAGAGCCGCAGATCGATCTGTTCACTGCCGGTCACTCCGGCTAGGATTTCCACCGACCGCATCGCCAACGTCTCTAGGGGGACCCATGACCATCGCTTTGAAATCCACGCTTGCCGCTCTGGCGCTTGCCGCGGCATCCGTCGCGGCACAGGCGCAGGACGCCACGATCCGCATCCACCACTTTATGTCGGCTAAGGCACCGCTGCACGCGAAGTTTCTGGTGCCTTTCGCAGAGCGTCTGGCCGAGGCCAGCGACGGCCGTCTGAAGGTCGAGCTGTTCGACAGCATGTCTCTGGGCGGCCGGCCGGGCGATCTGTACGACCAGGCCGTCGACGGCGCGGTAGACGTGGTTCTGACTTTGCCGGGTTACACTTCTGGCCGGTTCAACAACGCCGAAGTGTTCGAACTGCCCTTCATCATGAAGGACTCGGTCGCTACGTCGCGCGCCTTCTGGGATCTCGTCGCGACTGAATTGCAGGACGGAGAGTTCCAGGACGTGAAGATCCTTGCGGCATGGGTTCACGGACCTGGCGTGATGCACACCGCCGAACCCGTTGCCAAGCTGGAAGACGTGGCCGGCAAGGACCTGCGCGGCCCGACCCGGCTGGTGACCGACCTGCTGGGCGAGCTTGGCGCGAACCCGGTCGGCATGCCGCTGCCGGCGATTCCCGAGAACCTGTCGAAAGGCGTGATCAACGGCACCGTCCTGCCGTGGGAGGTGACGCCCTCGATCAAGCTGGCCGAGCTCGTCACCAACCACACCGAAGTGGGCGGCGACAACGCGCTTTATACCGCCGTTTTCATCCTCGGCATGAACTGGGACGCCTACGAGGCGCTGCCCGAGGACCTGCGCGCCATCCTCGACGAGCAATCCGGCAAGTCGCTTTCGGAATTTGCCGGCCAAGCGATGGCGGATGCCGACGCTTTCGGCCGGTCGGTGGCCGAGGAGGCGGGCAACACGCTCATCATGCTCGACGAGGCCGAGGTCGCCCGCTGGATCGAGGCCGCGCAACCTGTCTACGACCGCTTTGTCGAGCGCGCCAAGTCCGAGGGCTTCGACGGCGCCGCGCTGATCGAAAAGGCGCGCGCATTGATCGCGGACAACCGGTAGTCCTGCCACGGGCTTCGGCCGTGCTGTCCCGCGCTGCCGAAGTCCCGGAGCCCGTTTCATGATCGACCGCCTCGACCGCATTCTGACCCGGCTCGCCGCGGCGCTGGCGCTGGCCGGCGGGCTAGGGCTGATCTTCGCCACGGTTGTGACCTGCCTCAGCATCCTGCTGAAGCTCGCCAACAGG
>JBFJPL010000229.1:0-2031 GCA_041617155.1 Kiloniellales bacterium
CAAGTGGGGCAGACCGTAGAGCCCCGAGCCGTGCGACAAGGGAGCGGCGTGCAGAATACAGTCGCCGGGCGCGATGCTGTCGACGTCGGCGAAGTAGCAAAGCGACATGGTCAGCAAGTTGCGATGGCTCAACATGGCGCCCTTGGGCCGGCCGGTGGTGCCGCTGGTGTAGAACAACCAGGCCAGATCGTCCGGACCGCCGCCCGCCGGATCGATCGGTTCGTGGCGCGAAAGGCGCCGGTAGGCGGGCGCTCGGACGTCGATAAGTTCGCGCAAATCGGACAAGCCGGCGGTTTGCGCGGCGATCGCTTCGGCCTCCTTCGGGGTGGCGATACAAAGGCTGGCGCCGCTGTGCTCAAGGATGAAGCGCAGTTCGCGTGGATGTAGCTTGGCGTTGACCGGCACGGCCGCCAGACCGGCATGCCAGCAGGCGTAGAGCAGTTCGAGGGCCTCGGGGCAATTGCGCATGACCAGCGCGACCCGGTCGCCGGGCGCCAGCGCATAGTCCTGGCGCAAGCCGCCGGCCAAACGGGCGGCACGTTCGGCCAGTTCGCCATAGCGCCACAGCACGGCGGCGCCAACCGCAACCGCGGGTCCCTCGCGACGTTCGCGACCGGCACGGATCAGCAGATTGGCGAGGTTCATGGGCGTGCTTCCCGGACAAGACGCGCGAGCCAATGGGCCGGTGGCTGCGTTTCAAGGCGGCTAAAATCGGCACCCCTTCGGCCGATAGGCGCGTGACCCCTGGATTGCCAAGGAGGCCCTTGCTATATCATAGTGATAGCCGGGGGCTCCAGGGGCGTTCACGCTGAGAAAGGGCAAAGTCTTGCGGCACGCCAGCTACAGCGACCGGCGCTGCGGCCCGCGCCAAACGAGATGCGGGCGCCGGGCGGTCTATCCGCGCCGACGGCTGTTGGCGTTGGCCGGCGCGCTGTCCGCCGGCGCACTGTTCTGGTCGTTCTCCGCCGACGGGGCGGAGGCCCCGATATTCTTCCGTATCGGCACCGGGTCGACCGCCGGCACCTATTTCCCGATCGGCGGCCTGATCGCCAGCGCGATCAGCAAGCCGCCAGGCAGCCGCGAATGCGAGCGCGGCGGCAGCTGCGGCGTTCCCGGCATGATCGCCGCGGCGGTATCGACCCACGGATCGGTGGCCAACGTCGAGTCGATCGCCATGGGCGAGCTAGAATCGGGCTTGAGTCAGGCCGACGTCGCCTACTGGGCCTACAGCGGTACCGGGACGTTCGAGAAGCGCGGACCGGTCAAAAACCTGCGCACGATCGCCAACCTGTTTCCGGAATCGATCCATCTGGTGACCCGCCGCGACCTCGTGGCGCGTAGCGTCGTAGAACTGCGTGGCAAGCGCATCTCGGTTGACCGGGAGGGCTCGGGCACCAGGGTCGACGCACTCATGGTTCTGAAAGCCTACGGTCTGGGTCCGCACAACACGAAACTCGTGTCGGTCGCCGCCGGTCAGGCGGCCGACATGCTTCGCGCCGGTACGCTCGACGGCTTCTTTTTCGTCGCCGGCACACCGGCCAGCGCGGTCGAGGAACTGGCCGACGAGTCGCTCATCAACCTGGTGCCGATCACCGGTCCTCAAGCCGAGAAGCTCAGCAAGGCGGCCCCCTTCTTCGCGTCCAGCGTGATTCCCCCGGGGACCTATCGCAACGTCGGTCAGACCGAAACACTGTCGGTCGGCGCCCAGTGGCTGGTCGCGGCGGAAGTGCCGGAGGAGACGGTCTACGAGATCACGCGCTCTCTTTGGCACGAAAACACCCGCAGGCTGCTGGACGGCGGCCATCCCAAGGGCCAGTTGATCCGCTTGAAGACGGCGCTCGGGGGACTGGGCGCGCCGCTGCATCCCGGTGCGGAGCGCTACTACCGCGAGGTCGGGCTGATCAAGGACGCGCCGACGGCGCCGGAAGCCCCGAAAACTCAATGATCCACGGTTCGGCCCGGGCGGCCTGCGTCCACTCGATCAAGTCCGGCCAAGCCAAGACCGCGTCGCGGTAGGCTGCCGCCGTGCCG
>JBFJPL010000230.1:0-2008 GCA_041617155.1 Kiloniellales bacterium
CCGGCCGACGAACTCCCGATCCGCCGATTCCGGAAGTGGCAATAGCGCGCGATCGACGCCGGCTCGGCCAGCCGAGGATCAAGCCGCGATGAAACGCAGCGTCAAGGGCTCAACCGAGGCTCCGGGACTCAATTGGCGTCCACGGACCTCAACTAGGGGTCGGGGGCCGGCGTAAGTTCCGTCAACTCGCCCAGCCTCGGGCGGTGAAAGGAGACGTGGTAGAGCTGCTTGTCGGTCATATCGGCGAACATGATCGGCTCAAAGTCGTAGATGACTTCTGACACGATGATGTCCTGGCCGACCCGCAGTGTGACGCCGGCCGGCAGCGTCGCCAGGCCGCCCTCGGTGCCGATTTCACTCGAAAACGGCGCCGCCGCATTGTTGTTTTCCTGCCAATTCACGACGGGCGGGCTGGTGTCGTTCGGGCCCGGATTGCTGACCGAGGTTATGAACACCACACCTTTGTTGCCCATCCTGAAGGGTGCGGTGATGTACTCGCCGGCCGCAAAGATGTTGTCGATTTCTTCTAGCGACATGGTCTCCGAGCGGGTGACCAGATCGCTGGTGTTGGAGGCCAGGCGATTGAGCTTCTGATTGAGCAGGACAAAGCGGGCGATCTCGAAACTGCCGATCAGCAGGCTGACGAGAACCGGTGCGACGAAGGCGAACTCGATAAGCGATACACCTTCACGGTCGCCGATCAGGCGGCGCAGGCCGCGGCGAAGACGTTGCGCGATGAACACTTCATCTCGACTTTTCTCTTGGGCTGTCATGTTCCGCATCCCGGTGTCGTTCCAGAGAAGGGCTCGTTGCGTACCGCCACGCTGGCCTCGATTGTGAACTTGCCGTCCTGGCCCAAGAAGGGCGAAAGCATGCCGGTCATCAGCGGAAGGTCATAAGAGACGGAATAAAGCACCACCTCGTTACCGGCCCCCAGACCCGGTTGGCCCTGATCCGCATCCCATTGGGCGTTACAATTCACATCGGTATAGGGTTCGCCTGGGTCATAGGTGCCGTTGTCGAGTGGACCGCCGTCATCGGTGTCGACAAAAGGCTCTGGCTGGCCGATGTTGGAGAAGTTGTCGTAGGATTTGGTCGTGACGTCGGCGGCCGTGACGTTGACCACGCCGGCCCCGTGCGCATGGACGATCTCCACGACACGCGCTTCGCGGGCGGCCTGGTCCAGTTCCTGGCCGGTAATGCCGAACCGCGCGGCTTCCCGCAGGCCGCCCTCGAGGATAGAGGTGGCGAACAGGATCCGCGCAACTTCCATCGTGCCGATGACCAGGAGGGCGAGGATCGAGGCGATAAAGGCAAACTCTATCGCCGCCGTGCCCTCCGAGCGGCGCCAGAAACGAGCGAAAGTGCGATCTCGCGCGGCAATCATTTCGACAGCCTCAATTCCGACAGGTGGTTGGCGACTTCCTGGAAAATCCCTTGCAGTTCTGCGCCGTTACTCGCGGAGTGCCAATAGGGCGCCGCCGGCCCGCTAGCGACGCTTTGCATAAGCGCGTCCAAGCCGGCCGTGCTGGCTTCGTACTGAATCGCGTAGATCTCGACGCCCTGCGCCTTGATGGCGTCCGCTATCACCTGCAGACGAGTATTCAAGCCGGCATTGGGTTTGGAGGTGCCGAATTGGCCGCCGTAAGCATCGCTGTGCCAGCCCTGCTGCTCGCCATCGGTCAGCAGGACAATCGCCCGCGTGTGCCGGCCTTTCGGTTCGAGCACACCGTCGGTGAACGGCGCGCCCGGCATCAACACCCGCCAAGCCCAGGCCAAACCCGAGGCGATGTTTGTCGCACCCACCGGGTTGTCCAGCTGGGTGATCGCGTCGTCGACCTCGCTCCGGGTGTTGGTCAGCCGCGTCAGGCCATTCTGGGTGCAGGGGCACTTAAGCGGACTCCCGCCGCACGAGGTCGTGCTGCTGGGCTCCGATTCTGAACCGATCGGCTCCCAGCCGTCCCAGTCGACACCGCCGACCGTGGCGGCACCCAGCCTATCGTCGGCA
>JBFJPL010000231.1:0-1992 GCA_041617155.1 Kiloniellales bacterium
GATCGGGAGAACCTGGCGAAAACCGCGCGCTGAGGATCGAGGATGGCGAGCGTGTGCAGCATTGTTGCCGTACGCTGATAGGCGAGAACAAGAAGCCTAAAACTTTCCTCTTCGTCAATCACCAGGCGACAGGTTTCCTTGGGTTGTTGGCAGTTGAAAGAGGTCGGCTTAAGTGGGCGCCTGAACGTGACTGTCGCTTTCTTGGTCCGGACAGTCATGCTCTTGTGCCGCTACTCTTCTTCTTCGGAATTCCGGTCAAAGGCGATGTGTTTTTGATCGACACGTCGGGAGCCATTATGGATTCCTTTTTCTTCTGCTTTGGTTTTCGGGACTCCCGATTGCCTCGCCTCTGCCCCTTGGCCATGGTGCCCTCCTGCATCAGTATGGGGTGTCCTAATAGTCCATGTCGCCGCCTGACACCGGCGGTGCAGCCGTCTTCTCCGGCTTTTCGGCAACCATCGCCTCAGTGGTGATGAGCAGCCCCGCCACCGACGCCGCCCCCTGCAAAGCGAGCCGAACGACCTTCGCCGGATCGATGATGCCGGCCTTCACCATGTCGGTGTAGCTCCCGGATTGGGCATCGAAGCCGTGGTTGGCGTCGGCCTTATCCAACAGCTTGCCGACGACGACCGAGCCGTCGGTACCGGCATTCTCGGCGATCAGTCGGGTCGGAAAGGCGAGCGCGCGGCGGACGATGTCGATGCCGACCTGCTGGTCGGCGTTGTTCGGCTTCAGCTTGGCGAGCGCCTTGGCGCCATAGAGGAGAGCAACTCCGCCGCCGGCGACGATGCCTTCCTCGACCGCGGCTCGTGTGGCGTGCATCGCATCCTCAACGCGGTCCTTGCGCTCCTTGACTTCGACCTCGGTCGCGCCGCCGACGCGAATAATCGCGACCCCGCCGGCCAGCTTCGCCAACCGCTCCTGCAGCTGTTCGCGGTCGTAGTCGGAGGTGGTCTCCTCGATCTGCGCTCGGATCTGCGCAATGCGGCCCTGGATGTCCTTCTTCTTGCCGGCGCCGTCGATAATCGTCGTGTTCTCCTTGTCGATGTGGACCCTCTTGGCCCTGCCGAGCATGTCGAGCGTGACGTTCTCGAGCTTGATGCCCAATTCTTCGCTGACCAGCTGGCCGCCGCTGAGGGAGGCGATGTCTTCGAGCATGGCCTTGCGACGATCGCCGAAGCCGGGCGCCTTCACCGCCGCGACCTTCAGGCCGCCGCGCAGCTTGTTGACCACGAGCGTGGCGAGCGCCTCGCCCTCGATATCCTCAGCGACGATGAGGAGCGGTTTGCCGGCTTCCACGACCGCCTCCAGCAGAGGCAGCATCGCTTGGACGCCGGAGAGCTTCTTCTCGTGCAGGAAGATGTAGGGCTCATCCAGCTCGACGATCATCTTTTCCACGTTGGTAATGAAGTAAGGTGAGAGATAGCCGCGGTCGAACTGCATGCCCTCGACGACGTCGAGCTCGGTCGCCATGCTCTTGGCCTCCTCGACCGTGATCACGCCGTCGTTGCCGACCTTCTGCATGGCTTCGGCGATCATCTGGCCAATCTCGCGGTCGCCGTTGGCCGAGATGGTGCCGACCTGGGCGATCTCCGCATTCGTCGAAACCTTCCTCGAGCGCTTCCGGACGTCCTCGATCACGGCTTCGGCGGCCATGTCAACGCCGCGCTTGAGGTCCATCGGGTTCATGCCGGCGGCGACCGCCTTGGCGCCCTCGCGCACGATCGCCTGGGCCAGCACCGTCGCGGTGGTGGTGCCGTCACCGGCGAGATCGCTGGTCTTGGAGGCAACCTCCTTGACCATCTGGGCGCCCATGTTCTCGAACTTGTCGGGGAGTTCGATATCTTTTGCGACCGTCACCCCATCCTTGGTGATCCGCGGCGCGCCGAACGCCTTGTCGAGCACGACGTTGCGGCCCTTGGGGCCGAGCGTCACGCCGACGGCGTTGGCTAGAATATCGACGCCGCGCAGCATATGCGCGCGGGCATCGGA
>JBFJPL010000232.1:0-1931 GCA_041617155.1 Kiloniellales bacterium
ACTCGCTGCCCAGGAAAGCTTCCGACTCGTCCAGCGTGGCGAGCCCCAGGCGTAGGTTGGCGCCGCTGCCGAAGCGATGAGCCAGGTTTGCCTGGCCAAGTGTTCCCTCGTCGGCGCTCCCGGTGAAATCGATGCTGTCTGACCTGTGCGCCTGGAACCAGCCGAGAGACAGCATGGTGGCTTCGCCCAGCATCATATCGAGGTTGGCGCCGCTGCCGCTGCCGAGTAGCTGATAGTGCGGACTCAAGGTCTCACCGGCCGACCAGAAGAGTCCGTCGGCGCCTGACGCCAGACGGCTCGTGCCGAGATTTGCGCCGGCGGACACCCGATAGCCAAGCCGCAGGGTCGCCGACTCGCTGACCGCCGTGGAGAAGTTCAGGGATTCGAAGCTGTACCCGGTTTCCGGAGCCGAGACGGGGCCAGTTGCCTCCGCCTCGGAAAGCGTCATGCTGAGCCCGAACCCGGCTGGGCCTGACAGCTCGATCTCACGGCTCGTGGCAGGCGCCAGAAGACTCTCCAGGCCGAACCCCCGCTCCGCTCCACTCACGGCGCCATTCAGATCGACGGGATAGGGCCGATCAAAGTCATCCAATGCGATGACTCGCCCGAGCGCGCCGATGTTACCAAGGGCATTGCCGAAGGCCGAACCGAGTTCGAGGCTCGTATCGGCCAGCGCCGAGGTGCCATCGCCAGCCGTGTTGGATAGCGGGACGGAGAGGCTGCCGATCGGGTTGACCGCCGCCTCAAGGTCGAGCAGTCCACGCCCGTAAACCTCGTCGGTGCCTGGATCGCCGAGATCCGTGGCACTGGTCAGAAGAATCTGCACCACCTCTTGAGCCGTCAGGTTCGGGAAGCGCTGAATCAATAGTGCCGCCGCGCCGGAAACGTGCGGCGCGGAGAAGGAGGTGCCGCTGACCGTAGCCGTGTTGTCGGCGTCGCTTTCGCCGGCCCTCGTCGTCTCCACCGCTTCGCCCGGGGCCATTAGGCAGAAGTCCCGGTGCGAGCCGCATGCGTTGGAAAAGGAGGAGATGGTGTCGGTCTGGTCCACGGAACCGACCGCGATCATGAGCCCATCGAACATGGGATCGCCCGCGCCAGCGGCCGGGAACTCTGGTTCCGAAGCACCCGCGTTGCCGGTCGAGGCAACCATGATGACGCCGTTTTGCGCCGCGCTTGCCAAGGCCGCGTCCAGCTGAGCCGTATTCGGTGCAGGACCGCCAAGGCTCATGTTGATGACATGGGCGAGCTTGACGACCGAGTAGTCGACCGCCCGAGCGATATCGGAATCGAAAAACGAGCAGTTCAGAAGGCCACAGTGTTCATCCGCGCGGACCGCCAGGATTGTCGCGTCGAAGGCCACGCCGTGGCTGCCCACGCCGTTTTTTTCGGCGGCAACGATGCCGGCGACCTTTGTGCCATGGCCGCTGATATCGTCCAGGGGCGTGCCCGGGCTCACGATATCTATGCTGTCGGGCGATATATTGTTCGCCAGATCGGGATGGTTCGTGTCGATTCCAGAGTCGACGACCGCCACGGTGACGCCGCCGCCGTAGGCGCCATCGGCATAGGCCTCTTCCGCATTGATCTGGCCGAGGCCCCAGTTCGTGTTGAACTCCGATGTCAGGAAGTTGGCTGGCGCCTGGGGCGGCGCCAGGGCCGCGGCCGGCGGTCGGGCCTGGGTTGTCGCTCTGCCCGAACCGCCGCCTCCACCGCCGGACTTACAGCCGGACAGCGCAAGCGATCCGACCACGACAATCACCGGTGGCATGAGGTATCTGAGCGCGTGCCGCCGGCCGTATCGTCGAGGAAGGCTGCGCATGGCGGAAAGGATCCAGAGGCCTGGTTATGCAAAAGCGACCCCCGTCTCTTACAATCATGGTTTAAAAATACGGTTAAGTTGCCATCGGCCTATGGCGCTTGCGTCCGGCCAC
>JBFJPL010000233.1:0-1752 GCA_041617155.1 Kiloniellales bacterium
CAAGACCGATGCCGCCACCGGATTGGCCGCAAAGAAGGGCGCGCCCGCTTCGCGCAAGCTGTCCAGCTCGTCCAGAATGCGCCGGGCCTTTTCGGTTGGGCGGCCGTCGAGCTGGGTCGCGCGGTCAAGAAAATACGCTCGGATTTGGCCGAGCGCGCTCCACCCCGGCAGCGTGTTGCAGGAAACGTAGACCAGGTCGTCCGGCCTCAGCTTGGCTGTGATGAAGCGAAGAATCGCCGCGCGGACCGCCTCCGGCACCCAGGCATAGAGCCCGTGCATGGCGATGAAGTCGAAGTCCGGCAGGCCGTCGAGGTCGAGCTCGGCGATGTCGGCCGCCAGGAAAGCCGCGTTGCCGAGGTTCGCCGCCCGGGCCTGGGCCCCGGCCCGCTCGACATGGGTCGGGTTGAAGTCGATACCGAGGAACTCGGCGTCTTGATAAGCGTCGGCCAGCACGTTGACCGTCTTGCCGGCACCGCAGCCGAGCTCGCAGTAGCCGAAGCCGCCGTCCAAACGCGGTCCAACGGCACCGTTGAGCGGTCGATATAGTTGAGATGAACCGGCGCCTGGTTCAGGGCGAAACTGGCGGGGTAATCGACCTCGGTCACGTAGGATGCGGAGGTCTCTGAAGCGGCGGAAGACATGACCCGATTGTGGTCACCTTCCAAAGGTTTGGCAAAGACTTGGCAGGGATACCTGGCCGGCATCTCTCGACAGGCTGTCCACTCGGCTCCGGCCGCTGACGCCGATGGCCCAGACCCGCAATGCGACATTCGGCTCAGCGCATGCTAAGCTTCGAGGCGGTGGCCGGTGTAACCGAGGAACAGGCAGGGCCTATGTCGACCCATCGGGGCCGTTGCACACTTCCTTATCAGCCGGAACAGCTTTTTGATCTCGCGGCCGATGTCGAGCGCTACCCGGAATTTCTGCCGTGGTGGGTCGCGGTCAGGGTCCGCAAGCGTGAGGGCAACGCCTACTATACGGATCAAATGGTCGGCCTCGCCATGGTGCGCCGTCGCTTCCAGTCAAAAACCGTTCTTTTCCGCCCCGAGCGAATCGACGTGACCTCGACCGACGGACCGATTCGGAAGCTTCATCTGACTTGGCTGTTCGATCCCCTGCCGGATTATGGATGCCGAGTCTCGCTTGCGGTCGACCTGGAGCTGCGCTCGCCGCTCATTCAGGAGCTGTTCGCCGGCGCCATCCGCCGCACGGTCGGGTCGATCGTCTCGGCGTTCGAGGCCCGGGCCCGCCGCCTCTATGGTCTCGCGCCGGGTGCCTGCCTGACGGGTTGTGAGCCCACCTCTAGCGACTCGACCATCTGAACGGCCAAAACACCGGGCCTTCCTCACTCGGCTGAGGTTGTGGGGGATTGACTGAGATCAAGGCTCTACGCCGTTCCATCTCCATAATCCGATTTTTCGCGCGCGGCCCATTCGCTGCATCCTTGGGGATCGGCAGATGCCGCAAAACCTGGATCGAGAGGGCAACGCGATGAATTCCCGAGCAAAGAGTCACCTAGGGGCCAGTATCGGCCTGTTAGCCGCGATCTGCATCTCAGCACCAGCCTGGTCGGCCCCGCCATCGGATTTGTCCTCGATACCGACGACGCCGGTGAAGCTGTTCTATCCCGGGCAATCGAGCTATCAGTGGCTGCGCGGGCCCGGTCACAAACGAGCCGACAAGAAGGTCATCGCGGGCGACTCCTGCGTTTCCTGCCACGAAGGCGAGGAAGCGGACATGGGCAAGGTGATG
>JBFJPL010000234.1:0-1682 GCA_041617155.1 Kiloniellales bacterium
CAGCAGCTGTCATGGCCGGGCATGACGCAGCAATGACTGTCAAAAATTCGCGACTCATGTGTCAGCATCGATCCGTTAGAAAACAGGTTTCTCGGCCATTTCCAGGTGCAGGGCGGTGCCGTCGTAGGGATGCTTGGCGGCGACCTCCTCGTCGAGTTCGACACCCAGGCCGGGCGCGCTCGGCGGGATGACATAGCCGTCTTGCCACTGGATCGGTGTTTTCAGGATCTCGGCGTGGAAGCCGCCCCAGGTCTGGATCGACTCCAGGATCAGGAAGTTGGGTGTGCAGGCGCTGATTTGGATGTTGGCCGCGCCTTCGATCGGGCCGCAGTAGAGATGCGGTGCGATCTGGGCGTAGTAGGTCTCGGCCATGCCCGCGATCTTCTTGGCCTCCAGCAGGCCGCCGACCCGGCCGAGCGCCATCTGCAGGATCGCGGCCGCCTGGTTCTCCAGGACCCGGGCGAACTCGTACTTGGTGGTCAGGCGTTCGCCGGTGGCGATGGGAATGGTGGTTTGGCGGGCGACCCTGGCCATCTCGGCCGGGTTCTCCGGCGGCGTCGGCTCCTCGAACCACAGCGGGTCGTACGGCTCCAGCCGGCGGGCCAAGCGGATCGCGCCGGATGCCGTGAACTGGCCGTGGGTGCCGAACAAGAGGTCGGCCTTGGTGCCGACCGCCTCGCGCAGCCGCTTGACGAAAAGTTCCGAGCGCTCCAGCGCCTCCAGCGAGGGCTGCCGTCCGTCATAGACGCTGTAGGGACCCGCCGGATCGAACTTGACCGCGGTGAAGCCTTGGGCGGCGGTTTCCGCGGCCCGCTCTGCGGCCAGGTCGGGGTCGGCATAGACGTCGGTCTTGTCGCCCTCTTTCGGGTAGAGGTAGGTGTAGCTGCGCAGCTTCTCGTGCACTTGGCCGCCCAACAGTTCGTAGACCGGCTTGTCCAGCTCCTTGCCGACGATGTCCCAGCAGGCCATCTCGATCCCGCTCAGCACGCCGATCAGGGAAACGTCGGGGCGGAGGGTGTAGCCGCTGCCGTAGACCTTGCGCCACAGCGCCTCGATCTTGAAGGGGTCGTTGCCGATCACGTGGCGCGCGCAGACGTCCTCGATCATGTGCGCGACGACATGCGGCCCGAAGGTCGCGGCATAGACCTCGCCCACGCCCTCCACATCGCTGTCGGTGGTCAGCTTGAGGAAGATGAAGTAGCGGCCGCCGAAGTGGGGCGGCGGGTTGCCGACCACGAAGGTTTTGACGTCGGTGATCTTCATCGACTTAGCTCTCCCGGTGGTGCCGGTGGGTCGATCGGCGTTGTTCAAAAAATGATCACGTTCCTCAGCGCCTCGCCGCGGTTGACCGAGGCGATGGCCTCGTTGATCTGCTCCAGCGGATAGCGGCCGGAGATCAGTTCGTCGAGCTTCAGACGGCCCTGCTGGTAGAGCGACACCAGGTTGGGGATATCGATCTGGATCCGCGCGGAGCCCATCTTGGAACCGAGAATACGTTGGCTTTGGTCCGCGATCGTCGTCGGGTCGATCTCAGAGGTCACGCCCATGGCGGGCATGCCGACCAGGACCACGGTGCCCAGGCGGCCGGTCAGATCAAAGGCTTGGTCGAAGGCCGGCTTGGCGCCGACCGTGACGAAGACATAGTCGGCGCCGCGCCCGCCGGTCAGCGCCCGCACGGCGGC